>JAQGOK010000188.1 GCA_028293645.1 Chthoniobacter sp.
GCGCTTACTGGGGCGGCAACGATCGATCTGGAGGCGCTGAAGGCAGAGATGAGCGACGCGAGCTCCTCCCTTCTGAAGACGTTACACTCGGATCTGTCAGAGTACCGGCAGGAGAACCACGTCGACCCGGTTTTAGCTGCGATCGAAGTTCTTCCGAAAGACGAGCTGGCAGCGATGGCTGAATCTCTCGTCAACCTCACCGTTTTGAAGCGGAGGATGTCCACGGACCAAGAAACCGTTGGTGGCCGATTGACGTTGCCGTAATCTCCAAAGGAGACGGTTTCATCTGGATTAAGAGAAAACATTACTTCACGAAAGATCTGAACCCCCGTTACGTGACGCAGTACTTCCCGATCTCTCAGTTTCAAACTCCATGAATACGCTCAAACTGACACAGATTCCCGGCAGCAGGTCAGAGCGACTCATTCGGACAAGGTTTTTAGGGGGGATCCGCCAGCACTCGGTTGACCCGAAGCAAGATGCTCGCGAGCGAGCGATCCGTGGGACGAAAGTCTTGGACGATGCATTTTCATCCAACGTGATCTTCCGCGCTGTCGTGCCCCGCTAAGCGGCTGCGAACCTCCTCCTTTTCGAGAACCCGCCGCACGCTACTCCACCGTCACGCTCTTCGCCAGATTGCGTGGTTTATCCACGTCGCAGCCGAGGGCGACGGCGGTGTGGTAGGCGAGCAGTTGGAGCGGGATCGCGGTGAGGATCGGTGACAGGAAGTCCGGGCAGGGCGGGATGAAGATGGTGTCGTCGGCGACCTTCTCGAGCTTGGTCGAACCTTCGGTGCCGATCGCGATGATCGGTCCTTTGCGGGCTTTGACTTCCTCGATGTTGCTCACGTTTTTTTCAAAGACGCTGTCGTCCGGCGCGATGAAGACGCTCGGGACTTCCGGGCTGATCAAGGCGATGACGCCGTGCTTCAGCTCGGCGCTCGGGTGGCCGCTCGCGTGGATGTAGCTGATCTCTTTCATCTTCAGCGCACCTTCGAGCGCCACGGGGTAGTTGAACTGCCGGCCGAGGAACATCATTGCCTGCGCGTTGCAGTATTTGTCGGCGATCGCCTTGATGTGGCTGTTCTGCTCGAGGATGCGTTTGACCTTGTCGGGAATCGCTTCGAGTTCGTCGATGATGCGGAGACCTTCGCTGGAGCCGAGGTGCCGGATGCGGCCGAGCAGCAGGCCGATCAACGTCAGGATGGTGACTTGCGACGTGAACGACTTGGTCGCGGCGACGCCGATCTCCGGGCCGGCGTGCATGTAAACGCCGCCGTCGCTTTCGCGCGCGATCGTCGAGGCGACGTTGTTGCAAACGCCGAGCGTGCGGTGGCCTTTGCGCTGGCTCTCGCGCAACGCGGCGAGCGTATCGGCCGTTTCGCCGCTTTGGCTGATGCAGAAGACCAGTGAGTCTTTCGGCAACGGCATGTTGCGGTAACGAAACTCGCTCGCGAACTCGACCTCGGTCGGAATGTGCGCGAGGGCTTCAATCACATATTCACCGACCATCGCCGCGTGGCTCGCGGTGCCGCAGCCGGTGAGGATGATCCGCTCGACGTCACGCAGCTCTGCGTTGGTCATCTCGAGGCCGCCGAGGATCGAGGTTGCTTCCTCGCGCGAGAGCCGGCCGCGCATGGCGTCCTGGATCGTGTCGGGCTGCTCGTAGATCTCCTTGAGCATGTAATGCGGGTATTCGCCCTTGCTCACGTCCTCCTCGCTGAACTCGACTTTGCTCACCTCGAAGCCGCTCGCACCGCCGACGAGGCTGGTGATTTCAAACTCCTCGGGCGTCAGCGCCGCGATGTCGTAATCCTTCAGGTAAACGGCTTCACGGGTGTGGGCGACGATCGCGCTGACATCGCTCGCGAAGAAGTTCTCGCCTTTGCCGATCCCGAGCACGAGCGGGCTGCCGCGCCGCGCGCCGACGATCGCGTTCGGCACATCCCGATGAATCATGATGATGCCGTAGGTGCCGACGACCTGCTTCAAGGCCGCTCGCAACGCCTCGATCAACCGGCCTTTCGAAGGCTCGCCACCCGCCGCTTCGTAGTGCTTGCCGATGAGGTGCGCGAGGACCTCGGTGTCCGTCTGCGAGACGAAGGCATGTCCTTCCTTCGTGAGCTGATCCTTCAGCACGGCGTAGTTCTCGATCACGCCGTTGTGGCAGAGGAAAAGTTTGCCGCTTTGATCCGCATGCGGGTGCGCATTTTCATCCGTTACTCCGCCGTGCGTGGCCCAACGCGTGTGGGATATGCCGATGCTGCCGACCGGCGGCGACTCCTTGATCAGTTCGGCGAGGTTCGCGATGCGCCCGATGCGTTTGCGTGTCTCGATCTTGCCACCGTCGAGGATCGCCACGCCCGCGCTGTCGTAGCCGCGATATTCCAGACGCCGCAGACCCTCGAGGAGGATGGGGACCGCTTGAGCTTTGCCGATGTAGCCAATGATGCCGCACATAAAGGTAAATTGGTTGCGCGGCCAGGCGGCCACGGATGGAACGGGCACGTTGGCAAAGAGGGGTGAAGCTGGCAAGCGCGCCTCAGGCCGGCCGAAAAGCAGAACCCCGGTTTGCACCGGGGTCTCGCAAAGACTGAATATGCTCTTTCAGGCTCGTCTGCGGCGAGCGAGCAGGACCGTCGCGCAGAATCCCAGCAAGGACACAGAGCCAGGCTCTGGGACCGGTGTGACGGACTGATAGGTCGGCCCCAGACGAATATCATCGTACGTTCCGCTCGAGGCGGTATCAGCGCCGGAAGTATTGCCGACGAACGGGCGGACCCGGTCCAAGCCGCCGAGATTCGCGGTGGCCACCTGGAAGTAAGGCGTGGCGGGCTCAGCGCTCGTGGTCGGATTTACGTAGAGCGTGAACCGGTCGAAAGTTGGATCGGCCCCGCCGGTATTGAACTCCACCTTCCCCACCAGCAGGTAGGTAGCGCCGATACCGAACGCGATTGGCGACGCGCTCGTGATCAGCGGCGGTGCATTGAGTTGCGTTGCGCCAAAAGTCCCGTTGCTGTCATTCGCGGCAGGCGAGAATTGGCCGACGGCAAACTTCTCCGTGGTGCCTTCGAAGAAGGCGAGATTGATGGTCCGCTCGGAGGCAATTTCTTTCCGGAGGAGCACGCTGAAGTAGAAAACTCCGCTATCGATCGATCCCCCCTGGTTGAACGCCCGGAAGAAGTTCTGGATGCTGTTCGCGGTTCCTCCGACCGGATTTGCGGCATTCAGGTTCAACGCATTCCCGCTGGTGAGTAGCCCGGGGTAGCTCAGGCCGGGATTAACGATGTTGAGGACTGTGCTCGTGTTCGTGGTGGCGCTATTGGACCATTCGCTGGGCACGATACCCCACCCGGTGCCGCCGGTGTTGCCGCCGATGTCCCCGTCGCTCGTATTATCGGCGGGGTTGTCGGTTGTGGTGTAGTTGAACCCCTCGTAGAGGAAGTTCGTCAGGGAGATCGCGTGAGCGAGGGTCGGAGCCAGCAACAATGCGGGCGCGAAGAACCAGCGGGGGAGGATGTTCATAGATCGGGGGAAACTGAACGCGCGCAACTACTTGGTTAATCGCGCGTAAGCTTGCAACGAGAATTTACCTGATCTTTGCCTCGATCTCCGGGCGCACAGCGTTAAGCCTCGGTGGGGTGCGGGCGTCACTGATAACAGCCGCGCGCTCCTTTCTCACCGAACCAACATTGTGACCCCTCCAGCAGCCATCGTAGAAAATACGCTCGCGGTGATCATGGGCGGCGGCGCCGGCACGCGCCTCTTTCCGCTCACCAAAGAGCGCTCGAAACCCGCGGTGCCGCTCGCCGGCAAATACCGCATCGTCGATATCCCCATCTCGAATTGCATCAACTCCGGGCTGCGCCGCATTTACGTGCTGACCCAGTTCAACTCGGCGTCGCTGCACCGGCACATCAATTCGAGCTACAAGTTCGACAACTTCTCCCGGTCATTCGTCGAGATCCTCGCGGCGCAGCAAACGCCGACCGACACGAACTGGTATCAGGGAACGGCCGATGCCGTGCGGCAGAACCTCCGCGATTTTCTCCAGTATCCGTATCAGTACTTCGTGATCCTGAGCGGCGATCAGCTCTATCGCATGGATCTCGGCGATCTGCTCTCACAGCATGTGGAGAGCAAGGCGGAGATGACCCTCGGCACCATCCCCGTTTCGCGCGAGGCCGCGACGTCCCTTGGCATCATGCACACCGATGCCACACGCCGCGTCACCCGCTTTGAGGAGAAGCCGAAGGACCCGACGGTGCTCGACGAGATGCGCATTCCGCCGGAACTGCTCACCGACCTCGGCCAGGCGGCTGATGCCGATCTCTATCAAGCGTCGATGGGCATTTACGTCTTCAACCGCGAGATGCTGATCCGCGCGCTGGACAACGATTACGTGGATTTCGGCAAGCATGTCATCCCCGAGCTGATCCCGACTGCGCGCCTCCATTCGTATATCTTCCAAGGATACTGGGAGGACATCGGGACGATCCGCGCGTTCTTCGATGCGAACCTCGGGCTGACCAATGCGGTCCCGGCGTTCAACTTCTTCGACACGACTGCCCCGATCTACACGCACGCGCGGTTCCTGCCGGGCAGCAAGATCAACGGTGCGACGATCCGGAAGGCGATCATCTCCGACGGCTGCATCATCGACGACGCGTTAATCGAGCAATGCGTGATCGGCATCCGCAGCTACATCAAAGCGGGCACCACCATCCGCCGCAGCATCGTCATGGGTGCGGATTTCTACGATGTGGACCTCGCCTCCCGCGACGGCGGGCCCGAACTCGGCATCGGTCGCAACTGCGCGATCGACAACGCGATCATCGACAAAAATGCGCGCATTGGTGACGGCGTGGTGATCACGCCGGACGGCAAGCCGGAGAACTTCGACGGCCCGAACTGGTACATCCGGGACGGCATCGTTGTCGTGCCGAAAGGCGCCACGATCCCTGACGGGGCGTGGATCTAACCGGGCGCTGCGCTTCGGTAGCGCAGCGTTCGCGAAAGCTTCTCGCGCAGCATGGCGCGGAGTGAGTCCTTCAGCGCAAGCCTGTCCCATCCTTGAGCGATGCTGAACGGTCTTTGAGGCCGCAGCCGGTCGCGCGGCGCCATTCGTTTTGAATTCGCAGCGAACCGCGTTACATCTTCCGCGCATGCTCCGTTTGCTCACGTTCCTTTCCGCTCTTTTCCTTTCGCTTTCCTCCTTTGCGGCCCTGCCGTTTGAGACGGTTTTCAAGGGACGCCCACAATTCGATAGCCTTGTTGCGCGAGGAGATCAGTGGAAGGGCTTGCCGATCGGCGATCGCGTAGCCGCGGTGGGCCGGGCGCTTTGCGGCACGCCCTACAAGGGCTTCACCCTGGAGATCGATGACCGGATTGAAGCGCCTTCCGTGAACTTCAATGGGTTGGATTGCTGGACCTTTTTCGAGACGTCGCTCGCCTTCGCCCGCATGCTGGATGAGCCGCGGGAGAATTGGACGCCGCAGACTTTGCTCAAGTACATCGAGCTCGACCGCTATCGCGACGGAAAGTGCAACGGCTCCTACCTCTCGCGGCTGCACTACCTCGAGGAGTGGCTTTCCGACAACGACGACCGCGGCTTGGTCAAAGATCTCACCCGCGAGCTCGGCGGCGTGCGTGCGCCGCATGCCGCGCGCGAGATGACGGTCGGCTGGAAGAGCTATCGCTACATGCGCAACAACCCGGATTTGCGCGCCGGCATCGCGCAGATGGAGCAGCGGATCGGCCGCACGCCGATGTATTACATCCCGAAGCGCAAAGTGCCGGGGATCGAGTCGAAGCTGCAGAATGGCGACATCATTGGCATCTGCGATCATGACGGCCGGCTGATCGGCACCGCGCATGTCGGACTCGCCTATCGAACGTCCGATGGCGTGTTGCACTTCATGCATGCCTCGTCGCCTCGGAACTACGGCAAGGTCCTCGTGGACCAGCGGCTTTCCGGCTACCTGAACAAGTTCAGCAGCCACGCCGGAATTCTGGTGGCGCGGCCGCTGCGTTAGAGCCGGAATCTCGCGACCGGAACCTGCCGGAGCGCTCCGGAGGAAATCCTTGGACATCGTTCTCTCGCCGAATAACCTTCCGCCCCCCGTTTCCCGGCACCTCGGTCCGAGCGGGTTTTTACCTCAAGCGTTCTTATGATTTCAGAGTTATCGATCTTCCTCGCGCAGGCTCCTGCACAGAGCACCGGCTCCAGCCTCTCGAGCATGCTGGTGCCGATGATGTGCATCGGCGTGATCTTTTATTTCCTGATCATCCGACCACAAAACAAGCGCCAGAAGGACCTGCTGAACCTGGTGTCCAACTTGAAAACGGGTGACAGCGTGGTGACCACTGGGGGCATTCACGGCATCATCTCCAACGTGAAGGAAGGCAATACCCTCCTGCTCAAGGTCGCGGACAACGTGAAGATCGAGATCGACAAGTCGGCCATCGCTTCCGTGGACAAGCGAACGGAAACGGCTGCGGCAGCGTAAGGTTCGCTCTTCTTTCTTCAGATGGACCGGAACGCTCTCATCTTCCTCATCGGCCTGCTCTTGCTCGGGCTCTTCGCGTGGTACTTCGTCACCGAATCCGAGAGGGCCAAGCGCATGCTCGGCTCTGTGCTGACGGTGCTGCTCGCGGGATTGTGCCTGTATTCCGTCATGCCGCCCTTTGATGTGAAAGGCCCGGACGGCAAGATCGTCCAGGTCGGCAAAATCCCGCTTGGCCTCGACCTGAAAGGCGGCACCTCGTTTCTGCTGAGACTTATTTCCGTCCCTGATGAAAAGGGCCAGAAGCGCGAGATCACCCCGAAGATGGTCGACACCGCGGTCGAGGTGATTCGCAAGCGCGTGGACGGGATGGGCACCAACGAACCGGTGATCACGCCATCTGGCGACGACCGGATTCTCGTCCAGATCCCGGGCCTCGATCCACAGCGGCTCAACGAGACTCGCGAGCAGCTCAAAAAAGTCGCGAAGCTGGAATTCCGCCTCGTCCATCGTGACAGCGCGCGACTCGTGCCCGCCATCGAAGCCGGGCAGGAGGTGCTGCCGATCGGGTACAGCATCGAGCCGATGAATTACGAGCGCGAAGGGAAGCCGGTCGAGGGCAAGTTGCTCATCAGGAAAAAGGCCGACCTGCTCGGCGACACCATCACGCGTGCAAACGCTTTCTTCGACACGCGCGGCTGGGGCGTGCATCTAAATTTCAATTCTGCCGGTGGCGAAAAGTTCGGGGTTCTGACCAAGCAGGTTCACGAGGAGGGGTCGCAAATGGCCATCGTGCTCGACGGGAAAGTCATCTCCGCGCCGGGTGTGGAGAAGGGAGCGATCTATGGCGGCAGCGCAGAGATCAGCGGCGGCAACATGAGCGAAAAGGAGGCGCGCGACCTCGCGAGTGCGCTGGAGAATCCGCTCGAAACGCCAGTGGCGATCGAGGAGGAACGTTCCGCCTCGGCGTCCCTGGGTGAGGATTCGATCAAGAGCGGCATTTACTCCGGTCTGGTCGGGCTCGGCCTGATCTGGCTCGCGGTGCTTTTCTATTACCGGCTGGCCGGACTCGTCGCGCTGATCGCGCTGGCCGTGGAAGGTCTGCTGCTCTTCGGCATCCTCGCGATGTTCGGTGCGGTGCTCACCTTGCCCGGCATCGCCGGCACGATCCTCACCCTCGGCATGGCGATCGATGCAAACGTGCTGATTTACGAACGTCTCCGCGAAGAGGTCGCCACCGGCAAGTCGCTCAAAACCGCGCTGGATGCCGCCTACCGCAAGGCTTTCTCCGCGATCTTCGATTCGCACGTCACCACGCTGATCACCGCGGCGATTCTTTACTGGATGGCCACCGGTCCGGTGAAGGGCTTCGCCGTCACGCTGACCATCGGCATCATTGCCTCGCTGTTCACTGCGCTCGTCATCACGCGCAACCTGTTCCTGTGGCTGTTCCACTTCAATCTGCTGCGCAAAATCAGCATGGCCGATCTGATCGGCAAGACGCACTATAACTTCCTCGGCCAGCGCCGCATGGCGGTCATGATTTCGGTCGTGGCGATCGTGGTGCTGAGCGTGGCGTTCGCGATGCGCGGTGCGCATAACTTCGGCGTCGATTTCCGCGGCGGCGATCGGCTGGTGCTCGAAGCTCAGGGTGAAAAGATTCCTGAAGGCCAGGTTCGCGAGGCACTCACCGAGCTGAAGCTCGCCGACAGCGTCGTGCAGATTGAAAAATCAGCGACTGCCGAGTTCGTGACCGTGCGCAGCCCGATCGATACCAGCAGCCAGGTGGAGGCTCATCTGAAAGCGAAGTTCCCGCAGGCTCAGTATCGCACCGAAGCCACCGAAAAAGTCGGCAGCCTGGTCGGCAGTGAACTCATCCGCAGTTCGCTGATCGCTCTCGCGCTCGGGCTCGTCGGGATCACGATCTACGTGGCCGTCCAGTTCGAAGTCTCTTTCGCCGTCTCAGCGATCATCGCGCTGCTGCACGATTTGCTGATCACCATCGGCATCTTCTCCCTCGCTGGCCGCGAGATCTCGCTGATCTTCGTCGGCGCCGTGCTGACCATTGCCGGTTATTCGGTGAGCGACACCATCGTGGTGTTCGACCGAATTCGCGAAGGCATCCGCGCGGGTCGCACCGGTTCGATCGTTTCGATCATGAACCAGAGCATCAACGAGACCCTCAGCCGCACCATCCTGACCGGCGGCACGACGTTGCTCGCACTCGCAGCGCTCTACTTCCTCGGCGGGCCCGTGCTGAACGACTTCGCCTTTGCCATCTTCGTCGGCGTGGTGGTGGGAACGTTCTCCTCCATCTACATCGCTGCGCCGATCGTGCTTTGGTGGAGCGGCAAGGGCGGTCGCAATCTGCGCACCGAAATCAAAAAGGCCGAAGAGCCCAAAGTCGCGACGGCGTAAGCTTTCCAAGCACCGAGCCACCGCGCAGATTGGAGGCGATGAACCGCCGCAAATTCGTTCAATCCGCAGCGCTGCTCGCCGCGGCTGCGGCTGCTCCAACTGCACTCGCGCAGGTTCCCGGAGAACGTCCGGTCCGCTCCGATGGGGTGCACGTCCTCAACCCGCGCGGACGCGTTCCAGTCGGGTTGATCATCGACGATTCGACCGCGCTGGTGAACCTGAACCGGTACGCCATGCCGCAGTTCGACGCGGCATTTGCCGGCGCGAGCTCTCACTACCACAAACCGTGGCGCGACTGGCCCGTGGAGATTCCCGACAGCTTCGTCCGCAAGTTTGGCGAGTGGTCCACGGACCACGGAGTCAAAGGCAAATACAGCATGGTGCCGTTCCCCGCGTGTGTCGGCCGGCTCGACCGGACGTTGCCGGGTTGGACGCAAAAGGAACTACGCGAAAGCATTGATCTCGTCCGCACGGCGATCATGCCCAATTGGGACATCCATCCCGAGATGGTCACGCACTCGCGGGTGATCGATCTGAAGACCGGGCATCCCTATGCAGATCACTCCCTGAAGTTCATGGAGAACTGGGAATGGACCACCGGACGCAGCACGGACGAGATCGCGAGCTACCTCGCCTATGCGCTGCAGATCCTGAAGAATGTCGATCTGCCGTGCGAGGGCGTGACGACTCCCGGCGGCTTTGGCAACAAGGCGCTCCCGCAGTTATCCGAGGCGACTTTGCAATCGGTGCGCGATGTCTTTGCCGCCGAGATCCCGCATTACTTTCGTCATCTCTACGACACTGGCGAACGCAGTGTTGTACCCCGGGTCGAAAACGTCAGCGGCTTAGGCGGCCAGGATCCACGTTGCGTGGTGAGCATCATTGGCTGCACCGGCGATTGGACGGGCGGTTGGGACTGCTCCGAGCCCGTCGGCGTGGATCGCTTCGTCAGCGAGGACCTGCAAAGCGGCCGGATGGTCGAGGTGATCACGCGGGGTGAGCCAGCTCTGATGGTCGCGCACTGGACGGGCTTCTACTGGAATGGCCAGGAGCTCGGCTTCAAGGTGTTTCAGGAGGTCGTCCGGCGCCTGCACGCGCGGTTCGATAACCTGCTCTGGATGAAGCTCAGCGAAGTCGCACGTTACTGGGCCGCAAAGGAACTCACGGCTATTCGGCGTTCGGGCGATCGCATCGTTTTCGATGCGCCCTTCGCCTGCCCCGAGTTCACCGTCTCGTTCCCAGCAAAGGCGAACCAAGCCCCCCGGTTGGAAGCTGCTGGGCAACCAATCGCCGCGACCGCGGTAGCAAAAGTGGCGCTTCTGAAGCCAGGCACATGGTGTCGCAGTGAGGAATCGCTGGTTGTTTGTTTTCCGTTGCCGCGTGGCGAGTCGACCCTTTCGCTGTCGGTGTAAGCCAGAAGCGCAGCCCCGCTCATGAGCGGTTGCCACCAACCTGAAATATCGAGCGGCGCTCCCCGTTGGGAGAGCGCCGCCTCATTGGACAGGAGCCTCGCTTGGCTCCGATATACTTGAACTTTTCGGACCTGCCGAACCAGGCGCTTATCCCTGCTTCTTTCCGCCGCCGAGCTCGCTCATCTCGTCGCGCGAAGCAGCGAGGTGGACCTTGATCAACGGCAGCGCTGCTGCAGCCAGCGCCTTGAGTGCGGCGTCCTTCGCCTTGGACTCCACCTTCTCCATCGTGGCATTCAAGGCTTGGTGCCCCTTGACGCCACTCTGCTCCACATAGGCGCGGTCAAACTCAGCCCCGGTTTTCCCTTTCAGCATCGTCACCATCTCCTGAGTCTTCGGGTCGGGGTCCGCCGGCAAAGTCACCTTCTTGGCCGTGGCGAGCTCTTTCAGTTTGGCGCTGAGGCCGGTCTGTTCGTCCACCTCAGCCTGCGCGAGGAGTTTCACATCGGCGTCCGTCGCTTTCTCCACGGCCAGCTTGCTGACGGTGAGCTGCATCATGCCGCCCATGGCGACTTCCATCATCAGTTTCTGATCGGCATCGGAGAGTGGGTCGGCGGTCGGCTTGATCGCGGCGACTTTTTCGGCGGCAGCTTTGTTGATTTTGTCCCACTCGGCTGGATCGTGCTTGCCCACCTTGCCATTCGCGGCACGTGCGAGAACGCTGGTGAAGGTAAGCGCGGTTGCAGCCACGGCGCTGGTGTGAAGGAAGGAGCGGCGATTCATAGTTGGTGAACGGTTACGAGGGTTGCTGCGCAGGTTGTTCAGGCGCAGGTGGTAGGCTTTCGTCCCGCTCCGTCGCGCCGGGTGTGCTTCATTGCACATCCCACCGGCTCCAACGCCCTGAGCCGAGGCTCCGGGCGCGGTGAATTGGATCCGTCGCTACTCGCGCGGCGGGGCCACTTCTCGCGTCGCCGCGCCATGCGCGTCGCTCATGATCAGGATGCTCAGGCGCCCGACTTGATCCAATTCGTTCGGCAGGAGCAGCTGATAATCGAGGTTGCCGCCTGGCGCCTGACGATTGGTATCCACCGGGACCGGTGGAGGAACCGGAATGCTGGGGTCGCGACTGTTCAGGCTGAGGTAATCAAACTTCCCGCGCAGATCGGTATAGCCGTCCTTGAGGAAGCGGATCGTCCCATTCTTCAGGCGCGCATAGACCTTTACGTAAGCTTTGCTGACCGCCTTGTCGGACCCGATGTCACGCGCTTCGAGCCGGCCGTATTGTTCGGCGATCGTCAGCTTGAGTGAGTTCGCATGATACGGCTGCGCCTTGCGTTGTCCGGCCCCAAGCATCTCGATGAGCACGTTCGCCTTCGCGAATTCCACCGGCAACGGCACGTCCATCGCATCCTTGTCGCCGGGGAGCGGCAACTTGACGGTCCTGGTCGCTTTGATGATCGAGAAGCGTCCGGGATCGGCGCTCACAAACGGGCTGCTGCTGAAGAGAAACTCTGGGTCCATGAGGTAATAGTTCACCGTCACCTCCGACAGGTTCTTCCAGGTCAGGGAGATCGCGCGGTTCTCGATCTTGAAGTCGAACGCGGGCTGAGTGTTGGCGAGCGCAGCCTGCTGTTTCTCCCGGTCTTTGTCCTCCTGGCGAGTGGCGTCTCTGCCCTCGATCTCGTTAAGCTGTGCAGTAACTTCCGCGAAGAGTGTCCGCCAACGATCCACCGGGTAATTGGCATAAGTCGCGGCGAGCCCACGGGCTTCCGGAAGCTTCTCTTCGTAGAGTGCCGCATAACAGCGGAAGTAGTCGTATTGGAGGCGGGTGGGTAAGGCTTCCGGAGCGATCGTCTGCAACCGCGCGAGGCCTTCCTCCACTCGATCCTGGAGAAAGAGGTAATAGGTCACACTTATCGAATCGACCGGATCGAGAGCCGGCTTATGCGCAAGGATGTGCAACAGCCGTTGGTATTGCGTCAGAAGGATTTCGTTGGCAATGCGGTGCTCGGCGCCCAGGCGGTGGGCACGTTGATTCACCAGCGGACTGTATTCGAGGTGCTCGTAAGCGCGCCGTTCGATCGGATCGATCTGGATCGGCTTGCTGTCTAGCCATGGGCCGAGTTGCGCGAGGAAGTCATCGCGGTGCCGCAGCCATTCGCGAAGCGCGCCGAGTTCGTTGTGCTGGAGGGCGTAGCGATAGATCGGCTCGCTCCAGACGTGCCGCTGCTGGAGCAACGCGATGAGTTGGCGGAAGAAGCCGACGTTCGTCCGCGCGCGCCATGCGACCCGCTCCAGGTCGAGGCGCTCGAGGTTATGCTGCGCGAGAAAGGCAAAGACGTCGGCGTCCGTCCCATACTGTGAAATGTAATCCCACGAGGTCTTATCGATTTCCGAGAGTTGTCGCACCACCGCGAAGAGCGACGCTTTGCCGCTCGCCACGGTTTTGCCGGCGACTGCCGCGTGCACCGGGAAGTGCACGAACGGCTGCGTACCCGGAGCCGGGAAGTAGAAGAAGTATCCCACCTGCTGGGTCGTGTAAGGCTCAAGCCGGAGATAGCGGCTGTCCGTGGTCTTGCTGCCACGGACCGGCAGCGCTCCTTGTGGAATTTGCGTGAGCAGATCGAGCTTTGCCGGCGCGGAGGTCGGATTGGTGACAACCACATGCGCGCCATAAACGACGCCCGCCAGAAACTCACCGGTCACGAACTTGTCGAACTGCTCGTTGCCCTCCTGCCGGTAACGATCGCCTTCGCGGAAGAAGCTCTCGCTGATCAGCAACCCGCCCGCATTCGCGGGTTCGGCGGCGTCCGCCAGCTGGATCTCCTTGTGGAAGATGATCGCTGGACCAGCCGCGAGCAGGGTCATGGAGTTGCCCTCGGTCTTTGTGCTGTGTTGCGCGGCTTCGAAAGGTAGATCGAGCACCGCCAGCGCGAGCATCATCTCCGTGAAGTTGCGGCTCGCTTCGGCGACGTGTTTGGAAAGGAACGGCGCCTTGCTGCCATCCGCGATCCAGGCCGCGAAGTCTCTCCAGAACGCGTTCGCCGTCACCAGGTCGGCGGTCTGTTCGGCGATCGGCAGGCGGAAGTAATTGTTCTCCGCCCATTCGCGAGTCGGCCCGAGCCGGCGGTAGAACGCCTGCTGGCGAGCGCGGCCGCGCTGTGCGTTCGCCTCGACGAAGCCGAAGTAGTCCGCATCGAAGGATGTGCCCTCCGTGGCAGTGTTTAGATTCACGCCGCGACTCATGCTCTCGTTGAGCGCCTTTTCTTTGACGAGGTCTTCGGCATCCGCTTGCGACAAATCAGCGCGCCCGAGTTGCTTGCTGAACCGATAGGCCAGGTCCTTGCCGTCCGCCGGTTTCTTGGCGGCATCCATCTTGGAGAGCTTCTCGCCGACTCTCGACCTGTCTTCGATCGATAGTTCCACTCCTGCCATTCGGCCCTCTGCTCTGGTTGTCGGGGTTGCCGGTGCGTCAGGTGCATGAAGCTCGGCAACGCCTGCCACCCCTTCCGCAGCTTGCTGCGCCTCGCCTTTTGCGCGGGCAAACGAGCTGCTCAACGCCACCGGGGTTTCGGCAAGCCCCGGAACGCTTTCCGACGTATCGAACTCGAGCGCCCGCCCGCGAAGCGCCGTTTCGAACAGCCGATCTTCCTCCTCGGCGTTCGGCGGAATCAGCTCCCAGAGTTCGCGGAGGTGCCGCGCCATGTTCGCTGGCTCACCGGGAATGCGGCTCGCGAGCAGTGCGCGTTCGACCACATTCAGCCGGGCAAACCGCCAGGGCTCGAGATAACGACGCAGGTCGTTGCCGAGCAGGTAGTCATCCATGAAGGTCTTGTCCTTCTTGTTGCGCAGAGACGGCTGCACCACGGTCTGGAAGAACGCGGCGTCCTTCCGCGAGAGGAAGAAGTTCAGCTCGTGCGACGCGTATTCGGAATACTTCGCGCGCTTCTCCTCGTCCTTCATCGCCAGCCACCGCAGCACCCAGGCAAACTCCGCGAAGTGCGCGTTGCCGCTCAAGGTGCTGAAAAGCGCATGCACCCCGGCGAGCGTGTCGTAGCTCTCGAGCTCACTTGTTAGAAGATCCTCGATTTTCAACGAAGCGCCGCTGGTCAGCACAGTCACCTGCTTGCGTTGGGTGAAGGCCTTCGCCGGATCGAGATTTCGCGCGAGCCGCAGGTCCGTGAACTTGGTCGGCACTTCCGGCAAGGTCGCAGTCAGCCAGACCGCGTTCTGCAAGTCCTCTGCGTAAACCTGCACGTGCTGCCGATCGCCGAGGAGCGCGCGCGGGATCACCACCAGCCCGTTCTCATCCGGCGCGAGGTTCCAGAGCACCGGTGCCGCGTCGGCGAGGAAGTCGAGGTTTGGTCCGTCCGGTTGCGCAGGCAAATGCGGCGGCAGTTCCACATCCATGGCCGCCGCCGGCGCGGGTGCCCGACCCGCCCGCGCCCCACTGGTTCCACCCGCCGCCTGGCCGGCCTGCTGCAGCAGTTCCTCGGTGTCCGTCTTCCGCGTCTCCCATGGGTTCAGAAGCAGGCCCGGCCGGGTCAGCATGTTGCCGGGATACTTTGCCGAATACCGCCGCTCGATGATGTAGCGATACTCGTCACCGATCGCGCGGCCGCTGGAGAAAAGGTTCGGCAGCTTGTCCGGCGTGCCGAAGGTCGGCGCAAACCGCGTGAAGCCGGCGAGGCCGCGGTAAATTCCGGGGCTCGGCAGGAAGCGCGTCGCGGCGACGTGCACCCGGGTGAACGGAGTCCAGTTCACGAGCTTCACCGTCACGCCCGCATCCGTCGCTTGCAGCCGGTCGATATGCAGCGGTTTCACGTTACGGAGCTCGAGGGAGCGGTTGGGTGCGAGCAGCCAGTTTCCGACTCGATCGCCTGCAGTGACGCGGATTGTGATCTCGCGGGATTCACCGCCTTCGTCACGAAGCC
>JAQGOK010000200.1 GCA_028293645.1 Chthoniobacter sp.
TCGCTGTTGCTGCACACCGACGGCAATCTTTACGGAACCACTTCGGCGGGCGGGCCGGAAGGCGCCGGCACTCTGTTTCGTCTTCGACCAGACTTCACTCCAGTCGCACCGGCGGTCGAGACGCTCCTGGCGGAAAACACCCGCACTACCGCTGGCTTGCACGCGTCGGTCTCGGCCGGAGGTGCGGCCACAACGGTGGAGTTTTTCCTCAACAACCAGCTCGTCGGCACGGTGCCCGCTGGATCCGGGAGCGCTCCAACCGAAATCGATCTCTCCGTCACAGGTTTGTCGCCGCACACCGTCTATACGGTGACAACCCGGGCGGCGAACAGTGCCGGAATCGCTCTCGGCCGGGAGCCGGCCGCGATTACGTTTACGACCTGGAATGCAGAGCCAAACGCGCCTGCACAGCTTGAGGAAACGCCCGAAGATCAGCCAGTAACTTTCACGTTGGGTGCCACAGATGCGGACGGCGATCCGCTCACCTACGTGATTACGACCACGCCGACTCGCGGAGTGCTCAGTGGGAGCGGCCCCGGTCTGACTTACACTCCAGCGCTGAATGCGTTCGGATCCGATAGCTTCACCTACACCGTCAGTGACGGCCTCACGACAAGCTCGCCGGCCGCAGTGTCGTTGACGGTGAACCCAGTCAATGATCTTCCCATACTCGCACTTCCGGGAGGACCGATCGTAGTCGAAGCAACCAGCAGTAACGGTGCGCCGGTCTTCTTCGCTGCCACCGCAGAAGATCTGGAGGATGGACCCCTCATCCCCATTTCAAACCCCGCCAGTGGAGCCGTATTCGGGTTAGGCGACACGACAGTGACCGTGCAGGTCACGGACAGAAACGGAGGAACGGCGATGGGAAACTTCCGGGTAACGGTGCGCGACACGACCCCACCGGGGATCGCACCGTTCGCGCCCGTGACGCTCGCAGCGGACGATGTTGGAAAAGCGATATTGCCAGATCTCACCGGGTCAGTTTCGGCTTCCGACAACGTCTCTGTGACCGACAAGGAGCAGACGCCCGCAGCGGGAACATCGCTCCCCTTGGGCGTCCACCCGGTCACTTTCGTCGTCCGCGATGGGGCGGGAAACACCAGCAGCATCCAAACCACTGTGCATGTGGCGTTTACTCGCCCGGTGGGAGAAGCCGGGAAAGTGGCCACCGCACACAGCGGCGCGCCGGCGCCCGGCGCGGGTCAGCCAAATGGGCCTCCAGCGGGCACTGTGCTCAGCACCTTTGGAGTTCCCGCGATCAGCGACGTGCGCAAGATCGCCGCCAGGGTGACGATGATCGCTGGTCGCCAGAAGCTCGCGGCAATTTACCAGGCGGACGGCGCCGGAGTCGGAACGCTGGTTGGTTTCCAAGGCGGCGCGGCGCCGGGCGCAGGCGATGGCGCGACGTTCAAAAGCTTTCTCGATCCGTTGCTCGCGCCCGGCGGCGCTCTGGCATTTGCGGCCAAGTTGCAGGGAGCAAACGCCGCAGAGGATGAGGGCGTGTGGACGGATGCGTTTGGCGAAGCCGGTACATTGGACCTGGTGCTGCGCGAAGGCGGGCTGGTGCCAGGAGTGGCCTTGGGGGTGAAGTTGAAATCGGTTGCCAGCCTTTCGTTGCGGGATGGCGAGCTGCTGGCGTTGGTGAAACTGTTGCCTGGCCACGGCGGCGTGACTGCAGCCGACGACGTCGCCTTGTTGCGGCTCACCCGTTCCGCTGGGGGAACGCTGATCGCCGGGACCTTGCTGCTGCGCGAAAACGCACCCCTGCTTGGCTCGAAGATCAAACTGTTGAGCGTCCTCAGCCCGGCGCAATTGTCTCCGGGACACGGCCGTTGGCAAACGGACGCAGATGATCTGGCGAAGGTGACACTCGCTGACGGACGCGTGCTGATTTTGAAGCTGGCGGCGGATGGCTCGACGACGGCTTTGCTGGCGACTGGGGATGAGTTGGACGGCAGGACCCTGAGCAAGCTCGGCTTGCCAGCCGGCGGCAGTGCGGGTGCTCCCTTCGCAGTCCAGGGCACGTGGAAACCACAGCCCGGCCTGGTGACGGCGAAAGAGGACACGGCCTTGCTCTTCAGCCCCGATGGTTCGGCGTGGCAGGTCTTTGCACACGAAGGCGCACCAGCACCGGGCGCGGAAGGCGCGACCTTCGCGAGCTTCTTTGAGCCGGTGGTGAATGCGGACGGGGAGATTGCGTTCCTCGCCACTTTGCAAGGTGATGGCGTGACCGGGACCAGCAAGACGGGACTCTGGTCCGGCGCGCCCGAAGCACCTCAACTCGTGGCGCGGCTCGGCAGTCCGGCCCCGGATGCGAGCGGCGCCCCGAGCAGTGCAACGTGGAGTGCCATCACTTCCTACGCACTGCCCACGAACCTAGACGCTGGGCCGATCTTCATCGCGAAGGTGAAGGGAGCCGGCGTGACCGCGAAGAACAACCTGGGCCTGTGGGCGCTGGATTCGAGTGGTCTCGTGCGTTGCGTCCTGCGCACCGGCGATCCGGTGTCAGTCGGCGATGCGACCCTCACGCTGGCAAGTTTCACCCTGCTCAACGCGCTTCCCGGCTCCTTCGGCGCGACGCGCAGTTTCAATGCGACGGGTTCGGTGGCGTTGCTCGCCACTTTCACCAACAAAACTCAAGCTCTCCTGCGCATCGACCTCCCATGATCACCCTACCCCCACCAGAGGCTTTCCAGTTCGTGAAGCGGACGTATTCTCCGGGCATGAGGCTTCTCTGGATTGCGGTGGTGGTGCTGATCGTTGCGAGTCTGTCGAACATCGGGTCGGCAGCCGGTTTGTTTGATCGTGGAACTCATCCACATGGATGCGCCGGCGTGCCGTGGTATGCGCGTGGGGATGTGGTCAAAAAGAAGATCCTGGCGCGCGGCGGGATCACGCTGGCCTCCGAATCGCCCCAGGAGTTGCGCTTCAGCGGTGGCACCTTTGCCGACGAGCCGGTGCTCACGTGGGAGTTTCGCCTGAAGCGCGGGTTCTTCCAGAGCGCGACGGTGCGCCTCGTGCCAAATGCCCCGGGAAAGCAGTATCGCGCGATGTGCCAAAGCATCGCCGACAAGTATGGGAAGAAGGGTGACTCGTTTCGTTTCCGCGAGGACCAGCCGTATGGGAGGACCACGTGGATTTTCGGTGGTTCACTCAGCGGGAGTTACAAAATCTTCTGCGACTTCACGGAGCAAGGCACCAAGGTGACCTACGAGGAGAATTCAAGAATCGAGCTGGGATCCCCGAGCCTGTAGAGCTGGGGCTTGTGAGCTGAACGGCGCGGACGGATTGTCCGCTTGTCTTCGGCTGACGCTTCAATGAGCCTCCCGGGCTTTCCGCTCCCTGGCCATGCAGCACCTGCTTTCGATCGAATCACTCAGTTCCGCTGACCTGCGCGAAATCCTCACGCTGGCGGGCGAGATGAAGGCGACGCGTGGGCGGCATGCGGAGCATCCATTGCGGCATCAATGCTGGGCGCTGCTCTTCTCGAAAAGCTCCACCCGCACCCGGGTCAGCTTCGAAGTCGGCATCCGCGAACTCGGCGGCGACGTCCTCTTTCTCTCCGCGAACGACATCCAGCTCGGACGCGGCGAGCCGATCCAGGACACCGCGCGCGTGCTCGGGCGCATGTGCCACGGCGCAGTGATCCGCACATTCGCGCAGAGCGAAGTGGATGACTTCGCGCGCCACAGCGGCATCCCGACGATCAACGCGCTCACCGATGAGGAGCATCCGTGTCAGATCCTCGCGGACCTCTTCACGATTCAGGAACGGCTCGGCAGCTTCGCCGGCAAGGTCGTGACCTTCATCGGTGACGGCGCGTGTAACGTCCCGCTCTCCTGGATTTGGGCTGCCGCCAAGCTCGACTTCACGCTGCGGATCGCGGCACCGGAACAGTTTCAACCGGCGCCGGCGTTCCTCCACAAAGTGCGCGCCTCGAGCAACGCACGCGTCGAGGTCACCAACGATGTGGAGAAAGCCGCCACCGGCGCGGAT
Organism: Chthoniobacter sp.; assembly: GCA_028293645.1. Classification (GTDB taxonomy): domain Bacteria; phylum Verrucomicrobiota; class Verrucomicrobiia; order Chthoniobacterales; family Chthoniobacteraceae; genus Chthoniobacter. Next base: position 4,000 of record JAQGOK010000200.1, read on the forward strand.
GTCCTCTACACCGACGTTTGGGTGAGCATGGGCAAGGAGGACGAAGCGGCCTATCGGCTCGCTCAACTCGGTCGCTACCAGATCGATTCTGCGCTCGTGGCCAAGGCCAAACCGGGCGCGCTCGTGATGCATTGCCTCCCGGCCTATCGCGGCAAGGAGATCACCGAGGAAGTGCTGGAAGCACACGCCGCCACAATCTTCGAGCAAGCCGAGAATCGGCTGCACGCGCAGAAAGCGGTGCTCAGTCTCGTCGCGCGGCGCGGTTCGAGTCACTGATTCCCGAGCGGCGGACGCGCCCTCGCATTGACCCCGGCATGTCCGAACGCCGCTCACCGACCGACCTGCCCGTCGTCTTCGCAAACTTCTGGGCCACCGGCGGGATGCGCCATTACGCGGACTCCGTGGTCGAGGCGTTGTCTGCGCGGACGCGCGTCGTTTACCTCCGCAATTACTCCACGACCGTCCCCTGCGAGAGCGAGCCGATTGGATTGAGTTTCCCGCCGGTCACTCCCAGCCACTGGAACGCCCTGCGGCAAATCCGCCGCACATTGCAACGTTCGCCATCCCGAGCGGTGCATCTGAATAACGAGCAACCTGCCTTGCTGCCGCTTTATCCGCGGCTCGCCCGGCTGAATTCGGTGATCACCCTTCACGACGCGCGCTCGCACGCCGGCGAGAGCCTGCAGAAACGCGCTTTCCATCTGCTCCATTTGCGACTGGTCCGCCGCTTCGTGCGGAAGGTGATTGTGCATTCGGAAGCGATCCGCGACGCGCTGCCCGCATGGTTTCCGCGCGCCCGAGTGCACATCGTGCCGCACGTGAACTACCGCCGTTGGGCGCGCGCAAGTCCCGCAGCACCGGCGCCGCCGCTGCGCGTGCTCTTCTTCGGCCGCATCCTCGCTTACAAAGGACTCGACGTGCTCCTCGAAGCCTTTGCGCCGCTCGATCCACAACACTTTCACCTGACGATCGCCGGCGAAGGAGCCATGCCCCCGGTTTCCGCACCAAACATCGACGTTCTCAACCGCTTCGTCAGCGACGACGAGATGGCCGAGCTGTTTCAAGCCGCGCACGCGGTCGCGCTCCCCTACCGTGCCGCATCGCAAAGCGGCGTCGCGCACATGGCCTTTGCCTTCGGCCGGCCGGTCGTTGCCACGCGCGTTGGCGCGTTGGCCGAAGCAGTCCGGGATGGGGAAAATGGAATCCTCGTGCCGCCGGGCGACGCCGCTGCGTTGAGTGCCGCCTTGCAACGTCTTGCGGAGACCGATTTACGGCAACGCTTTGAAGCGACGATCGCGAGCGATCAGCCCGGATCCGACGCGGAGATTGGCGCACGGCTCCTCGCTGTTTATGACGCCTGAAACACCGCGTGTGATCGTCGCGGTGATCACCGGCGAACGCGGCCAACGAGAAATCGTGCGTCCGCTCGCCGCAGTGGGCGAACGCTGTGTGGTGCTGGATTGGGAGGAATTCGCGGCTCGCGTTTGCTGCCCGCACCTCCGCTTTCCTTTCGCGCTGCAGCGCCTTCTCCGGACGCACCCGGGAAGCGTGGTATTCACCGATATGAATTCCGCGTTTCTCGCGGTGATCGTTGTCGCCTGTTCGTTGCTCGGCATGCCCGTCGTGCTGCGTTTGCGTGGTGATCCGTTCGCCGAAACGCGTGATCAATTGCGGTTTCATTGGCGGAACCGCGCATGGTTGTCGTTGATCCGCGCCGGCATTGCGTGGCTGTTGGATCGGCCGCTCTTCGCCCGGGTCAGTCGCTTTGTCCCGGTGTCCGATTGGGTGGTGCGACGGTTGCACATCGAGGCGCGCAGCGCGGTCGTGCGCATCCCGGTCGAGGTGGACGGTTTCCCGATCCGTTCGCACGAAACCGCCGGGCGCTTGCGGCTCCTGGCAGTCACCAATTTCAACTACCCGCAAAAGGTTGCGCCGCTCGGACGCTTCCTGGACGAGCACCGCGACTTTCTGCGAGCTCAGGAGATCGCGGTGACGATCGCTGGCGCCGGCATCGCGTTGGAATCATTTCGGGCAGAGCACGGGGGCCAGGCCGCGCTTCTCGGATTCGTCAGCGATGTCGCCGCGCTGTATGCGGCGCACGATGTCTTCATCCACTTCTCTGATCTGGATGCGTTCCCTTACGTCGTCCTCGAAGCGCAGGCGTCGGGATTGCCCGTGCTCGTGAACCGCGCGTGCGGAATGCTGGAGCAGGTCGAGCACGACCGCACCGGCTTGATCGTCGATCTCGCTGACCGTTCGCAAATCGAGGCACACCTCCGGAGCTTGTCGGAGCCCGCCATCCGCACCCGCCTCGGAACCGCCGCTCGCGCGCACGTCGCGGCTACCTACTCACTCCAGGAAATCGGTCGCCAGCTTCTCGACCGCGGCCTCCCGTCGCGCCAGCCTCGCTAGGCGGCGGCTTGCATCCGGTCCATCCAGCGGCGTGCGTGCGCACCCAACGCCGACAACACCGCGATCCGCAGCCACGGCAGTCGCAGCCCCAGCGCGGGCCAGGTTTTCAACGCCCGCTGCAACTCTCCCCAAGCCAGCCGCCGGTCGGCCGTAAGCAGATTGTAGCCAATCCGCGCGAACACGTGGGCGCGCGTGCGCCGCAGGTCGTCACTTGTCAGCGCGCCAGCAAAGTGCCTCGCGAACGCTGCATCGAGGCGCGCGAGCAGCGTGTGAAACCGCGCCACTTCCTCCGCCGCGAGATGTCGCCGATAGGCACAAAGCAGTGCGACTTCCTCATCCGTGAGCTGCAGCCCTGGCATGCAGTTTTCCACAATCCGCCGCACGACGCCCGGGATCAGTTCGCGCGCTTCGCTCCGCCGCGTAGCACTCACGGAAGCACCATGTTCGCGCACGCTCACCAGCCGCCGCGGGAGATTCGCAACCGGATACTTTTCCATCACGCGCGCCCAAAGATCGTAGTCCTGGCAGGATGAAAACGATTCGTCGTAGCCACGGAACTCGTCGTGCACCACCGCTGCCCGGAACATCGCAGATGTGTGGATGATCGGATTGTCCAGCAAGCTCATCCATCGGATGGACGCGGCCTCCCGCGGCAACTCCCGGCTCCCGCGTGAGCGTCCGGCAGCATCGATCAGCCGGGCCTCGGTGCCGACAAGCGGAACCTCGGGATGCGCATCGAGAAATGCCACCTGCTCCGCGAGACGGGTCGGGGCCGAGAGATCGTCCGCGTCCTGACGCGCGACGAGTTCACCCCTCGCTGAGTGCAGGCCGCGGTTCAGGAGGCGCGTCAGCCCGACGTTTTCTTCGCTGCGGATCAGCCGATTGCGTGGATCCGCGAAGCTTTGGATAATGCCCACGCTCTCATCGGATGACGCGTCATCGAGAATCAGGAATTCGAAATCCGTGAACGTCTGATCCAGCACGCTGCGCATCGTCAGAGGCAGCCAGCGCGCGGCGTTGTGCACACACATCAACACCGTCACCCGCGGTGCGTTCATGACCCGAGCACGCTCGCGAAGATGCGCCGGTGCTCCGCCACCCAACCGGTAACGTCAAAGAGACGCTCGGCCCGCGAACGAGCAGCCTGGCGTCGGCGCGTCCACTCACCCATCAAACGCTCAACCGCCCCTTTGACCGCTGCCGGATCGGGCGGCTCCGACCTTTCCCAACTCAGCGCTACATCGATCAGTTCGCCCGCTTCCGTGCCGACCAGCTCGGGCATTCCGCCACTGCGCGAACCGATCACCGGTACTCCGCACGCGAGTGCTTCGATGACAACCGTCGGACACGGGTCGTGGTATTTGAGATGCAGCAGCAGATGCGCGTCGTGAAAGAGCGCGACCGCCTCAGCTTGAGTGAAGGCCGGGCGGAAAGTGACCGAGTTATGCAGCCCGTTTCGCGTCAGGGCCGCCTCCACTTCCGTACGCGCGCCCGGCCAGCGGAGTTCACCAGCGATGGTCAGGTGTGCGGCCTGGCCGCTTTTCCGGATCTGGCGCAAGGCTTCAAGCGGCCCGAGTACGCGCGACGGTTGGTAATGGGTCCCCGCGGTGAGCAAGCGCCAGCAGTCCAACGGCGGAGGTTTGGCCGCAGGTGAGAACTCCGCGAGGTCCACGGGATTGAAAAGCACACGCGACGGAACCGACACGGAGCCGAGAAAGTGATCGGCACTTTCACGGCAGAACGCACTTTGATAGATGACGAAATCGGCGAGGCGCAAAAGCTCCGCCATTGGTTCGTTGGTCTCGGCCAGCCGTTTTCCCGCCCACGCAGGAAAGGCTACACCGTTCTGATTCCAGACCACTTTGATGCCTCGCGCTTTGGCCCAGCGCACCAACTCAGCCGCGTGCGGCGGCACCGCACTGCTCACCAGGTAGAGCACATTGCAGCGTTCGCTCTCCGGGAACGCGCGATCCAGATGCCGCAGCTTCACCTTCCCGCCCGCCACGATCGTCTTGCCCCCGCGCGGCAGGACGCCCCCGTAGTTCAGCACCGGCACCTCGCGCGGAACATCGAAGCGCACTCGTTCCAGCGAGCGCCGATAAGCCAGCCGCCCCGGCAGTCGCAGCAGCGCCCAGGCGGCGGAGCGGAGCGAAGCCATCTTTTACCGCACTTGCGCGAGCGCTTGTTGAATGACTTCGCGGTAGCGAATGCACATGCCGTCCCCGGAAGGTCCGGCCCGCAGAAGCTTCTCGCGAAACTCGACATAACGTTCCCGGATCGCCGTGACCGCTCCAATCACATCGTCACGAAAGCCAAGGCCGTATTGTCCGGCGAGTTCCACGATGCCGCCGCCGTCCTCGTGGTAGATCACGGGCAGCCCGCATTGGAGTCCTTCGATGAAATGCATGCCGCCCGGCTCCTGAAGTGAGGCCGTGACGTAGGCGTGGCATTGGCGAAGCAGGTCGGCCAGCGCCGAACCGTTCGCCGGCGGGAAGGTGCGAGCTGCTCTCCACGCGATCTCTTTCGGCCAGCGGCCAACGATCCAGAGCTCCACCCCCGGCAGCTTGCCCGCAGCGATCGCTTCATCGATCTCGCGATAGGCCGCGAAGCCTTTCATCCAGTTGTCCGACCAGTGATGCGTCACAATGCGGAACGGCTCACCTGCCCGCCACGGACGATTCCCGATCGGGTGGAAAACGGCCGGATCCGCGCCGTTCAGAATACACGAGTGCGGGCGCGCTGGGTCGAACCAGGTGGCTGAATGATGATTTCGCAGCCACTCAGAAATGAAGACGGTGTGATCCGCGACCGCATCAAAGCGCGCAAGCCGCGCGTCCATCTCGTGGGTCTTCTTTCGCACGTCGTTGTCATTCACCCGATGCAACACCGCGACCGTTGGGTGCTGCGTTTTGTAGGCCTGCACCGCTTCGAGCGGGATGCTCAGTTTGCCGGTGAGTCCGCCGTGATTCATCACGATCGCGTCAACCTCGCCACGCAGGTCATACTGCACGTGATAGCCGCAATATTGCAGGTAACGCGCGGTCTGCAGGAGCCACTGATTGCCACCGCCCCACGCGGCAAAAATCGGGCGCATATTGAAAGCCACGCGGGCGACCGGCCTCACCGGAGGGCGCACGCGGGCGAAGCGGCGCTCGCCAAGAAACTGCTTCAGGAGTGCGATACGACACCTCCGGTCAGTTTCGACGCGACATGGCGCACCGTGCGGATCGCGGACTGTGCCGCGTCGCGTGCGCGCCAGAGCGCGTAACGCTGCGGATTGAATCCAGCAGTCTCTGCATCGAAATATGCGGGCACCACGATGCCGAAGTCGGAAGCCGTAAAACGGGCACCAGCTGTTCCGTTCAACGTTTCCAGCGCTTCACGAAAACGCTGGAGGTAGAGCACGAACATCGGCCACGAAGTCGCGCGCGGCCGGTTTTTGCTGAAGGGCCGTCCCTGGAGCAGGATCGTCTGCCAACCGGCTTTGTAGTGCAGGATGTGGTGGGAGTCGGTGGGAACCACCGAGTTCGTTTCGTTCAAGACGGCGCACGGTTCGGCGCGCAGACGGACCGTTTCACCCTCTGCCTTGACCTCGTAACCCGAGCGACCGCGCTCGTAGTCGAGCATCTGCCAGAGTGCCATCTGATCCGCGGCACCGAAGCCGAGGGTGTAATCGTTCGCCTGCTGGTACTGCTCGGGCGTGCGGATGATCTGCAGCGTACGGTCGCGCCATTCGCGAAAGAACGCCGTCGTTGCCGGCCTGCCGCGCGCCAGCATCACACCGGTGTTGAGCGCAGTGCGCTGCGGCTTGTCGGTGAAGACCACGTCGGCATCGTCCTTCGTGAAAAACGCCGAGAGGTCGCGCAAAATGAGCGTGTCCACATCGGCGAAACAGAGCTCCGTCTCACCGGCATGCTCTTCCGCCGCGCGGCACCAGGAGTGTACTTTGCTGGAGATGCGGAGCAGATAGTCGCGGGAGAAGTCGAAATCGGTCGGATGGAAATCGTAACGCGGAAAGGTCGCGCGCAAGGCATCCATCAACCGCTCCGATACGTCCTGCCAATAAATTGCCACACGAGCCGCCGGGTGACTGCGTGCGATCGAATGGAGATGGGTGAGCAGCATTCCGATGTGCTTCTCGCCATAGCTGGCCACGATGAAACGCATGGTCAGGGACGCATGGTTTGCCAGCGCGCGGTCTCCGGCGATAGCACCCGCCAGATCATCGCCAGCGCCCACACCAGGAGGCAGGTTCCCTGGATGTCGCTTTCCTCCAAACCCCGCGAGATCGGCACCCCGTAGTAATTGGTCTGCGCGCGGTTCGCGTAGAATGAAAACCCTCCATCCGCGCGCTCGTGCCGGCGCAGCAATTCGACGACGTGAGCACAATAGGCCCGCAACTGAGGGGACGCTTCACGGCCGGCGAGGCTTTGGTGCAGCACATAGATTGCATCCACCAAATGACAGCCGTCCGCCTTGGGAGGGTGCTGCAGACATGTCTGAATCAGCCGCTCCGGGTAATGCACGGGCACCTCGAGCCACTCGAGCGCCATCAGCACTTTCATCGCGCCATTGATCAACTCGCCATGCACCGGGCGTGAACCGCGGAAGTACGCGCCCGACTCGGGATCCGCGAGGCCGGCATAAAAATCGCGACAGATCGCCAGCAGTTCCTCGACATCGCGTGGCGCCAGCAGCCGCGGAGCCTGTGTTTTGAGAAAGACCACGAGCCCCGCAGATTGGCCGCCGGCGCCCCACGGTTTGGACCAATCGCGTTTCTCGAAAAATGCGCGCACACCTTCGGGCGTGAGCGGAAAATCACGGAATGGCGCAGCGGGAGTTTCACCGACCTCCAACAGCGTGGCGATCGCCTGCTTGGTTTCGGCCAGCACCACTGCCTGCGCAAAATCCTTGGGCTTGCCGCGTCCCAACGCACTCCAAAAGCGATCGCGCCAGGTGCGACCGGTCGTGAGGAATTCGATCTCAGGCGGATCGATGAATGCGCCGTCCTCCGACCGTTGGAACGATCGGATGAACGCCAGCCAGGCGTCCCGCCGCACAGCCGGCAACGTGTCCCAGCTCCCGAACATCTTTTGCAGCTTGAGAGCGAAGCAACTGAAGCCGAGCGCCATTTCGCGGCCGACCGGAGTCGCGCCGCGGAGACACGGCAGAAAGCGCCCGGGTTGTTTATCGTCGGCGAGTTGAGCGAGGTAACCGGCGACGTTTTCCTCCACGGCGTGAAACCAGGAGAGATCGAGAGCGGCGGTCGCGAACGTTTTCACGCGAGGGGATTCAACCGGTTCAAAGTAGCCCGAAGACCTGTGCGTTCGGCGGTCCATTGGCACCAGCCGACGTTTGCTGAACGCCGCCGCGCGCAGTGACCGAAGTAGGAGCGAGCCAGCGCGCGTTCGTGCGGGCGATCCGCATCGTGCCAGACGATCGTCGCGCCCTCGGCGGCGTGTTGGGTCGCAAAACGAAACGTTCCACTGCGGCCAAAATTCTGCGGATGCGCGGAGCGCGGACCATCGAGGAAGAGGAAATCGAACGGCGCGCCCTCCCATGGCACCGCGTCCTTTTCGACGTCGCGCGGCCCGTCCGGGGTGACGGTATAAGCGCGGAAATCGATTCGGGAGAACCACGGCTCGGCACGAAAGAGGGCCTGAATCTCGGCGATCCATTCCGGGTAGTTATCCCACGTCACGATTCGTGCCTCGGTTTGTTCCGCCCAGAATCGCGTCGTCAGTCCGCACCCAAACTCCGCGATCATCCTGGGCTCCGCTGCCCGGAGGAGGCGTCCAAGCACCTGCTCCTCCGCAGGGTTCATTTTGAACTTCGCGAGATCGATCACGGGAAAAAGGGCGTTGCGTCCACCGTGACCTCGGGTCCGCGCATGTACTTGTCGCGCTTATAGTCGGAAGCCGATTTGCGACCGAACATTGCTCGCGTGAGCCGCTTGATTTGACGGAGTGGCTGAAGACTTTCCGAGACGTTTTCGCGCGCCGCCGGTGTGTTCGTTTCGGCGCTGCTGCGCGGCAGAAAGCACGTGTGCAGACAGCGAAAATCGGCCGCCTCCCACGTCGTTTCTTTGTAGAGGTCATAGCGGAGCATGTGGTGCGAGCCTTCGTGGAATACGTCGCGTCCCTTGTGACTGTGCAGCCGCTGGGGAGCGGTGGGATCGAGTTCGCGAAGCATCCGGAAGTTGTAGAGCTTCGTCATGCTGCGACAAGGCGGAGCAAGATACCCTCGCGCGGAGCCGGCAACGGGATCGAGCGCCGTGCAGTTCAACACATTCCCAAACACCACCCACCAAGGATCAAACTTCCCCGCGAAGAGCTGCGCTCGCAGCCGTGCCAGACCAGCGGGATCATAGATCTCGTCACCATCGACTCCGAAGATCCACGTCGGCGTTCCGGCGAAGGGGGCGATCATGGCGTTCGATTCGCGGGCATCCTGGATTCGGTGCGCGTGAACGTGAGGCAACGTGCGCGACAGCTCTTGCGCGATCTCCCAAGTGCCATCCGCGGAGCGGTGATCGGCAATGAGGATCTCGTCGCAGAATTCCGCGACGTTGGTGATCGCTCGATGGAGGAAGCGGTCTTCATTGCGAACGAGGACGATCGCCACGATGCGCGGCGGAGGCGTCAAAACGTCTGTTGGGCGAAGAGCTCCGTCCGTCGATCACGAGCTTGGTTCATGCGCGTTGCTCCGGGAGCATCTGCGCCCGGATGGCCGCGATCAACGGAGCGTTTGCCGCCGCACTCGCCCGGTCGCGCTCGAGGTGGCGCAGATAACGCGGGTTGATCTGCCCTTTGGTCATGACCCCGCCGAAGAACAGCGGAAACGGGCCGTTGTAAAAGAAATGGTCGAGCTGCGCCCAATCCCAAAGCGGTCGTCGCCAGGCGCGCGGCAGGCGGTAAACAAGTCCGACGAACCGTCGTGCGATGAAGTGTCCGAGCCCGCGCAAGTTTCTGCGCAGGGGCGTGGGCGGCGTCGCGCTCATCTCCGCGCCGCACAGGATGTAGCAGCCTTCTTTCACCCAATCCGGAAGCGCCGCGTCGGATTTTCGGGAGTTGTTTTCAAAGGCCCAGGGCGATTGCTTCGGCTGTGAGAGGATGAGGTCGAGGCACGCGATCAACGCGTCGAGACTCCAGAGCGCCGGGTGCAATTGGAAGCGCGGACCGCGTGCTGTGCGGAGATCATGCAAGCCCGGATACGCTGCGCCCACCGGCTTGCCGCGATCGACGGGCCGGCGCCGATCCCAGCCCATCAACCCGATGTAGGACGCATTCAGTTCGCGCATCCAACGCGGGAGCGTTTCGTTCAAGTGCTGCACGTGACAGGGGGCGATCGGCGGGTGCTCTTCTGGAACGAGGTAGCAAAACTGAACGCCCTGTGCGCGGAGCGTCTCGCAGGCTTCGCGCATGAATCGGCACCAGTTGCGCGGCAGCGTGCCGTCCGTCACGGGCAAGGCCGGCAAGCTGCCGGCCTCCTCCGGCGTCAGGCCCGCAACGAGCATCCGCGGATGATTGGGCCAGTGCTGATCGAGCTGCGTCTTGAGCAACGGCGCAAGCCATCGGTAAGGCTGATAAACGGAGCTGAGAATGACGAGCTCGCCCACTTCAAGAAGCAGCGCGCGAACGGTCGATCGCGCGGATGCAGGCCTTTTCGATACCTGCGGCGAAGTCGCGGATGTTCCCGTGCGCGAAGGTATGCGCGCGGCCTGCTTCGCCGGTCGCTGCCGCACGTTCGGGATCTTCCAGCACCGCGGACACGGCGCTCGCGAGCGCCGTCGGATTCGAGGGTGGGATCAACTTGATCGCCTTACTCTCGCTCAGCGCGGCAGCATTCCAAAGACCGCCGGTCTGCGTGAGCACCACGGGAGCGCCGCACGCCATGGCTTGCAAAGTGACGCTTTGGCCGGAGGGCTGCAGCGTATCACGCAAAGGAACGACCACACAGGCAGCACGCTGGTAGAGCTGGCGAATGTCGGCGTCTGAAAGCGACCGGTTGTGCCATGAGCCACGCAATACCGTCACGTTTGGAGGAAGCGGCTCCGGCAAGGTGAGCTGGGTGACGATGCGAATGGGCGCTGCGATTTTTGGCGCTGCCGCCAGCAAGGTCGCGTAGTCGCGGCGCGGGTCGTTGCCGATCGCCAGCACGTACTCTTCTCGGGGACCGTTCGGCTTCCAAAACTCTACATCGACGCCGAACTGATTTACCGCCAGCCGGGTCGGTTCAGGAGCCAGCCGGGCGAGCATCGGTTGATACTCGGCTTCGCCAAAAAGCACCGACTCCATGCGGTTGAGAAGGGCGCGGGTCACTCCGCGCCGAAGCGCCGAGTAGGGATGATGCAAGAGCCCGCATTGGATCGCGACGATCGGCGCCTGGAGCCGCCCGAAGAGCGCACACCCCGCGAGTGCGAATCCGTGCTGGCCGACAGTCGCGATCACGCAATCGAACGTGTTCAGTGTCGGGCACAGCGCCCACGCATTCACCACGGCGGAACCGGAGACTTTGGGAGGTGTCAGACATCCGCGGCGGAGGAGATCAAGCGCGCCAGCGAGCACCGGCGAGGACGGCGCAGCCGGGATCTCAAAATGCTCCACCGTATGGCCCGCAGCGGCCAGCTCCGTCGCGCCATAAAAAAACTCGCTCGGCACTTCCCCGGTTGCCAGCTGGGCGACTCGTTCGCGGCGGCCCGGGAGGTAAACGAAAGCGAGTCGCAAGGTTCAGAAGTGACGCAGGGAAAAGCGGCTACCATCCAGCCCATCAGACTGAAATCGATTCCGCCACCCACTGCTCCGTGTTCTTGTTGAAACGGACGATCTTTGCCGTCGATTTGCGCGGCAGCAGCCGGCGCCAGCGGCTCGGAACCTTGCCGCCGTGCAGTCGCAAAGCGCGGCGGACATCGGCATCGTATTGCTCACGCTCAAGGGCGCTCCGCTGATCGCCATGCATGCGAAAACCGCCGAGCGGCGTGTCCGCGGAATACAGCTCGGCGTGCTGAAAAAACCGGGCCCAGAGCTCGAAATCGCCGCCCAGGGGAAAGCTCGTCTCCAGCTTCCCACCCGCCTTTTCCCAAAGCGATCGCCGCCAGAACGTGGACTCCTGTTGAATGACGCTCCGTCCATCGCCGGGCAAATATTCGCCACGAAAAAAGTCTCCCCTGGAGTAGCCGACGCGGTTCGCACACCGCACGGCGCGCCCACGGCGGTCCCATCGCAAAGGCCAGCGCGTGGTCAGCCACTGCACCTCAGGCAGATGCGTGAAGATTTCGCCGACGACTGAAAACGTCCACGGCAGATACTGATCGTCTGCATTCAACCACCCCATGATCTCGCCCGTGGTCCGCGCAAATCCTGCGTTCACCGCCGCGTAATGACCGCCGTCCGAAGCGCTGGTCCAGAACGCAAGCCGCCCTTCATTTCGCTGAATGATCTCCACGCTTCCGTCCTTGGATCCGCCGTCCATCACGACGTACTCGAGCGAGGGATATTGCTGATCGAGCACCGAGCTAAGCGCCGTCTGAAGGTATGGCGCCTGGTTCAGTGAAGGCGTCACAATCGAGATCCGTGGCGCAATCACGGAGCAGGGCTCGCGGACCCCAGGAGGCGCGCATACCGCAGCGGCTCTCCACGCAAGTACGCGGCGACATCCCGAATGATCATGCCGCCCGCCTGATCGTCGTAGTGGTGCGGATCGTAGAACCGGGCAGGATTGCCGACGATTTCCTCCACGTCGGAGAAGTCGAGGATGCGGCCAACGCTGGCGAGGTCCGCGCGCCACTCGGCGTAATCGAGTTCCAGGCCGGCCTTGAGCTGGCCTTCTCGGTACGCGCGCGAAACGGGATTCACAAAGAAGACGGTCCGCGGATGCTCGGCGCGGAGATGCCGGACGATCTCGATCTTTGTTCGGTCGTAACGAAAGTCCCGGAAGTTCGGGCAGGTCGCCCACCCTTGGGCGGCAAAGTTCTTCAGCTGAGTTTCGACGTACGCCGCCTCGGGTCGGGCTCGTGCCGCCAGCCCGTTGGCCAGCAGACGCGTCGGACACGGTTGCTGCCGAATTGCCTTCCACGCCTCGGAGCAGGTGCGATTGCTCGCCAGTCGGAGAAAGGCCTCGCGTTGGGCAGGAAACGGACGGGCATCATCCAGGTAGATCGAACGGCCGGATGCGCCCGGGTTGAAGGCAAAGAAATCCAGACCGACCACCGGGATGCATTCCGGATTCCGGCGCGTGACGAGTTTCACAAACTGCACCGTCTGTCCGAGACGCGCCCCTTGGATCCCGAGATTCACGGCGCGGGGGACAAGCTGCGCAAAAGCTGGTTCCGCGGGATCGATCCGCATGACGCGCGAGGAGCCGAAAATCGCGGCGCCGAGGCTGCCGGGAGGAAGGTCCCGCACAAGGCGCGACTTGAACTTCACGTCCGCGTAAAAGTCCAGCGTCCGGACCTCAGGCTGACGAAAGCCCGTCAGGAAATAGCAATCCGCGTACGGATCGCCCACCGCATTGAAGCCCGCGAGCGCGAGCAGCGTAAACGCGAAAGCGACCACGAAAGATGCGGCGTTTCGTAATGGGTGCGACGGCGAGGACATCACAAGAGCGTTCACACGCCTTCCAGCATTGCCCGGGCCGTGTGCAAATCCGCGGTGACCACGCCAGCCGGGAGCCGCCACAACGCAGGCACCGTTAAACGCGCGGCGGCACCGGCCGCCGGGAAGTGCCAGCTCTCCATCGTGCGGCGCCGACGCGTCCAGGCGGTGACAGATGGCCATTGCTCGCTGGCAAACTCGTAGAGCCGCCGCACGCGATCCGAGCCATGACGCTGAGCAACCGCCAGCAACTCGGCGCGGCGAGCTTCGCCACCCTGACCCGATTTGTGCGCATCGTGGCGTCGGTATGCCGCGAACATTTCCGCATATGGGACGAAGTCGGCGTACTGGGAGGCGCGGATAAACCAGTCCCAATCGAAAGCGTAGCTCAGGGTTTCGTCCAAAGGCCCGGTCTTCTCCCACAATTCGCGCGTCCAGAAGGCACTCGGCTGGACGATGTAAGCGGTCGCGCGAAGACGCTCCGCGTTGAACGAGCGGGCCGTGAGGATTTTTGCCGAGGCGTTTGCCCCTTCACGAAAGAAGAGGCAGCTCCCGTAAACGAGCGCCGCCTTCGAAGCAGAACCGGCGAGGCCTTTCGCCACGCGATGAAGCGCGCCCGGCAGAAAGAAGTCGTCGCTGTTCAGCCAGCAGAGAATGTCACCGGTCGCGCGCGCAAAACCCGCATTGATCGCTGCAGCCTGCCCGCCATCCCGTTGCGACTGCGAGTAGGCGAGTTGCGAGCGATAGCGTGCGATGATCTCCGCACTGCCGTCGGACGAACCGCCGTCCATGACGATGTATTCGAGGTTTGGATAGCATTGTCCGAGGACGCTGAGGATCGTCTGCTCAAGAAACGAAGCCTGATTGAACGAAGGCGTGACGACGCTGATCCGCGGCAGGTCCATCAGGCCCGTTGCTTTCTGACGGTGTGTTTTGTCGCTTCCCACCAGCTCCGCAATCGCCCGCGGAACCGCAGTCGCATGAGCGCTGTTCGAAACGCCAGCCCCCCCGCGGCGACTTCCGCGGCGAACCGCCCGCGAGCCCATTCGTAAAGCTCGAGATCGAGAACGTTGGCCTCGCGGACGGCGGCGAGATCTTCCGCGCTGTGCGTCGCGAGTTTGGGTCGGGCGCGATTCACATTCGAGTTGCTCACCGTCGCGATTCTCCAACCGAGCTTTCGTTGCAGCAGCACGAGAGTCTCATCGAAGCGCTCCGCCAATCCGACGACGCTGAAATGATGCGTCAGGTTTTCCTTCGCGTTCGCGAGCAGGGCGGCGTCGGTGGCCCCGGACTGGTTGCGCATCGCGTCATCGATGAGGTAGCGCGTTTGCAGATTCGCCAGTTGTTGCGCGACTTCAGGCAAGCCAAGCCGGCCGGAAACGATCCCTTCATGCAACGGATGCGTCGGGAGCGTGCGTGCGAAGTGGAAGTGCGAAAGCAGACGCTCCACTGGGTCGCGCAGCACGGTCAGGTAGGTAAACTCGCGAGCGATCCCGACGTGCAGACCGAATCCGGCGTGTCCGGTCACGATCCGGACCGGAGTGGGCGGGCGGGCGACGTGAGCAACTTCCTTCAGCAGCTCCGCACGCGGCTTCGCTTCGAGCCGGTGAATGGCCGTGTGCGGGTAATGTCGCGCGATCACTCGGTTTAGGGTCGAGCCGGCGGCTTTCGGTAAATGCAGAAAGATGACCAACGGATCGATCGTCATGCCGCGCGCGCGATCTCCAGGAAACGCCGGCCGAACGTGAGCTGAGCATCCGCCGCCCGACTCCGCGCAGCACCTTCAGCAATCGCATCGGGTCCGGGTTGCGCAGTTTCCCAAACCGCCGCCAGGGCCTCCGCGAGGCTCTCGGGATCGTTACGAGCGAAGAACCGGGCGCCCGGGGGATTCTGCTCCTGATGCACTTCCAAGTCCGAGAGGACAACCCGCTTGCCGAGCGCGCGAGCGTCTTCCACCACTGTGCTCCAGCCTTCGCACAATGATGGCTGCAAGACGGCGATCGATCGGCGCATGAGTTGAATCTGCTCGCCGCGGGGAATGAGTCCGAGCAAGGCAACCTGCGCCGCGACTCCGCATTCGTGCAGTCTTCGCAGAACGGTATTCACGAAGTTCTTGTCGCGAAAATCGGCGAGCTGGCCGGTGCAGACCACGTGCGGGCGAACGCCGCGCGCGGCGAGCAAAGCGAGAGCTTCAAAGACCAGCAGGTGATTCTTGTGCTGCCAAAGCTGGTTGCTGATCAGGAAAAACCGATCGGGCAGATGATACTGCGCCTGCACCGCGAGCGGATCGCCGGCGAACCATTCCGCCGCAGGCGCGGTGCAAAACCGGAGCACCTCGGGGCGGGCTCTGCCGGTCGGGCAGAAGCGGCGATAATCCGCAGCGGTCGCCTCACTGCTGAAGACAATCATGCCGGCATCCTGAGCCAGCGCGGCGATGCCGGAATCCCGCTTGGTGATCTCAGCCTGCGCAAAAAGCTGCGGCAGGTGGCGATGTTGAAAGTCAGGGATCCATCCCGCCCAGCGTGCGGCGCCGACCGCCGATCGGAGCGGAAAGGAGACGCCGAGATTGTGCTGATTGTCGTAGGTGAACGGGTAGAGGAAATTGATGCCCGGACCGTCCACCGCGCCTCGCAACGCACGGGAACCGGCTCCCGTGATCCGGCTCAAGAATCCTCTCCGGCGCGGAGGAAGATCGATCACCTTCTCGATCCCGGTGAGTTCGCTGCGCATCGACGGATCGAGTGGATGTCCGCTGATCAGCGACACCCGGAATGGTTCCGGCCCAGCCGCGGAGACGCTGTGCAGCGCTTGCGCGAGGTTCTTGATGTATTCCGCGCCGCCCATCCAACCCGCGCCGCCCTGCATGATCAGGCCGATGTGGAGCGGGGCGGTCACGCGAGAACGAGTTCGGCGCGCGCCCATGCCGCGACTGCCTGGATGCCTTGGGGGAGCGGAATGGTGGGCGCAAAACCGAGCTCGTGGAGCTTGCGGACATCGGCCCGCCAGTTGCGCGGATCGCCGGTCGGGGTCGTTCCATCAAATCGTGGCTGAACCGACGATCCCAGCGCTGCAACGAGCCGCTCCGCGAGTTCTTTCAGTGTGATCTCGACGCCACTCGCCACGTTGTAAATCTCGCCTTCGCAGGGGGCTTTTTGCGCCAGGTGAAAAAGCGCGCGCGCCACGTCTGCTGCGTGGATGAAGTCACGGCTCTCCTCACCCGTCCCGCGCAAGGTCAATGAACCCGTGGTAAGCACGCGTTCGCAAATGTCCCAGACCACCTGCCGCCGCAGCCCTGGCCCGTATGCAGAAAAAATCCGGGCGCTCGCGGTCGGCAGCCCGTAGATCCGGGCAAACTCTTCGCACAGCAATTCGCCCTGGCGCTTGTGGTAACCGTAGGGTGAAAGCGGCGCACAGATTGCATCCTCGGCGATGGGCAGCGACTCGGGATTGCCGTAAACGGCCGCACTCGAGAGGAACAAGAAGCGGCACCGCGGCGACTCGCGGCGCAACAGATCCAGCAGCTCAAAAGTGAGCGTGGTATTCGCGGCAAAATCGGCCGCCGGATCTTCAATCGAGAGCGCCACCGAAGCGCGACCCGCGCAATGGACGCAAACGTCCGGCTTCTCATTCCGCAGCAGGATGGCCAGCGCGCCGTCCGGGAGCTTGACCCGGTGAAACTCTGCGTTCTCCGCTTTCGGCGCGTTCTCGGGCGGAACGTCGTCGAGACCAATGACGCGCCAGCCTTCCCTTGAAAATTGGCGCAGTACGTGGCGGCCCAGAAACCCCGCAACGCCGGTGATCAGCGCCGTGTTCAAAGCGGCACCTCGACGAGCGGCAAGGCATTGACCAGCGCCGCTTCGTCCTCGGGCGACAGGTCAGCGAACTTGCCTTGAGCGTCCCGCGCTTCGCGAAATTGGAGGCCAACGTAACCGTCGCGGACACTCAGTTCCCGCATGCTCGACGGGAGCAAATCGCGACGGACAAAGAACGCGTTGCTGCCTGCGGAATTCGAGCCCACGAACGCGTAGCCTTTGCGCCGGCCCAACCCGACGAGTGCCGCCAGCGAAGCACCATAGTATGCAGACGATGAATGCGCTTTCTCGCGAACGAACCCTGCATCATAGGCCACGGTCACGGAACGCTCCGGACCAAAGCGCGAGTTGTATTCGGCGATAACCAAGGCGGGAGAGACACAATCGATTGCCTCCCAGACCCAATAGTCGATTCCGTCGATATCCACCGAGAGCAGCCCGATGTCGCCCGTGACTCCGTTGGTGCGGAGAAGATCGTTGATGTTCTCACGGGTGATGAAGGCCTCGACCGCT
The DNA here is from genome assembly GCA_028293645.1 of Chthoniobacter sp. Lineage (GTDB taxonomy): Bacteria > Verrucomicrobiota > Verrucomicrobiia > Chthoniobacterales > Chthoniobacteraceae > Chthoniobacter. The sequence continues at coordinate 21,329 of JAQGOK010000200.1, forward strand.
TTCAAATTGTGCCGCCAGTAGATGGGGTCACGTTTGATGAAGCCGATGTCCGCTGCGCTCGCGTCGATCACCAAGCCTGCCCAGTTGTTGTTCACGAGCAGAAAGCGCGTGTTGGATTCCGTATAATCCTGCACGCCAAACTCGACGAAGAGCTGGCGCTTCACCGGCACATCGCGGAGCAGGCGCTGAATGATCCCATCCTCGCCCCACTGCGAATAGACTTGGAACTCGTGCGATGCCAGCTCGGTCGAGGCACTCTGCGCGAGCTGGCGGAGTTCAATGCGGCCCAGGGCTTCCCGAGCGGATCGCAGGGAACTCTGGAGTTCCTGAACCTTGCGAAAAATCGCTCCCGTCTGGTCGGCCGCGCGACGGATTCGACTAAACATCGGCTGGGAGGAGCGATTTGATGACGCGCGCCGGATTGCCGGCCGCAACGCTGTTGGCCGGGATGTCCTGGGTGACGACGCTGCCGGCGGCGATCACGCTGTTCTCCCCGACAGTCACGCCTTTCAAAATAATCGCGTGAAACCCGATCCACGCGCGCCGCTCAATCCGCACGGGTGCCGCCGCGATCACGCCGCGCGCTCCGTGCGTCAGCACCGCCGCAAAGTCCCCCGCGCGGGCGCTGCTCTCCAGAGGATGACTGTCGTTGTCAAAAATCTGCACACCGTGCGCGATCAAAACCTGTTCGCCGATGTCAATGCCGACCGACGAACTCAACAGGCAGTCGTCGCCGACGTACGCCTTTGAGCGGATGCGGATCGCCCCCGCGCCGAACTTCTCGACGCGCAGCAATCCCCGACAAATTGCCCCTGCATCCAGCGTGATGCGGCTCCGCTCACCTGAGCTGTTCACGCACCATGAATTCGGTCCGAGAAGACAAGTGGCGTCGATCACAGCTTCCGACTCGAAACGGGTCCACGCTTCCGCAGACCGGGCGGCCGCGCCTTTCAGGCGTCTCCCGCGTTTGGGACGTCCAAATGCCGGACCGTCGGCAAATGCGTGATCGCGATCGAGAGGCATCGAGGCGGGCTGCGGAAACTAAGCGCGCTCCGCCGCGGGCGCGGACGCGAAGCGTTGATGCCGGATGAAGGACAACGGTTCTCCCCCACGCAGCGCTCGCCGGAGATCCTGCGCTTCGGGCTCTTGCCATAGCACTTCCGGAGAAACGCGGCTCCACTCCAAAAACTCGACCGATTCCGCCGTGAAGGAGGTCTTCATCAGATTGCAGCGCTGAGTAAGATAATAGACCAGCGCCGCATCGTCCGGAGCAGAAGATGGTAACTCAATCCCGCCACGCAACGCGCGACCAATCAGCGCGAAGTAATCGTCCACAGACTCGGCACGCACGACGAACTCGCAGCTTTCGTAATAGTTCTGCGCGGAAGTAATGACCGGAATGCCGCGCATGCCTGCTTCCATGGCCATCGATGAGGTGAAGGGTAGGAGAACCTTGGTCTGCGCAAGCAGATCATAGGTGTTTACTGGATCTTCCGCGGCGATAAAGCGGACACGCTGCGGGTTCGGCTGCAAGTCGCGGATGAATTGGCCGAGGTCGTCCGACGAGCGCCAGGCGGCGCGACGCTCGATCGGATGCTGGCGAATGCAGACACGCGCCAACGGCTCCGTCTCCGCCCAGCGAACCAGCGCGCCGATCCAGTCCTTCACCGAAGCGAACAGTCGCTGACGTCCTAGCGCTGCCGAATCCCAGCGGAGATTCAGCGGCACCAGCACATTGCACTCTGCGCCCGTTTCACCGGTGGCCGCATGCGCCTGAAACACGTTGTAATTGCCGCGGCCGCTCAGCCGCTCGGCACATTCCGCACGCGCCCATTCGCACGCACTTAACTTGGAGTCATGCCCAAGATCGGCCTTCAGGGACTCCAACGCTTTGGGAATATCGGCTTGGTGCGCAGCGATCCCGTTCTGGCAAAGGATGAGGATCTTCTTCCCGGAATCGTAAGTGACGAAGGGGACGCCCGCACGTTGCGCAGCGCGCACATAGATCCCGCTCAGGCCCCAAATGCCACCCGGAATCAGCAGCCATTCGATCCCCGAGGCGGCGATGAAGTCCTCCACGCGACGGAGATGCTTCGCCACATTTTCCAGCAAGCTTTCTTTACGCGCTGCGAATGCGCCGGCGCCCGCTTCGCCGCGAGTTCTCCAGATCCCGTTTTCATAGACTAACTGCCGGGCAAAGGTGAGGTCCTCTTCGGCACATACGGCTGACGCCCAGGTTTCGGTGCGCGACACCGGGACGTAACGCTCAATACCAGCTACTGCCTCGCGCAAGTCTTCTATCTCCATAGAAGACGGCGCATTCCCGAAAACGTCGGTGGCATCAAAGAGCACCTGCACCTGCTCGCCCTCTTCAGCGAGCATCCGCGCAATCTCCAGACTGAAGAAAGGAACCGAGGTTCCGAGCCAGGGAGTCACCAGCACGGCTGACTTCCGCGCTCCGGCGACTGTTGGCCACGACTCCCATGGA
>JAQGOK010000020.1 GCA_028293645.1 Chthoniobacter sp.
GTGCGCAGGAAGCTCCGGCGCGATTTCGGCTTTCCGCTGGATCGCGCTGTCGACTTTGGCGTGCTCGCCGTCTTCTCGCCAGAGAGGCCGATGTATGCCTGGAAGAACGGCACCTGTTCGCCGCGGCCGGAACCGGGCACGCGCTTAAACCTCGATTGCGAGACCGGCTTCGGAACCGCGAGCTTCGTCACGGGTGCGTTTGGATTCGCGGCTGCGGGTGAAGTCGTGCGCCGGATCGCGCTGGAAAGAGTCGCGTGAAGTTCTCTTCGATGAGCTGCTCAAGCGCGTCGGGAGCCAGCGTTCGAATCTCCGCGAGGCCTGCGTAGGCAACGGTGAGGTTCGCGGGATGGTTGAGCGGCTCGCCGCTTTCGCTTTGCAGCGGATGCGCGTTGCGCTCGTCGGGCGGGCGGAGGTCCGGCGCGTCCGTCTCGACGAGGAGTCGATCCGCGGGGATTTGGGCGAAGATGTCGCGTTGCGCGGTTTTGCGCGGGTGCAGAAAGTACGGTGAGAACGAGAAGTAAGCCCCGCGCTCGACGAATCCCGTCACCATTTCCGCCGGACCGCCGTAAGCGTGAATCAGAAAACCGCGCGCGGGCACCTGTTGCTCGCGGAGCACTTCCCACAAGGCGCCCCACGCGCGGATGCACTGGATCGTTGCGGCGACGTTTCGCTCGGCTGCGAGGGCGAGCTGCTGGATGAAAACGTCGCGCTGGTGGTCGAGATCGTGACCTTCGATCCAGCGATCGAGGCCAATCTCCCCAACGGTCGCGGTGGGATCGGCATCGAGATGCCGGCGTAACGTGTCGAGCCAGGACGGGGAGCGCTGCGCGGCTTTCCAAGGGTGCAACCCAAACGCCGAAGTCAGGCCGGAGACCGTCCGCGCCAGCTCGGCAACCGCTTCCCAAACCGCCTCCGAAGTTCCGTTGACCACAGCGCGTTCGACGTGCGCCGCTTCCATCTCCGTGCGGATCGCCGCGCGAAACGGCGTGAGGCGCGTGTCGTGCAGGTGATTGTGCGCGTCGCAGAGCATCAGCTCTCAATCGCGTGTTTGGCGAAGTCGCGAATCACGCGCCGCACATTGGCAAGACCGTTGAGCCGGGTCGGCGAGAGTTGCGGCGCAATATCGAGCGCTTCGAGCAGCTCCGGTTCGACCGTGGCGACTTCATCGGGAGCTTCGCCGTCATAAAGCTCACAAAGCAGCGCGGCCAGGCCGAGCACCAGCGGTGAATCGGCCGCCACGCGGAACCGGCAGCGTCCTTCCTCGAGCTGACCCACCAGCCAGACTTGCGAGACGCAGCCCTGCACGCGCGATGCATCGGTGCGCTCCGCTTCGGTCGGCGCGGACCACTTGCGCCCACGTCCAGTGATCGCTGCGAGTCGCTCCTGCGGGTCTTCAATGACCCGGTATTTGGCGATCAGCTTCTGCTGCTTTTCGGGAAGTGACATGCATGAAGCGTGGAGCCGAATCGCCCGTGGGAACAGCGCGAGTTGCCAGGTGCGCCGTTCCGTTTGGCGTCTCGTTGACTCGCCCGCCGCTTCCGATCAACTTCGCCGGCGCATGCCCGTTCCCCGCTGCGTCTTTGTCCTGCTCGCCTGCTGCCTGGCGTATGGCAAGGCTCTCGCTGCGCCGCCCCCCGACGCGGAACAACGCTCTCGCGGGGAGAAGATTTACACGGAGAAATGCCTGCTTTGCCATCAGCTCACAGGCCAGGGCGCGGCCCCGCTCTACCCGCCGTTGGCGAAAAGCGACTGGCTGATGAAGGACCGCGCGCGGGCGATCCGGGTGCTTTGCGAAGGCCTCGCGGGAACGATCGTGGTGAACGGCGAGACCTACAGCAACGCGATGCCGGCGCAGGTATTGGACGACTCGCAAGTGGCCGACGTGCTGACCTTCGTGACGAATGCCTGGGGCAACACCGCTCCCGCTTTCTCCGCGGAGGAAGTCGCTGCGGCGCGCGCAAATTCTCGCTTCAAGACGTACGACGAACTGGTGAAAGCGAGTGCGTTCCAGCCGCTGCCGAGCGCACCTGCGGGATGGACCTTGCGCGAAGTCGTGCAGCTCCCGGAGTTCTTCACGCGAATGGCGAGCGACGGCCGCGGCACCGCGATCTATTTGCTCGCGCAGAATGGAGGCGTGTACCAGCTCGATTTGGAAACGAGCGGGGTCACGAAGCTCTTCCGGCCCGAGGATTACCTGGACAGAAACCGCGGCGAACTCGTGACGCTCGGCATGACCGTGGATCCGCAAGGGCGGCTGCTCATCGTGAGCAACCAGAAGCTCACCAAAGACGTGCCGGTTTACACCAACGAGGTGATCCTTTGGCGCAGCTCCGCGGTGGAAAACGGCCGGCCGGCCAGGCTGCTGCCGTGGTTCACGCATCGATATCCGCATGGCGTTGGCGGCTTCAACCACGGCGTCAGTCACCTCGCCTTCGGCCCGGACGGGATGCTCTATGTCAGCAGCGGTTCACGCACGGACGGCGGCGAAGTGAGCCGGCTGCCGCGCTACGAACCGGTGCATGAAGTCGATACCACGGCGTGCGTGTGGAAGCTGGACCCGAAAGCGGAAACCCCGACGATCGAGGTCGTCGCGCGGGGTATCCGCAATGCCTACAGCTTCGCGTGGGATGAGCAGGGTCATCTGTTCACTTTTAGCAACGGGCCGGATTACGACGCGGGAGAGGAGATGGACTTTATC
>JAQGOK010000036.1 GCA_028293645.1 Chthoniobacter sp.
AGTGATCGACGAGGATGGGATTGGCCGCCGTGCCGGGTGTTGAGCCAGGGCTGGCTTCGACCGCTTCGCGGACGTAGCGACGCAGGTCGGTGTCGTTGTGGACGAGCATCATTCCACGGCCACCGAGCACGAAACTCGGGCGGACGAGCACGGGGTAGCCGACCCGCTCCGCCACGGCCACCGCTTCATCCTCCGTCACGGCGGTGCCGCCGCTGGTCTGGCGGATTCCGAGTTTGTCGAGCATGGCGCCGAAGAGTTTGCGGTCCTCGGCGATCTCGATGCTGTGCGGCGAGGTGCCGATGATCGGGACGCCGGCGGCTTGCAGTCCGGCGGCGAGGTTGAGCGGCGTCTGGCCGCCGAATTGCACGATGACCCCGAAGAGATTTTCGCTCTCCTGCTCGCAGATGTTGAGCACGTCTTCGAGGGTCAGCGGCTCGAAGTAGAGTTTGTCGCTGGTGTCGTAGTCGGTGGAGACGGTCTCGGGGTTGGAGTTGACCATGATGGTCTCGAAGCCCTCCTCGCGCAGCGCGAACGCGGCGTGGACGCAGCAGTAGTCGAACTCGATCCCCTGCCCGATGCGGTTCGGCCCGCCGCCGAGGATGATGATTTTCTTTTTCCCCGAGTCACGCCGCTCGTTCTCATCGCCGTAGGTGGAGTAGTAATACGGCGTGTAAGCCTCGAACTCCGCGGCGCAGGTGTCCACGAGGCGGTAGGTGGGGATGATCTTCGCGGCAGTGCGCTGCGCGCGAATGTCTTGCGGTGTGGTGTTGTGCGCGATGGCGAGCTGGACGTCGGAAAAGCCGAGGCGCTTTGCACGGCGGAGCTGGGGCACAGGCATCCTGCCTGTGGGGTCAGCGGGCGTCTCGCCTGCTGAATCTTCAGGCTCAGGCGGCTCCAAGACTCCCTCTGCATTCAAAACAAATTCGCCTTCCTGCAATTTCGCGTCCTCTGGATTGCGCGCCAAGTATTCGCGATACCGCAGCAGCGAGCTGAAATCCCGCACGATCCGGTCGTGATTCTCGTCCTGCCAGATCCTTCCCTGCCTCCCCAACTGTTCGTTGATCTGTTTCGCGGTGAATGATTTCCACGAATGCAAGATGTCCGAGAGCATGTGTCCCTCCGCCGGTTGCACGAGGACATGAGCGTGGTTCGGCATGATCACGAATGCGTCGAGCACGTATCGCTGTCCGTCGAAGTGCTTGAGCGCATTCACGACCATCGCAGCCACCGCGGGCTGTCTGAGCAGGCATTCGCCGTGGCCCTGATCGAGCCATTGCTCCCGTCCGTCCTGAAAGCGTTTTTGATACTCGTGCTTCGTCGCGGCATCCCACGGTTCGGGATGAAATTTTAGCCAGGTTTCAATTTCCTGCTTCCACTCGCGGAGCAATGTTTGCGGGACGGCGTCCGCGAGGCGGAAGGTTATGAAGTAGGTGGCACCGGGTTGTTCCCAGTGCGGCAAGTTGCGGCGTGTGCGTTCGAGTTCCGCCTGTTCGTTGAACGCGCGGAAGCGACGCACGGACATCCTGGCTGTGGGGCCAGCAGGCATCCTGGCTGCAGATTCAGCAGGCGGGACGCCCGCTGGCCCCACAGGCTGGAAGCCTGTGCCCCAACCATTCGCCGCCTGCACGATCTCCCGGATGTTCTCCAGAAACCACCGATCGATCTTCGTCATCTCGAAGATCTCCTCGACCGTCCACCCGCGCTGGAATGCGAGCCCAACGAAGAAGATCCGCTCCGCATTTGGCACCGTCAGCTTGGTCCGCAGCGTGTCGTCATCCACGACCACATCCTTGCCATCGCCGATCAACCCGAACCGCTTGATCTCCAGACTCCGCAGCGCCTTCTGCAGCGCCTCCTTGAACGTCCGTCCGATCGCCATCGCCTCGCCCACGCTCTTCATCTGTGTGGTCAGCACCGGGTCGGCTTGCGGGAATTTTTCGAAGGTGAAGCGCGGGCATTTCACCACCACGTAGTCGATCGTTGGCTCGAAGCTCGCGGGCGTCTCGCGCGTGATGTCGTTGCGCACCTCGTCCAGCGTGTAGCCCACGGCGAGTTTCGCGGCGATCTTCGCGATCGGGAAACCCGTCGCCTTCGAAGCCAGCGCGGAGGAACGCGAGACGCGCGGGTTCATCTCGATGACGATCATCCGGCCGGTGTTCGGCTCGATCGCAAACTGGATGTTCGAGCCGCCCGTCTCGACGCCGATCTCGCGAATCACCGCGAAGCTCGCGTCGCGCATGTTTTGATACTCGCGATCGCTGAGCGTCTGCGCCGGCGCCACGGTGATCGAATCGCCCGTGTGCACGCCCATCGGGTCGATGTTCTCGATCGAGCAGATGATCACGCAGTTGTCCGCCTTGTCGCGCATCACCTCCATCTCGAACTCCTTCCAGCCGAGCAACGACTCCTCGATCAGCACCTCGCTGACCGGCGAAAGATCGAGCCCGCGCGCGACAATCGTTTCAAATTCCTCCTTGTTGTAAGCGATGCCGCCGCCGCTGCCGCCGAGCGTGAATGCCGGGCGAATGATCAGCGGCAAAGTCCCCAGTTTCACGAGAACATCCCGCGCTTCCGCCATGGTGTGCGCGGTGCCGGAGCGCGGCAGATCGAGCCCGATCTTGATCATCGCGTCCTTGAAAGCCTGGCGATCCTCGCCCTTGTGAATCGCCTCCGGATTCGCGCCGATCATCTTCACACCGTGCTTCGCCAGCACGCCCATTTCGTGCAGCTTCATCGAGCAGTTCAACGCCGTCTGCCCGCCCAGGGTCGGCAGCAACGCGTCCGGCTTTTCGCGCTCGATGATCTTCTCCACCACCTCGGGCGTGATCGGCTCGATGTAAGTTCGATTCGCGAACTCCGGGTCCGTCATGATCGACGCCGGGTTCGAGTTCACGAGGATCACCGTGTAGCCCTCCTCCTTCAGTGATTTGCAGGCTTGGACTCCCGAGTAGTCGAATTCCGGCCCCTGCCCGATGACGATGGGCCCGGAGCCGATAACGAGGATTTTGGAAAGCGAAGTATCTTTGGGCATGAGCGGCGCGGCGTGAGGCGAAAAGTGCGCAGGTTCTAGCAGCGCGCTGCAGCAGGGGCAAATGGCGAATGTCCGCTCGCGGCAGGCTCACCCTCGAACGGCTGACGCGCGTCGCGACTGGCGAGGGAAGCTGGACGACACTTCAGTCGTCGCTCGGATGAGCGGCTGTTGCTGGTGAACTCCGAGGGTGTTTTGAAAGATTTTATCAAAAATCGGATGACAGATTCGGAGTCGGCATGAGCTTTCCAGCCCTGAATAACCACATTTTGTCTCCTATGCGCTCAATTTCCCTCGCGGCCCTCGTTCTCAGCACCTCCATCGCTTCACTCCAGGCAGCTGCCATTATCAGCGCGGGAAGTGGGAATTGGGAGGCCGCTTCCCCAAACACCTGGACGCCTCCGGGTGATCCGCAGACCGGCAGCATCGACGATGTCTCAATCTTGACCGGGCACACCGTGATCTGGACGGGAGGAAGCGCGGTGGGCTTAAACGGATCCGGTGATCTCGGCGTGGCGAACGGGCATTCCATCAACATCAATGGCGGGATCTTGAGCCAGACTCCCGTGTTCTACTGGGTGCGAATCGGCCACGAGACCGACGGCACGATGAACATCAACGATGGGCGGTTCCACTTCACGAACTCGGTCGGGAATAACGACTCGCCGAGCCTTCAAGTGGGCATTCGTGGGGCCAGCGGCTTCATCAACGTTGGAGATGGCACCGGCGCAGCCGGCAGCGCGGTTATGAATCTGCGTGATCGGATCGATGGCACCAGCAGCAACGTGAACGTCAGCTTGAACCTCGGTGCTGAGGAAGGTGGCTTCACGCCCGGTCTCGCCGGCACGGTCATTGTGAAGTCCGACGGCTTGCTGGAAGGCGACAACGGCACGACGCGAATCGGCCAGGCCGGGAACGCTGCACATGCCTTGAGCACCCTGAGCGTGCAGGGCGGACTCTATCGGGCGCACGGTACGGTTGAAGCCGGTTCGCTCGTCACCGGCGCGGATCGGTCGAACGGATTGCTCAGCATCACCGGCGCAACCGGGCGAATGGAACAAGACGCCGGCGAACTCGTCATCGGCTGGAACGGCGACGGCGCCATGGTGCTGGACACAGGCGGCGTCTATTCCAAAACGGACGCACCGAACCGGGGAGACATCTACATCGGGCGTGACACGACGGGCATCGGTTCGGTCACGGTGCAGAACGGCGGCCAGTTGCTGCGTGGGCCGGGTGGGAACGTGGGCGATCTACGGATCGGCTTCAATGGAACCGGGACCATGACGATCAACGACGGCGGGCTGGTTCGAAACGAATCTGGGAACTGGGATTGGATCGGTGAAAACAACGGCAGCAATGGCACCCTGCGGATCAATGCGGGTGGTGTTTTCGAAACGGTCGGCGCGACGAACTTCAACATCGGCGTGAACAGTGGCGCGACGGGGCTGGTGATCGTGAACGGAGGAACTCTCGATCTGCAGAATGCAGGGGGCGCGCAGATGCGGATCGGCGAAAATGGAACCGGCACGTTCCGGCAGATCTCGGGGATCACGAATACCGAGCAAGTGATCATGGCGCAGACGAATGGGACCGCGACGTTCGATCTGCAGGGCGGAACGTTCCGAGTCGGCTCGGCATTCTTCATGGGTGGGAACGGCGCGGGCTCGCCTGGCACCGGCACCGCCACCGCAACGCAGTCGGGTGGCACGCTGAGTTCCTTTGGCTCAATCGTAGTCGGGCTCGCGCCTGCACATACGGCCAGCTACGCGCTCACCGGAGGTGAAATCGTGCACAACAGCGGCGACATCACCGTCGGTGAAAGTGGCGCCGGCACAATGTCGGTGGGAATCAGCGGCACCTTGACCGACAACTCCGGCGGGTCGTTCTTCGTCGGCCGAAACGACGGCTCGAGCGGTTCGTTGATCGTCGATGGCACACTGTCGCGCATCGCCGGCAACGCGATTCGCGTCGGGAACGGCAACCCCGATGGCCTCGATAACACCACCGGCACGGGCGTGCTCGGCGGCACTGGCAACATCACTGCACTGGGCGGAGTTCAGGTCGGCACCCGCGGCACACTGACCGGCGGCACCCTCGCCAGCGTCGGCACGCTGAATCTCACCGGAAACATGACCTTCTCAATCAACGGCACGTGGTTCACCAACTTCAACAGCACAGGCGGATCGGATCGAATCGCGCTCACCGGGCTGGCGGACATCTCCGGAGCAGTGCTGGATGGTGATTGGACGGGCGGCCAAACCGGTGCCGCGAGCCGCTATTGGCTGCTCGTGAACGACGATGTCGATCCGATTACCGGAAGCTTCGGCAACGTCAGCACCACGAGCCAATCGAACAGTACGCTGTTCTCGAATGCGGACGGGTACGCCACGATCGATGGCCAGGAATTTGCCGTCTTCTATTCCGGTGACTTTGCGACCAACGCGTTCACGGGCGGGAATGACCTTCTGCTGGCAGCGGTCCCTGAACCAAGCACGGCAGCGCTCATCTGCGGAGCACTTGGCTTTGGCCTTCTTCGGCGTCGGCGTTCAGCCGCTTAGCGCAACCCGGCCTCACGAAGTAGGAGGACGAGAGCGCGTGATCGAAGGAACTGGCTGGCTGTGGCGGGTGAGGCGGCGGCGCAACCCGCCTCGCCGGATCGCAGCTGGCCAGCCGGTAACGCAAAGCTCCGCAGGCCAGTGTCACGCACCGGGCCGGCTCGTCACTTGATTCGGCAGCGCTGACTTACTTCCTGCGCCGCCGGCCGAATCCGAGGAGTGCCCCGATCCCAAGCAAACCTGCGATCGTCGGTTCCGGGACGTTTACCACGTCCGGACCCGCGGCAAAATTACCCTGCACCTGCTCGTGCGTGAGCGCGTAATCGTAGATGCGGAACTCGTTGAAGATCGCATCCAGATTGGCGTCGCCGCCCCAGTTGGAGCGACCGAGCCAGTTGTTCACATCGTTGACGGTGCCGGGGCCACCAACGCTGGTGAAGCCTTCCATTAAGTTGCCGTTCTGGTACCAGCGCCACTCCTTGTCCACGAAGTCATAAATCATGACCACGTGCTGCTCAGTGCCGAGCAGGTTGGTGTTCTGGGTTGTCCGACCGCCGCCGCCGACAGCACCGCCGCCGCCGGGGATTGCCCCATCGCCGCCGCGATCGATGGTCATCCCGGGATCGTTCCCGCTATTTGCACTGAGGAACATGTAGTTCGCTCCGTTGGCCGCACCACCGGGGCCGTTCACTTCAAAAGGAGCGACACCTGGGTTGCCAGTGGATGCATTCGCTGGAACGCCGGTGGAGCCGAAATCCATGATTCGAGACCAGTTGTTGTTGCCCTGCACCGTCACCCACGCTTCGTAGCTCGCGCTGGAGAATGCCGGTCCATTGGCTGTTCCTGAGAACACTCCGTTGGGCAAATCGATATAACCTTGGGTCTGCGCGCCGCCCGGCAAATCCACCCCGGAGGAGGTCACAGTTACACCTGGTCCACGGATCTGCGCATTCTTTCCGCCAATTACGTCCGGGACGGTGGTGCCATCTGCACCGCTGGCGATTCCATTGAAGGTATAGCGGTTGCGAGGAAGCGCGGGAAGTTGGGTGTTGACCCGGTTGTAGGTGGTCTCGTCCACCCGTCCGTAGGCCGTCTTCTCGAGATTGAAGTTGCTGGCGATCTGCGCATCGCTGAGCACGCCTTCGTGGACACGTACTTTGCCGATGGCGCCGCCGAGCCGGTTTCCAGGCTCGATGTCGAATGCAGGTCCCGCATTGCTGCGCTGGGCTCCGATGTTGATCGAAAAGTCGGGATGAATGTTTAGGGCCACACTCTCCTGGTTGACTAAAAGACCGTCTTTATACACACGCTGAATCGTTCCGTCGTAGGTGTAAGCGAGATGATGCCATTGCCCTTCCACCGGAGTCCCCGGTGGGCGTGGCCCTCCGTCGCTTCCATTCGGATCATTTGGACCCCAGCCGATGTCAGCGCCTCCCCAGTGACCGACTGCGCCCCAGCGGTTATCGGTGCCATAGTTCAGCGAAATGTTTCGTGCGTCATCTCCACGACGTCCCCAGCTGACGAGTGACTCTTCGGAACGAATGAAACCCTGGTAGGCCCAGACTTCAATCGACGAGGTTCCGCCGCCCTCGATCCCATCGGGGCTGATCGGGCCAACGAATTGCTCCGAATCATCGAAGAACACCGCCGGTTGGGAATTGATCGTATGGAAGGTCGGAGAACCCGCCGCCGTGAAGTTTCCCGTCAGCGTCCCGGTGTTGGTCCAGGTCGTGGCGCCCGAACTGAAAGTCGAAGCGTCTACGTTAATGAGCAGGCTCTCGGCAATCTGGAGCTGCCCGACAGCGCTGGTAATTGGCAGACCCGCGAGCAGGAGAGCACCGGCGAGGCTGGATGCTTGGGGAAGTCTGCGAGTGGGTGTGGTCATAGAAAGGGAAGGGGCTGTGAGGGACTGCCGTGGAAGACTGGCGGGGGCGGCGCTCGGACTCTGGAGGGGGTGATTGGGAGGATCAAGTCCAATTGTGATGAGTATGTCACAAGGTGACGGCGATTCCGCTCCGCTGCAGCTCACACCACGGATCCGCAACTGCTACCTGCTCAGCTCTTGCCCATCCAACCCACCTTGCGCAGCGCCTCCAGACACTGCTTCACGCTCATCGCCGCACGGGCCTGCTCACGGTAGCTCGCGCAACGGTCGCGCCATGCCTTCAGCTCCGCAGGAGGAGCGTGATAGGGTTTCTCGTGCGGCACTTTCTGGCCGACGAGTAAAGCGAGGTAACCCTCGAGTCCGAAGGAATTCGTCGGGTGCAGCAGGATGCCCGTCAGCAGGGCACTGGGTCCGTTCTCGCGGTAATACTCGATGACCTCCGCCGCTCCGCCCACCTCCGTGTCTTCCCGGCACGAACGCCAGAACGGCGTGTCGAGACGCGTGTTGAACTTGTAGTGCACCGCGAGGAAATCGCGGATGTCGTCCCACTGCTCCGCGTTGTAGCGGTTGTAGAAGTCGATCATCGTCCGCGTCGGCACGCCGAGGCTGTCCACGAGACCGTCCGCGAGCGTGCTCGCCTGGACACAGATCCCCTGGAGTGCGGTCGCTTCGAGCGGTTCGACAAAGCCGCTGGCATTGCCCACCCCGACGACATTTCCGACCCAATTTCGGGTGCTGCGAAACGAGCGGAACTTCACCACTCGCGGCTCGTTCGCGATCTTCGGATTTTTCGAGAGGAGTTCCGCTCGTGCGGCATCATCGTCGATGAAACTGGACGAATAAACGTAACCGCGGTTGATCCAATGCTCGTGCTCGATCTGCCAGCACCAACCCGCGTCCATGGTCTCTGCGACAGTGTAAGGTCGGATCGGCTCATCAGTGCGCGGCCAGCCGGCGATCACCGCACGGTCGCAGAAGAGGCTCTTCTCAAACGAGATGGTTGGCTCGTTCAAAGCGCGGCCGAGCAGCTCGCTACGGAAGCCGGACGCATCAACGAACAGGTCCGCGGTGATCTTCTCGCCGCTCGCCAGATCCAGCGCGAGCACGCCGCGCTCTTCACGTCCGCCGAGTGTCACCGGACCCGTTTCGGCACCAGTCACATTCCCATCGATGATCTCGACCCCGAGCGCCCGCGCGGTCTGCTCGAGGAACGCGACGAGCTTCACATTCTCGATGTGGAAAGCGTGCGAGTTATGAAAGTGCGGCGTGCCGTCCTGCTTGCGCGCGAAAGCCTTGTCGTGCGCCATCAGCGCAGACGCCGGACCGACCCACAGCGTCTCGTCGTCGTGGTAAAAACCGACGTTCCGCCGGAGTTCCGGCCAGCGCTGTTCGTATTCCTTGGCAAAGGTGTAGAAGAACTCCGGACGCGGGCCCCAGAGGAAGCGAATGCCAAGCTTCCAGGTCGGCTCCGCGCCGGCATAGAAATCCTGCGGACGCAGCTTCAGGTACTCGAAGAAGTGCCGGGGAAACGATGCGGTCGTGCCTTCGCCAACGCCGATAATGCCGATCTCCCGGCTTCGGATTACGCGGAGTGAAACTTCCGGAAGCCGGCGTTTCAGCGTCAACGCCGCGATAAGGCCGGCGCTGCCGCCGCCGAGAATGACGATGTCCTGGATCATTTTGGGGGAAGGCAGGGCTAGCTGCACCGGGCGCGGGTTGGACAGCGAAATACATCCGCGATGGAAGTTTCCTGCCACCTACCGCTCGCGGTCCCGCCAGAGTTGGTGCGCTTTTCTCGAGTGACCTGCTTATCGTCTCAACCGTGACGCCATCGAACGCTTCGCCTCGCCGCATCGACATGCATGTGCACATGGTCGGCAACGGGCAAAATGGCTCCGGTGGTTGGCTGCGGCTCGGCTCGGCGTGGCATCGCTGGCTCGCCGGGTTCATGCTCAAGCAGCTCGGCCTGCCGGCCAGCGCGGTGGAAGGTGATCTGGAAGGTGCGTTTTCGGAATTCCTGCTGCGACAGGTCCGTGCCGCGCCTTCGCTGGATGCCGTGGTGCTCCTCGCCCACGAGCAGGTGTATGACGAAAGTGGCAGCTTGCAGCGCGAGCACGGCACGATGTTCGTGCCAAACGACGTCGTGCTCGGGCTCGCCAGGCAGCATCCCGAATTTCTCGCCGGCGCGAGCATTCATCCGGCGCGTCCAGATGCGATCGAAGAACTCGACCGCTGCGCGGAGGCGGGAGCGGTGCTGATGAAGTGCCTGCCGAATTGTCAGAACATCGATTGCTCCAGTCCGCGCTATCGCCGTTTTTGGGAGCGGATGGCCGAGTTGCGCCTGCCGCTGCTTGCGCACACCGGCGGCGAACACACCGTGGAGATTGTGCGGCCGGAGTTCGCCGATCCGAAGCTGCTTCGCCTGCCGCTGGAATGCGGCGTCACGGTGATCGCGGCGCATTGTGCGACCCGGAGCGGAGCGTTCGATGGAGATTACTTTGGGGACTGGGTGGCAATGCTGCGGGAGTTCCCGAATCTATACGGCGACATCTCCGCGCTCGTCTCGCTGAACCGCTGCGGACACCTGCGCGACTGCCTCGCTCCCGAAATCCTGCCGCGCATCTTGCACGGGAGCGACTTTCCCGTGCCGGTGCTCGGCCACCGTCTTTGGCTGCAACGCTGGATCGACACTGCGACGTTCCGCCGCTGTCAGGCCATCGAAAATCAGCTCGAACGCGACTGGCAATTCAAACGCGCGCTCGGATTTCCGGAGGAAACGCTGACGCGTGCCGCGGCCTTGCTTCGGTAAGAGCACCGCGGGGAAACCTTGGTTGGCTTCGGCGCACTGGATGCGCTTACTTGTCCGCGATGAATGTGAAAGTTCTGATTTCCCTCGCGATCGTGGTCGCCGCGATCGTCGGTGCCGCGATGTGGTTTCTGCGAACCACGCCTCCGCCCCAGGTCGCCGACGCGCTCAACGCCACTCCTGCTCCCACACTCACTGATGACATGATGTGGGGAGGGAAACGTTCTCCGCGGATCGCCCCGGACAGGAGCACGCCGGCCCCCAAAGCGCCGGAGAAATCCGCTGCCCGCCCCAGCACGCCCGCAGCGCCGCCTGCCGATTGGGAGATCAAAATCCAGCAGGCGATCGAGGCAAATCCCGACAACAGCGATGCCGCCAACCTCGCGACTGCGCAGACTTTGATCAACATGCTCCCGACCTTCCCACCGGATGGTCAGGTCGAGGCCGCGCAGCACCTTTTGAATCTGCTGCCGGATGCCGAATACGGCCGCGTCCTGCCGATCGTGAAGAATCCGACGATGCCGGAGGAAGTGCTCGACGTCTTCGTGACCGAGCTGATGAACCGTGAAGATCCGGTGAAGCTGCCCGCATTGCTCGAGATCGCGAAGATCCCCAATCATCCGCACCAGGAGGAAGCGCTGACGGATCTGCAGATCTTCCTCGACGATGACTTCGGCACGAACTGGAACCGGTGGGATGTCGCGCTCAAAGACTATTTGAAAAAGCAGGCGGACGAAACCGCTGCGGAAGCCACGACGCCTTCCGCACTGGTCCCGGCGCCACGATGAAGCTGGTGGTCGCCGCCACTGGCGCAAGTGGGGCGATTTACCTGCAGCGGCTGCTCGCGCAGATCGACTGCGCGGCCCACGAGGTGCACCTCGTCTTGAGTGGGTATGCGAAGCAGGTGATCGCGGAGGAACTCGGCACGCTCGAAGTGCCCGCGGGCGTTCAGCAACATGGTGACAAGTCGATGAACGTGCCGTTCGTCAGCGGCTCCGCGCGCTTCGATGCGATGGTCGTTTGTCCGTGCTCGATGGGAACGCTGGGCCGGATCGCAGCCGGCACGAGCGACTCCACTTTGCTCCGAGCCGCCGATGTTTTCCTCAAGGAACGACGCAAGCTCATCCTCGTTCCGCGCGAGACGCCATGGAATCTGATCCACGCGCGCAACGTGGTCACGTTGCTCGAAGCCGGCGCCGTCGTACTTCCAGCGTCGCCGGGATTTTACAGCCGCCCGCAGAGCGTCGCGGAAGTTGCCGACACCGTCGTCTCGCGCATTCTCGATCAGCTCGGCCTGCCCAATCCGGACACGTTTCGTTGGGCCGAAGGCGCATGACTTCGGTGCAAAAGGCGAAGCTGCTGGCGGCGCTTGCCACGTGGATCGCCCGCCCGTGGCTGGCGACGCTTCGCTTCGAGATGATCGATCACGCTGGGGTGCTGCGCGATCCGCCCGAACGTCCGCTGCTGTGGTGCTTCTGGCACAACCGCCTCTTCGTGATGGCGCACATGTTCGAGAAGTTTTTCCCCGATCGGCCGGGCGCAGCTCTGGCGAGTGCGAGCAAGGATGGCGAGATCATTGCAGCGGTGATGCAACGCTTTGGCATCCGCGCAATTCGTGGATCGAGTTCGCGCCGCGGTGCCATGGCTTTGGTGGAAATGAAGCGGGCAATCGACGCGGGCGAGATCACCGCGCTCACGCCCGACGGTCCGCGGGGACCGCGCTATCACGTCAATCCCGGGGTGATCAAGCTGGCGCAACTCACCGGTGGCACCGCCTTGCCGATCCACATCCGGTATTCGCGGTGCTGGCGGCTGAGTGGCTGGGATGGGTTCATGATTCCCGAGCCCTTCGCGCGGATCACGGTCACATTCCTGCCGCTGCATCACGTCGCGCCGACCGACAGCGATGCAGCTTTCGAAGCGGAACGCGCCCGACTCGAAGCGGTGATGCGGAGTGCGGCGGACGACTGACTCACCGCAGACGGGCGCAGAGACATAGAAGGGCCGCTGGGGAGAGTTTTCATGGACGTCCTCTCTGCGACCGTCTGCGTTCTTTGCGCCTTCGCGGCAAATGATGCGCGTGACAGCAATGAGCGGCGTGCTTTCACTCGCGAGGCCATGAACCTCATCGACGGGAAAGCCATCGCCGCGAAGATCAACACCGAAAGCCGCGCAGCAGTCGCTGAGTTGAAGGCTGCCGGACATACGCCTGGACTCGCGGTGGTATTGGTTGGCGAGAATCCCGCGTCGCAGGCCTACGTGCGCAACAAGGACCGCACTTGCCAGGAACTCGGCATGCATTCGGTCAAACATGAACTGCCCGCGACGACCACCCAGACCGAGCTCATCGCACTCGTGCAGCGGCTCAACGCCGATCCCGCCATTCACGCGATTCTCGTCCAGTCACCGCCGCCCGCGCACATCGATGAACGCGCCGTCGTCGAAGCCATTGATCCCCGCAAAGACGTGGACGGTTTTCATCCGGTGAATGTGGGAAAACTCGCGCTCGGCGACACGGATGGCTTTGTGCCCTGCACGCCGCTGGGCTGTCAGCGGTTGCTGGTGGAAGCGGGTGTGGAAACGCGCGGCGCCAACGTTGTCGTGCTCGGTCGTTCGATGATCGTGGGCAAACCGATGGCGTTGCTTCTGATGAACAAAGGCGCTGGCGGCGATGCCACCGTCACCGTGGCTCACTCGCGGACGCGCGACCTCGAAGCGGTCTGCCGCGAGGCGGATATTTTGATCGCGGCGATCGGACAGCCGGAATTCGTGAAGGCCAGCTTTGTGAAAGAGGGCGCTGTCGTGATCGATGTCGGCATCAACCGCGTCGCCGCGCCGGAGAAACCGAGCGGCGCGAAGCTGGTCGGCGACGTCGCGTTCTCGGAAGTTGCACCGCGTTGCCGCGCAATCACCCCGGTGCCCGGCGGCGTCGGACCGATGACCATCGCCATGCTCATGGCGAACACGATCGCGAGCTGCCGACGCTGGGCCGCGCAGACTTAGTTCCGGCGGTTCCGCCTCGGCGCGGGCGTGGTTTTCGCGCGTGACTTCGCTTCCACTT
Organism: Chthoniobacter sp.; assembly: GCA_028293645.1. Classification (GTDB taxonomy): domain Bacteria; phylum Verrucomicrobiota; class Verrucomicrobiia; order Chthoniobacterales; family Chthoniobacteraceae; genus Chthoniobacter. The sequence goes on from JAQGOK010000036.1 coordinate 13,339, forward strand.
TGAGCCGGGGCTGCGGGGGTTGGGCGCGGCCTTCCTCGTCGTACTTCTTCGTGCTCGGCCAGATCAACCGCCAGGGCTGACGCTTCACCGTGTCCGACGCCTGCGTGAGGTTTGCGCCGACCGCACTGAACTGATTCCCGAGCTGGTCCACCGTGCCGCTCAGCTTTTCGGAGGCGGCCCGGAAATTCCGCAGCGTCCCGGGGATGTCCTTGTTCGACGCCAGATCGGCCGTGAACCGCTCGGCGTTTTTCAGCGTCTTTTGCAGGGAACCATCAGGGCCGGTCAACGCCTTCACGTTCTCCAGCGTCTCGTCCAGTTTGCCTTCTTTCCCCGTCATCGCCTCGATGTTGTTGAGGGAACGGCGGAGCGAACTTTGCTCGCCGCTGAGCTCATTCAGATTCGCTCCGAACTTTTTGAACTCCGCAAACGCTGCCGGCAAATCCGCACCCTCCGCGGTGATCTTCGAAAGGTTCTCCGAAGTGCTCTGCAGACTCTCCAGCGTGGTGGTCGCCTTGATCAGCACGGGATCGATCTTTTCGAGCACCGCCGGCACCGCATCCGCGATACCGCCCGGACGTTCGCCCAGAAAGCTGTGCCCATCGGGCGCCAGACCGCTCGCTTCCTGACCCGTGGTAAAGTCGATCAGCGTCTCACCGAGCAACCCATTCTGGGTCATCTGCGCCTTCACCGTTTTGTAGATCGGCGAGTCGGCGGCGACGATGACTTCCACCAGCGCCTCCATCTTCGGCGTCGGACGCTCCTGCTCGGGGACGGGCGAAAAGAGCCGCCGCACCTGACCGATCTTGCGGCCGGCGAGCATCACCTGAGCACCGGGCTTCAATCCGGAGGCGTTATCGAAATAGATCCGAAAGGTCTTTTGCTTCACGAACACCCCCGGTGCGCCGAGATAGATCAGCACCGTGACGAGGATGCCGAGCGAGAGGACCACGAGCAGGCCCGTGCGGATTTCGTTGCGCTGGATATTCATGGAAAACTATTTGGACGCCTCGAGGATCGGACCTTCCGTGGAACCGGAGATAAACTGCGCGATCACCGGATGGTCGTGGTCGCGAAAGCGCTCGGGCGTATCCACCGCGAGCACGCGGCCCTGGAAGAGCATGGCCATCCGCGTGCCGATCTTGAAGGCGCTCTCCATCTCGTGCGTGACGATGATCGAGGTGGCGCCGATCTTCTCGCTGAGTTCGATAATGAGCTCATCGATGACCGAGCTGATCACGGGATCGAGGCCGGCGCTCGGCTCGTCGTAAAGAATCACTTCCGGGTCGAGCATGATGCCGCGGGCGAGCCCGACGCGTTTGCGCATGCCGCCGCTAAGCTCGGACGGCATCTTGTCGCGCGCGTCAGCCATGCCGACCATCGTGAGCTTTTCCATCACGAGATCGTCGATCTCGGAGGGCGTCTTGTCGGTCAGTTCCTCGAGGGGAAGCGCGAGGTTGTCCCGCACATTGAGTGAGCTGATCAACGCGCTGTATTGGTAAATCATCCCGACCTTTTGCCGCATCTTGTTCAAGCGCCGCCGACCCATGCGGCCGACGTCGAGGCCCTTGAATTTCACGTTGCCGCCGGTCGGCTTCAGGATCCCGAGCACGAGCCGCAGGATGGTGCTCTTGCCGCCGCCGCTCTGACCGAGGATGACCAGACGCTCGCGCGCATTCACCTGCAAATTTACATCGCTGAGTACTTCCTTTTCGCCGAACCGCAGCGCGACATGGATCAGCTCGATCACGGGCGTTTCGGCGGCGGGAGTTGCGGGCGCGGGCGTCATTCGAAGAGCGCCACAAGGACGACGTTGAACAAGGTATCGAGCGCGATCACGGTCGTGATCGCCGTCACGACGCTGCTCGTCGTGGCATCGCCGACTCCGGCTGCACCGCCGCGGACCGCCAGACCTTTGTAACAACTCACCAGCCCGATAATCAGGCCGAAGAGAAAGCTCTTGAGAATGCCCGCGATCAGATCCTTGAGCTGAAGATTCTCGAGCGCGGTCTCGTAAAAGACGCGGAACGGGATGTCGAACGCCCAGCGCGAAATGAGCGAGGCGCCGGCCATGGCGGTGAGATCGCTGATCACGACCAGACACGGCATGAGGAGGAAAACCGCGAGCAGGCGCGGGCTTACCAGAAAGCGCAACGGCCCGATGCCCATTGCCTCAAGCGCTTCCACTTCCTCCGCGACCGTCATCGTGCCGAGCTCCGCGGTGTAAGCCGCACCGATCCGCGCGGCGACCATGATGCCGGTCATCAATGGTCCGAGTTCGCGCGTGAAGGCAATGCCGACGAGCGCCGGCACGAGGCGTTCCTGACCGAAAGTGGCGAGCTGGTATCCGGTCAGCAGCGCCATGGTCAGGCCGATGAAAAACGAGACGAGGGCGACCAGCGGAATGGATCCGACGCCCGCGCGATCTGTCTGATGGAAGAACATCGAAACCCGGAACGGAAAGCGCCCACGCAGCATCGTGTCGCCCATCTCCTGGATCGTATGCACGAGCAGCCAGACCACGCTGCCCGTGTGCTGGAGCGCGGAGCGGAGACCGGGAATAAGGTTAACCATGGATGAAGCGCGTCCGGAACAAGCCGGAGAAGACTGCCGCCGGGGACGGGAGCGTTTCGTGCGACCGAGGCGCGACGGATGCGAAAGTTATCGGCGCCGGCGCCACGGCAGGAAACATTTTCAATTCACGCGGCCGCTCACTTCGTCGCGGGCTGCAGCTTCTGCAAGGAGACCTCTGCGCGCCGCAGCTGATTCTTCGAGCCAGCGCCAGCCGCCAGCAATCGCCGTTGCCGATCGAGGTTCACCTGCGCCAGCAGGAGTTCCGTGCGGTGGAGACCTTCGGCTGCTTCGGCTGCCATCGCTTGCGCACTCTTCAATGCCGACTCCGCGGCCGCGACCGCATCCGGCGTGATCTGACCTGCCGCGCCTCGCTGGCGGAGCGCTTCGAGTTCACGTTCCTGCTCCGCGGCTCGGGCACGCTCGAACTTCGCACGCGCTCGCGCAGCCTGGAGCACCGCAGCTTCTGCTTCGGCTTTCGCCAGCACGCCGGCTTTCGCAAGCTGCTGCCAACGCTGCTGTTTGCGCTCCGCGCGTTCCAGCTCCGTCTGCGCCCGGCGCACATCGACCGCCGGGACGCGCGCTGCCAGGGCCTTTTCGAAATCGGTGTCCGGCAGCACATCGGCGAGGTCGCGGAGAAAGAGCTTCGGCTCCGGCTCGGGGGCTTCGCCTTTGCCACGCTGCGGCAATTCGTTCTGTGCCGCGGCAGGTCCGCAGGCGAGCAGCAGCAGAACCAGCAGGCGAAAACGCATCAGCCGAAGCTAGACACACCAAGAGCGAAGGCAAGATGCGGAGCCGCACCATCCCGGCCTGGCCCTATTGGGCCGGTACGGGCGGGAGAAACGCGAGCGCCGCTTTCGTCTGGAGCTTCCGACGAAAGATGCGGTCGCCGCTCGTGACGTAGAGATACGCGAGCTCCGGACCAGCAAGGGCGCAACTCGTCAAAGCTTTGTCCGCAGCCGGCTTTGGCAACACTCCGCAAAGGCGGCCGGTCGGATCGAAGATCTGCATTCCCAGGGCTGTCGCGACGTAGAAGCGGCCTGTCGCATCGGTCGTCATTCCATCACCGTGGGCTGCTTTCCTGTAGGGCGGCGGCTGGTTGAACTCGAACTTGCCCTCCACATCCATCGGCAGGCGCATCGTCATGTAGGGCTCTTTCGCCGTCAGCGAACCATCGGCTTCAATGCGAAAGGTCCACACGAACTGCCCGCCGTGTTCACTCACCGCGAGGGTGGTCTGATCGGCCGAAAGAGTGATTCCGTTGGGAGCAGCGATTCCGGTGTCGGCCGCGCGTTTTTGCTTCGAAACCGGATCAACAAAGGTGACCTGCTTCTTGCCCGTCTCCGTAAAGTAGATGTGCCCGCGGTGAGTTACCGCGAGGTCGTTGGGCTGCACATTTTCGGCAAGCACGTCCACCGCGCCGGTTATCAAATCGATGGCGATCAGCCGCTGCTTCGAGCCCTGGCAGGCATGGAGTCGTCCGTCTTTGCCAAACTTCAGCCCGCTCGCACCTTCATCCGCAATCTTCGTCCGCTCACCTTGCGGCGTCACTTTGTAGATCGCGTTCGCCTTCATGTCGGAGAAGTAGAAGTTCCCGTCTGCGTCGGCACACGGCCCGTCAGCAAAGGCCAGCCCTTCCGCCACCGGCTGCCAGCCTTCGCCTTCGATCAGCAGCTTCTTCAAACTCAGGTCGCCCCCGAGATCACCTTTGCTTTCGACCGCAGCGATCTTTTCCGCCGGTCTCCAGAGCCACTTCAGGGCTTCCGGGAAAATCGAGCCGCCGTGCTTTGAATTGTGCCCGTAGCCTTCGGCAAAATCGAAGCGCACATCGTAGCCCATATACTTGAGCGCCGCGTGCATTTGTTGATTGGCGATCGGCCAATTCCCGAAGGCGTTGTCGAGATCGCCGCTCGCATCTTCGAGGAAGACACGGATCGGCTTCCGCTCGGTTTTACGAATCAGCGAAGGATACGCGTCTCCACCGCGCAGATTGACGAAGCTACCGATGGTCGAGAGCACCTTGCGGAACGCATCGGGCCGTTCCCAAGCGACCGTGAACGAACAAATCCCACCCGAACTCGCGCCGCAAATCGCGCGCATCTCGGGGTCCGTGGAAAGGCGATACTGCTTCTCCACTTCCGGCAGGATTTCTTCGAGAAGGAAGCGTCCGTAACGATCGCCGAGCGAGTCGTACTCCAGGCTTCGATTGCTCCCGCCCCATGCGCTCTTGGGAGGACCTTTCGCGGGCTCGTGTCCGGGATTGAGGAAGATGCCGATCGTCGGCGGCATCTCGCCGCGAGCGATCAGGTTGTCGAACACGATCGGCGCCCGCCAGTTGCCCTTCACGTTCACGTAATCGTGCCCATCCTGAAACACCATCACCGCCGCAGGCTTCTCCGGCCGGTACTGCGCCGGCACGTAGATCCACCAATCGCGAGTGGTCCCGGCGAAAACCTTCGATTCCCAAACCGGCATTTTGGTGACCGTGCCGCGCGGCACGTCCGGCCGTTCGGCGTGGTCAGGACTCGCGACAAACTCGTCCGCGGCCTGTGCGAGCCACGCGCCAAGCAAGAGGGGAAGCAGGAGGAAACGCATCGCCGTTGATACAAGGCGGCTGGCTGGCGCCAAAGTCGAAAACTCGGAATGGAAGGACTCGCAGCGACATCCACCTCGGCGCTGCCACGCCGTATCCGCTGGCTTGCTTCGAATGGAAATCTCGCTGTTCCATTCCGCCTCGGTGGCCTTTACGGCGGATGCGCGAAGCTTGCTCGCGCGCTGACCTCCGAAATCAATCTGCACCTGTCCTACCGTCAGGCCGACCGTCTGCTCGATCGAATGTCCGACCGCCTCGAATAGCTCAAGCAGCTTTTCCTGGCGCCGATCGAGAGTTGCCGTGCTGCCGCCAAGTTGCGGCTTGTCGCTCCCAGCACGGTTGCACAGATTGCCGCATGATCGTCACCACCGCCCAACTTTACAGGGTCGCTTACGGGAAATTCGCCGTGGGGGCTTACAACATCAACAACGCGGAGCAGACGATGGGGCTCTTCAAAGGCTGCCTCGCGAGCAACGCGCCGTTCATCATTCAGCTCTCCAAAGGCGCGCGCAAATACACCGACAAGCGGATGCTGGAAGCGATCATCCGGTCCGCGGAAGAGATTTTCCCGGACGCAATTTATGCCGTGCACCTCGATCACGGCGACGAGGAGACCTGCTACGACTGCATCGACTCCGGATTCTACAGCTCAGTGATGATCGACGCCTCGCACGAGACGTTTGAGGAAAACGTGGCGATCACGAAGCGGGTCGTGGAACGCGCGCACGCCAAAGGGATCAGCGTCGAAGCCGAGCTCGGGATGCTCGGTGGCGTCGAGGAAGACATCGCGGTCGATGAAGGCAACGCGTGCCTCACGAATCCGGAGGAAGCGGTGGAGTTTGTAAAACAGACCGGCTGCGATGCGCTCGCGGCGGCGATCGGCACGAGTCACGGAGCTTACAAATTCAAAGGACATCAGTCGCTCCACTTCCACGTGATTGAAGCGATCCAGAAGAAGATTCCGGGCACGCCGATCGTCATGCACGGGAGTTCCAGCGTTCCTGCCGAGGAGGTGCGGCGGATCAATGCCGCGGGCGGCACGCTCGATCCGAGCGCCTGCGGCGTGGACGAAAACGAATACCTGCCGGCGGCAAAACTCGGCGTGACCAAAGTGAACATCGACACCGATGGGCGCCTCGTCTGGACACGCGTGCATCGCGAGTTCTTCCGCGATCATCCCGGAGACTTTGACTTCCGCCCTCCGGGCAAGATCTTCATCGAAGAATACGCGAACTTCATTGCTCACAAAAACGAGAAGCTCGGGTCCGCGGGACAGATCGCCACGATCCGCGAGTCGCTCAAGAAGTAGCCGCGCTATGAAAACGCTCTGGGTCGCTCTCACTTGCGCCGTACTTTGCACCGCGTCCCTCTCCGCGGCACCCGCGCTTTCCGCGGCGCAGGCGGTGGCGATCGCACAGGCCAGTTTGCACGAACGCGGGCTCACTGCTGCGCATTACATCAGTGCGTTGAAGCTCGAGGCCGGCGACGCCCGTCGCTCGAAGCATCATTGGGCGGTCACCTGGTCCACGCCGGTGCGCGTGTCCGATGTGAAGAAGGAACTCGGGCTCGAGATCAAGATGGATGGTTCGATCGTCAGCCTTGTCAAAGGACCGGCGAACCGAAGCCCGACGACCGGCAAGTTCGATCCCAACGGGCCCACCGGCTTGCAAAACCACCGCACGCGCGCGGATCGCACCAGCATTCTCGATCTGAAGCACTGACGCCTTCGGCGAGCCGTGCGCGTTGGTTGCGGCGTCACCAGCCATTACGCAATAAGTCGGCTGCTGGAGAAAAGCGGCGCGCTCCGCTCGCAACGACCCCATCGCGCCCATGCAAATTCTCGCGCCGGCGAAGATCAATCTGACGCTCCTCATCAAAGGCCGCCGCGATGATGGCTTCCACGAAATCGAAAGTCTGATCTGCCCGATCTCGCTTTTCGACACCCTCGAGATCACGTCAGGCGAGAGTTCCGGAATCGAGTTCGTTTGCGACGATCCGACCATTCCCGCGGATGAAACCAATCTCGTCGTGCGTGCCGCGCGGTTGTTTTGCAGCTCGTGCGGGATTGATCCGCATCTGCACATCGAGCTGGCAAAGCGCATTCCACATGGCGCGGGACTCGGCGGCGGAAGCAGCGACGCGGCGGGGACGCTCTTCGGGCTCGATCGGCTTTTCGAGACCGATCTCACCCTTGATGCGTTAAGCGCAATGGCGGCTGAACTCGGCTCGGACGTGCCGGTGTTCCTGCATCACTCCGCCGCGATGGTCCGGGGTCGTGGCGAGCGCGTCGAGCCGTTGTCCTTTCCCGAGACTCTGCCGCTCCTGCTCGTGAAGCCGCCCTTTGGCGTTCCGACGCCCTGGGCTTACCAGCACTGGAAGGATGCACAGGAAGTCCCCGGCGTGCGCTACGCAGCCCAGCCATTCTCGTGGGGCTCGTTGCAAAACGATCTCGAACGGCCGGTCTTCGAGAAATACGTCTTCCTCGCCCTGCTCAAGAGCTGGCTGCTCAGGCAACCGGAGACCGCCGGCGCGCTCCTGTCGGGGTCGGGTTCCACCGTGTTTGCCGTGCTGCGCGAGAAAGCAGCAGGACCCGCATTGGCCGAACGCCTGCTCGGAGAGTTCGGTCCGGATCTTTGGTGCTGTCTCGCCGAAACGGTCGGCTAACGGCCCCGAGTTCCCCGCGAATCAGCGGATCTTCAGGTTCCGCCGGAGGAACGTTGGAACGTCCAGGTCCTGGCCGTCCACGATCGTCGGTTCGCTCTTCTCGAAACGGCCGCGCGTGATCGGTTCGAACTGCATCTGTTCTTGTTTCGCTTCCCGCGCCGCTTTCTTGGCCGCGGCGATTCGCGCGACGTTCGAGAGGTTCGACGTCCCATCGTCGGCGAGTGGATTTGCGGCCAGCGCGGCGGCGACTGCTTCGGGCGAGGCGAGTGAAATGGGGTCCGTGGTCGCGTAGGAGATGTCGGCTGTTCGTTCCTTGGGATCCTCCGCTTCTGGTTCGGCTGCGCGCGGGATCATGGCAGCCGGTTGAGCGTGGGCGATCGGGCGCACCGCTTCCGCGCTCGGCGCGACGCCGATCGCGCTGATGATCGTGACGCTCATCTTCTGTCCGAGCTTCGGATCGACGCTCGTCCCGAAGAGAATCTGCGTTGTGTCGCTGATGTGCCGATTGAACTCGTCCATCAGGATTTGCACCTCGTTCAGAGTCATCGTCGTTCCGCCGCTGACGTTCACCAGAACGCTTTGCGCGTCCCCGAGCATTTTGCCTTTGTCCATCAAGGGACACTTCAAAGCGCGCTCGAGCGCCTCGTGTGCGCGGTTGTCGCCGTCTGCTTCGCCGCTACCGAACAGACAGCGTGACCCGCCTCGGCTCGCGCCGCGCAACGCCATCGCGAGTTCATCAAAGCCGATCTGAATGATGCCCTTCTGCGTGGCCAACGAAGCGATCGCGCGGACGCTTTGGCTGATCGTGTGATCGGCGGCTGCGAAGGCTTCCTGAATGGCCGCGCGCGGCGACACCGCATCGCCCATCCGGTCATTGTCGAAGCAGATCACGACATCCGACACAGACTGCAAAGCGGCGAGAGCTTCCTCTGCCTGCGCCATCCGCCGGCGACCTTCGAACGTGAAGGGCATCGTGGCAAAGGCGACCACCAGCGCGCCATGCTCGCGCGCGACAGAACCAATCAAACGCGCGCCACCCGAACCGGTGCCGCCGCCAAGGCCAACGCAAAGAAAAACCATCTGCGCGCCCGAAAGCGTGCTGCGGACTTCGTCGAGACTCTCTTCCGCTGCGGAATAGCCAATCTCCGGATCGCCACCGGCTCCCAGACCCCGCGTGGTGGTCCGCCCGAGCTGAATTTTTTGCGTCGCCACGGACCCGGCGAGCGCTTGCGCGTCGGCGTTCATGGCGACGAGTTCCGCGCCGGGCACTCCATCGAGCACCAAACGATCGAGTGCATTGCATCCGGCCCCGCCGAGCCCGACGACTTTGATCCGAAACTCCGGCGTGATGGCGGACAATTGATGGCGTTGCAGGTCAATCATGGCGTGGAGCGGCGAGCGAAGTGGATCAGAAACCGAGGAACGGAATGCGTTGTCTCAAGCGCGAGAAGAACCCGCGCTGGCGGATGGGTTGAGTGGCTTCGGCGTATTTAATGAGGCCGATGGCCGTGGAGAATTGCGGGTTCTCAAACGCGGAGGTCAGCCCTGAAACCGTCTGCGCATGCGTGACGCGCACGGGCAGACCGAACACGTCTTCTGCCAGGTGCTGAATGCCTTTGAGCTGGCTGCAGCCTCCGGTCAGCATCATCCCGGCACCGAGGAAATGCAGGTAGTTGTCCGTATCGAGCCTGCGCTTGAGCAACTCGAACGTCTCGCGCACGCGGCAGTGGATGATGTTGTGGAGCATCTCGCGTTCGATCTCCTTTCCGGCAAAGCCGGTCTCGTCTTTAAGCGTGACCGTCTCGCCTGGCAGGCAGTTGCCCAGCACGACGCTGCCTTCTTCCACTTTGATTTTTTCCGCCTTGGCCATCGGGATCCGCAGGCCGAGCGAGATGTCGTTCGTGATGTGATCGCCGCCCAACGGGAGGGAGCCGCTCTGTTTCACCGCACCGTCCACATACACGACGTAATCCGTCGTGCCGCCGCCCATATCGACGACCAACGCACCAAGCGCCTTCTGGTTTTGATCGAGCACGACCTGCGCGGTGGCCAGCGGGCTGAAGACCACGTCGAGCACTTCGGGCCCCACTTCCTTCACGCAGCGGACGCTATTCCGAATGCGATTCGAGACGCCGTGGATGATATGAAAATCCGCTTCGAGGCGGCGCCCGAGCATGCCGATCGGGTTGAGCACGCCGTCCTGTCCATCCACGTAGTAGTGCTGGAGAATCGAATGCACGAACATGTTGTCCTTGGGGATGCTCACTTCGCGCGCACTCGTTTGGACGTCCTCGAAGTCCTCTTCGCAAATCTCATCGCGGTCTTCCGGGAGGTTCACCGCGCCGCGATTGTTGAAGGCATCCATGTGCCCGCCGGTGATCGCGAGGAAAACGCTGCCGATCATCACGTCGCTCTTTTCTTCCGCATCGACGAGCGCTTCGCGCACGCACTTGCTGGCCGTTTCGAAATCGACGATCTCGCCTTTGCGCACGCCGCGCGAAGGCGCCTGGCCGACCCCAAGGATGCGGATCGTTCCGTCGTGCTTGGTTTCGCCGACCACGGCACAGACTTTCGAGGTGCCGACCTCCAGCCCGATTACGATGTTTTCTTTGCCCATTTAGTTCACGCGAAACGGTTGTTTCTTTACGGTTTCGCCTTTGCGGATTCCGGGCGCCGGAGTGACTGACCGCGATTTGAAAGGGGTAAGAAGATTGTTCTTCGGGAGCACTGGCACCGGCGTAGCCAGAGCCAGCGGCAACTGCGTGCTCGCAACTCGCGGTGAAGGCGCCGATGCAATCGGGCGTGTGGATGGCAAGGTCGATTTCGGCTTATCGGCCGCTTTCGTTGCAGCGGCGGGTTCCTCGGCCGCGGCATCCCAGTTTACAAACGTTACCGGCGTATTGCGGTGAACGAGCAGGTTCACCGTTCGGATTTCCTGATGATCCGCCGCCGCGCGCGCCAGATACTGATGGAGCCTCGCGAGCTGCGCAGAGATCCCCTCCAGACCGAAGGTGATCTTCGCGTGACTATGGTCTGTGACGACCATGCAATAACGCTTCGAGACATCCACGTGCCGCGCCTGGAATCGGGTACTGTCGGAAGTGAGTCCGATCACTTCCAGCGCAGCCTGGATCTCCAGCAAGGTGAGGCGCTCGCCGGCAACCAGGTTGTCCGTCGGATAGCCGGAAATGACCGGGAAGTGCAGGTATTCTTCGAGTTTCACCTTGGGCTTCATCACCACTCCGCGCGCATCGATCATGAACGCATCCGGTGAAGCAGTCGGGTCTTCGTCAGGGCGCGAGACGACCCACGCGATCGGTCGACGTTCGGTGATCCGAACCGACAGATTGTTCGGCAACGTGCGTGTCACCTCGGCCGTTTCGACCTGCGCCAGCTTTGAAATGCCCGCCCGCGCTTTGCTGATATTCAGGAGGAAAATACTCGTGCCTTCCACGATCTCGCCCGCGCGCAAGATTTGCTCCCGCGTCAGCGTCCCGTCGGTCGTGATCTTCACTTCGCGGACGAAGTAGTCCGGGTTCTCCCAGACAAACCGTCGGAGCGCTTCCTTGCCGCCCAGCCATGCTCCGGTGCAGAGCACGGTGACGGCGATCAGCTTGAAGACGATCCCGACAATCGCGCTCGTGCGGCGGCGACGCTCCGTGGAGGCGCGAAGTTTTACATCGAGCAGATGCTGCTGCTTTTTGCGCTGCCGCGTATTCGTGGTGCGGCGGTTCTGAGCGTCGCGAGGAGTCATGTGAGGCGAGGCCGTTGCAGGGACAATTCGACGATGCGCCGACACAGCTCCGGATAGCTGATGCCAACCGCGGCAGCCGCTTCCGGCAGCAAGCTCGACGGCGTCATGCCGGGGATCGTGTTCACTTCGAGCACAAACGGCTCGTCCTGCGCGGTGAGCAGCAGATCGACACGGGAGTAAACCTCCAGACCGAGCGCGCGATGTGCCGCGAGCGCCATCTCTTGAATGCGTTTCGCCAGGTCTGCATCGAGTGGCGCCGGACAGAAATGATCGGCTCCGGGCGCGTTCGGATTCAGAAAGGGATACTTGTTGTCGAAATCGTAAAAACCTTTCTTCGCGCGGATCTCGATGATCGGCAGCGCCTGGTCGCCGACCACACCGACGGTCAGTTCCCGGCCTTCCACATATTTCTCGACCATCAGTTCCGATCCGAACTTCGCCGCTTCCTGCACCTTCTCCGCGACCTCGGAAGCTTCGTGCAGGATGTAAATCCCCACGCTGGAACCTTCGCGCGGCGCTTTGATCACAAACGGCAGGGACAGCGTCGGAGCTGCGCCGTCACGCAGGATTTCGAACGGGGCAGTCGGCACGCCGTGCTCCACGAGTCGATGCTTGGTCGCGATCTTATCGATCGCGAGCTCGCTCCCCCGCACGCCTTCGCCGGTGTAGGCCACTCCGCGGGATTCGAGCAGGCGCTGCAGTTGTCCGTCTTCTCCGAACGTGCCGTGGATCACGTTGAACGCGATCTCGGTATCCGGCGGCACGACGAACTCCGGGCCCGTGACATCGACTTCGGTGACGTCCGCTCCGATCTGCCGCAGCGCGTTCGCCACGCCGGCACCGGACGCCAGCGACACTTTGCGCTCGGAGCCCGGACCGCCCATAAGTACGGCGATCTTTTTGTTCGTGAGGTCGAGGGACATTGCAGCAGGTTCGGTTTGCATCGGTGAAGAAACGCACGCGGCGGCGTTTTCTTGCGGGTCTTTCACGTCAATCGTGAATTCCTTTCTCGTCGCCGACGATCTGCACTTCCGTTTCCAAGCTGATCCCGCGCTCCCTCAGAGCGGTCGCCTTGATCTGCTCGATCAACATCAGGACATCCGCCGCCGTCGCGCCGCCGGCGTTAACCAAAAAGTTACCGTGAACCTCCGAGACCTTCGCGCCCCCGATCCGGGTCCCCTTGAGCCCGAGTTCATCCACCAGCTTGCCGGCACCGATCGTGATCGGGTTTTTGAAGATGCAGCCGGCGCTGGACTCTCGCGGCTGCGTGGTGCGCCGCTTGTGCGTTGAAGCTTCCAGGTTCTTCTCGATCTCTTCCGAGTTCCCCGGCTCACCCAGAAACGTGGCGGAGACCGCGTAGTTCTTTTCCAAAGTTCCGCAATGTCGATACCGCACGTCCATCTCCGCGGCGGTCTTCATGTGGAAATTGCCGTGCGGATCGATAAACCGGACACTCACCACCTGCCGGAACGTCTCGCCACCCATCGCGCCGGCATTCATGCGCAGCGCACCGCCGACATTGCCTGGAATGCCTTCAAACCATTCGAAGCCGCCGATTTCCGCATCGCGCGCAGCGTAAGCGAGTTCCTTCTGCTTCACGCCGACGCCCGCATGAATCTTCCCCTCGCGCACTTCGATCTTCTTGAACTCGCCGCGCACGAGATGGACCACCACGCCGCGAATGCCGCCGTCACGCACGAGCAGATTCGAGCCGCGACCCATCACAAAGAGCGGGATCGCACGCAGCGTGCAGAATCGCACGAGGCGAGCGAAGGCTTCTTCCGATTCGGGCTCGGCCCAAAACTGTGCCGGACCGCCCACTCGCATCGTGGTGTGCTTTGAAAGCGGCTCGTAGAGCTTGATCGAACCGTCGCCCATGACCGTCTGGAGTTCGTCCAGCAACGCCACATCCCGGGCCAGCAGCGAGGCGGCCTCGTGGATATTCCCCGCACCGAGACTGATCACGCAGTCGCCTGGCTCAAGCCGGCGACCAATCTCCAGCGCGATCTTTTTCCGGTCCGGCTCAAACGTCGCAGCCTCGTGTCCTTCGCGCAGCATCTCGTCCACGATCGTCTGCCCACTGACCCCCTCGATCGGCGCTTCGCTCGCGGCATAAATGTCCGCAATGATTACCGAATCCGCATGATGGAAGGCGCGCCCGAACTCGGCTTTCAGCTTCAAGGTTCGCGAATAGCGGTGCGGTTGAAACATGCACAGCACGCGCTTGCGCCCGGTGCTTTTCGCCGTCGCAAGCGTGGCCTTCACCTCGCTCGGATGGTGGCCGTAATCATCAACGATCATGTAGCGGTCGCTGCGATACTTGATTTCAAAACGCCGACGCGCCCCGGTGAAACTCTCCAGCGCTTGCGCAATCGACGGGAATGGGACGCCGAGTTCGCTCGCGAGCGCAATCACGCTGAGCGCGTTGCTCACATTATGCCGGCCGGGAATGTTTAACGTCACTGCGCCGAGCGGTTCGCCGCCGCGCAGCACACGGAAGTGCGACTGGAAGTCTTTACTGTGCAGGTCGTCGAACCGGTAGAACGCGCTGTGCGATTCTCCGTAGGAGATCGCGCCGGGATGCACCGAACAAAGCCGCGTCGCGTTCGGATCGTCAGCGCAGTAGAAAACTTTCCCGCGCGTCTGGCTGAGCAGTTGATTGAACACCGCTTCGATCGCGGCGAGGTCGGCGTAGTAGTCGAGATGTTCCTCCTCGATGTTCAACACGATCGCGTGCTCTGGATGGTAAAAGGCCAGCGTGCCATCGCTCTCGTCGCCTTCGGCCACGAAAAACTCTCCCTGCGGATCCCAGTTTGCGTTGGTGCCCAGGATCGGAATCTCTGCTCCGACGTAATGTGATGGGTGTAACCCGCCGACCTTCAGGACATGCGCGGTCATGGACGATGTGGTCGTCTTGCCGTGCATCCCGCAGATCACGATGCCCTTTTTGCAATTGAGCACTGCCGCGAGCGCATCCGCGCGCCGCACCATATTGCGGCCGGTGCGTAAGGCCTCGTCATACTCCGCGTTGCCCGGCCGGATCGCGGACGAAAAAATGATCAAGTCCGCGTCAAAGATGTTCGCCGCGTCCTGGCCAACATGAAAACGCAACCCGAGCTTCTCCAGCCGATCAACCTCCACCGTCCGGGCCTTGTCCGAACCGCTGACTTGATGTCCGAGCGCGATCAGCAACCCCGCGATGCCGCTCATGCCAGAGCCAGCCACGCCGATCAGGTGAATCTTCAATTCACCGCCGACGAGGATGTCTGCAAGAATTTGTCCGGTATCCATCAAACGCAAAATTTCAAAACAGTGTCGGCAACCCGCTCGGCAGCCTGGTGCGGTGCAAGGCTGGCGCAGCGGGAAGACATTTCGGAAAGCCGTGCTGGGTCAGCGAGTAACCACAGCAGCTTGCTGGCAAGTGTTTCGCCGGTGACCTCGCGCTCATTGATTAGCGCAGCGGCGCCGGCGCGTTCAAAGATTTTCGCGTTGAATGTTTGGTGATCTTCCGCCGCATGAGGATACGGAATCAGAATGCTGGGCAGGCCGAAGTGCGACAGCTCAGTCAGACTCGCTGCGCCACTCCGCGCAATGGCGATATCCGCCGCACGATAAGCTTCCTCCATCTGATGATAGAATGGTGAAACAAACGCGGGGACGGCCGCGGTCTCATAACGAGTCCGCATAAGTCCTTCATCTTGCTTACCGGTAAGATGGATCACCTGCAGCCGTTTGCCGGCGAGTTTCGGCAGGGCATCGGTCACAGCTTGGTTGATCCCGCGAGCACCCTGGCTTCCACCCATGATCAGGAGGGTCGGCGTTCCAGGTGTCAGTCCGAAAGCGGCGAGCGCCCGCGGCTTATCGATCGGCTTGGTTAGTGAAGTCCGAACCGGGGTGCCGGTGACCTCGCACTTTCCGCTCGGGAAATACGCTGCACATTCCTCGAAGCCGAGCAGCACCCGTGTAACCAGGCGTGCGTTCAACCTATTCGCCTTACCAGGGATCGCGTTGGACTCGTGAACAAACGTCGGCACCCGGCGGGAACGTCCGGCGAGAATCGGGCCGGTGGAAGTAAAGCCACCCATGCCGATCACCGCATTCGGCTGGAACTCGCGGTAAAGCGCTCTGACTTGCTGTAGTCCGGAGTGGAACTTGGCGATGAAGCGAATCAGCGCGAGCGGTGACTTGCTCTGCAATCCAACGCCGGGCACGCGTTCGATGCGAAACTCGCTCCGGCCTTCCGTCGCGAGCGCATCGATCTCCTTTTCCGATATGATCAGCATCACCTCATGCCCGTGGGCACGGAGGACTTCGCCGACCGCCACGCCAGGAAACAGGTGTCCACCGGTACCGCCGGCTGCGATCGCGAATTTCATTCAGCTAGAAGCGGCACGGCTTGCGTCGATTGCGGATCTGCGCAGGCAGGATAACTCGGGCCTTCTCTTCCTTCTCGCTAAGTCCCTGGCGATAGATATTCACCAGGATACCAACCCCCAGCAGGCAGAAGACGAGGTTTGATCCGCCGTAGCTGATGAAAGGCAGAGGAAAACCCTTGTTGGGCAGGACCATGGTGGTAACGCCGATATTCACGGCGGCTTGCAACGCGATCAGGACGACTATGCCAAACCCCAGCAACATACCGAATCGATCCCGTGCACGCATCGCGATCACGGCACCGCACATGATCACAACGATAAATCCGAAGACCACCAGCAGGGTCATCCGCAAGCCGAGTTCCTCGCCCAGTGAGGGCAGGATGAAGTCGGTATGCGCTTCCGGCAGGAATGCCATTTTTTGCCGACCGTTACCGAGACCGAGCCCTTCCACTCCGCCGGAACCCAGTGCAATCAAACCCTGCACCTGCTGGTAAGCATCGTCGGGATACTTCTCGGGGTTAAGAAATGCCAGCACCCGCCCCATTCGTTCAGGCATCTGGGTTAGCGCAAAAATGAAGCCGGCGATTCCCACGCAGATCATCGGCATGAGATAGCGCCAGCGTGTTCCTCCCACGAACATGATGATGAACGTCGTAGCGCCAAGCAGGGCAGTGGTTCCCATATCGACCTCAAGGGCGATCGGAGTTACAAAGACCGCCAAACCGATCAAGGGAACTAGAAACCCTTTGAGGAAGCTCCGAACGTGCGCGTCGCCTTTCGAGAACCACCAGGCAAGTGTCACGACCGCCGCAAGCTTGCCCAACTCCGAAGGTTGGAACTGTCCGGGGCCGACGTGAATCCAACGTGCGGCACCTTTGATTCGGATCTGAATCCCCGGCACAAAGCAGAGGAGCAACAGGACCATCGATACCGCGAGCAGCAGCCACCACCATCGTTCATAGACGTGATAGTCCATGCAGGCGGCTACCGAGCAAACGAAGGCGGCCACGCCGAGCCACATCGCCTGGCGCTTTAGGAAGAAGAGCTGATCGCCCTGGTTCCCCGGGGCGAATGCTGCCGTGCTCGAGAGCATCACCAACCCAAGCGCCACCAGGCCGATCACGGCGACGACCAGGAAGTAAACGCTATTGCGGTGAACGCTCAATGACGGGCAGAGTTATCAACCCTTCTTAAGCGGAACCTTGAGAGTCTTGCCCGGCTGCAACTTGGTGGGGTCTGAGACCTTGTTCAGTTTGAGAAGGTCCGCCACGGAGACTCCGAACTTCTTCGCGATCGAAGTCGCTGTGTCTCCCTTCTGGACCGCATAGGTCTTGCTCGCCGCAGCGGTGTCGGTTTTTTTGAGCGGCGCATCGATCTTGGCGGCCTCAGGCGCCGGAGCGCGTGTGCCGGCTTTTGAGGCCGGCAGGTTCAAGATCTGCCCCGGTCGCAAGATCCCGGTGTCTTTCGGATTATTCACCATCTGCAATTCGGCCACCGAGATGCTGTATTGCTGCGCGATCTTGCTCAACGAGTCTCCCGGCTTCACATGGTGGACGCGCGAGTTGGATACCGGTGTGACGGCGCTCGGCAGCAATGATGTTTCAGCCCCGGAGACGGCCCTCGCCGGTAAAGCTGACTCTTCGCCGGTGAGCCTGGCTGCGGCTGCACGCTCCTCCGCTGCGTTGCCGGGCTTGGCCGCTCCACTTTTGCTGCTCGGCTCAAATCCACGCCGGTGCGCTTTGATGCTGTTGAAAGCATAGATGCCGCCGACGGCGACGACGTGGAGGATGAGGACGACAAAGAACGCGCTGGACAGGCGCGTGGTAGGCTCATCGTCGTAGTCGTCTTCCACCCCAGGCGCCATGCGTCGGGTGGCGGTCGCTGCGTGGAGGCGCTTGGGCGCCCGCGCTTGCCCGGGTTTGCGGGTGAGAAACGCAGGCCGCTGCGTGAGGAACTGTGGGATTTTCAGTTTCATGTGGTGGTCAGGGCATGCACGAGCGCGCGGAACTGATTGCCGCGATCGGCGTAATTTTTGAACATGTCGAAAGAAGAAGTTCCGGGGCTGAGCAGGACGATGTCGCCCGGCTGCGCCAACCCACGCGCGAGTTGCACTGCCTTTTCCAAAGACCAGCCTGCATTCGCGACCGGCATCCGATCCTTCCAGATAGCCTCGATCCGCTCGCCCATCTCGCCGATGACCACGGCCGCGCGGCATTTGTCCGCCACGAGGTCGGTAAGCATGTCGTATTCGAAACCCTTGTCTTTGCCGCCCGCAATCAGCACTACCGGCCGAGTCTCCAGCACGAGTGCCTTTTCGACAGAGTCCGGGTTAGTGCCCTTCGAGTCGTTGATGTAATCGACACCCTCAAATGTTCGGACCAACTCGCAACGGTGGGGTAGCGGCTGATATGCACACAGCGGCGGCACCATCTGCTCGAAAGCGAGGCCACGCGCCACGCCGACCCCGAGGGTGGCCATTAAGTTTTCGGCGTTATGCGCTCCACGGAGTTTGGTGTCTGCCATCGCCAGCACACGTTGTCCGCGAAAGTGAATTGCGCCTTCCCGGAGTTCAAAATCCGCGCCCGGCACATACGCGCTGAAGGTAATGCGCTGCGCTTTCAGCTCCGGGAGTTTGTCGCGGAAGTTGATCACCGCCCAATCCTCTGACGTTTGATTTTCGAAGATCCGGATCTTCGCCGCGTAATACTCCTCCATCGAACCGTAACGATCGAGATGATCAGCTGCAAAGCCGAGCCAAACCGCGATTTCGGCGCGGAAGCGTTCGATCGTCTCGAGCTGGAACGAACTGATCTCCAGCGTCATCAGGTCGAGGTCCTTACTCTGCCGGACACGTGCGGAAAACGCCGGGCCGATGTTCCCCGCCGCGAGCGTCTTCACGCCGCAAGCGTTCAGCATCTGTTCCACCAACTGGGTCGTGGTCGTCTTACCGTTCGTTCCAGTGATACCTACGATCGGGCACTCGCATCGTTCATACGCGAGCTCCAGCTCACCGACCATTTTGATCCGCCGCTTCCGGAAGTTTTGCACCAGCGGGACCACGGGATCGATCCCCGGGCTGAGAATGCTCGCCTCGTAGCTCCCATGCAGGCTTTCGCGCTCCGCCGCAGCACCAGCCACAACGCGCAGACCTTCTGCGCTAAGCAGATCAATTTTGGTGCGCAGCCGGCTCTCCTCGGCGCTATCAAGGATCGTTATCATTGCGCCCTCCGCCTGGAGCAACCGCGCAGCGGCTTCCCCGCTTTCGCCCGCCCCGAGCACGGCAACGGATTGATTGGCATAAGACACATTCAACGCAGTTTCAAAGTAGCGAGACCCAGGAAGCCCAGCATGATCGAGAGGATCCAGAAACGAACAATGACGGTGTTTTCCTTCCAACCCTTCAGCTCGAAATGGTGATGCACCGGCGACATCAGGAAGATGCGGCGGCCCTCTCCGTAACGTGCTTTGGTAATCTTGAACCAGGTGCGTTGGATTAGAACGGACATCGCCTCGATCACGAACACGCCACCCACCACGATGAGCAGCATCTCCTGCTTTGTGCAGATCGCCACGACTCCCAGCATGCCGCCGATCGCCAGCGAGCCTGTATCGCCCATGAAGACTTTAGCCGGATGGCAATTGAACCAGAGGAAACCGAAGGAGGCCCCGACCAGGGACATGCAGACGACAGTCAGCTCGCCGGCAAATGAGTAATAGGGAATGCCGAGATAAGATGCGATGCCTACGTGTCCGCAAACATACGCGAGCACGGCATAGGCAAAGGCCGCGGTCGCCGTACAGCCAGCGGCAAGTCCGTCCAAACCATCGGTAAGATTGACCGCGTTCGACGCGCCGATGATCACGAGCGCGAAGAACACAAAGGTGAATATGCCGAGATTCGCGATCACCGGGTCCTTGTAGAAGGGCAGATACAAGGCGCGGGCCTGTACTTCGATCGCAGGATTAAGCAGGAAGAAATTAGCCACGGCGATGGCGAGAATGGCCTGGCCGATGAGCTTCGTCTTCTCGCTGACCCCGGCGGAGCTTTTCTTTGTCACCTTAAGATAGTCGTCCCAAAAACCAAGTGCTCCGCAATAGACGAGGGTCAACAGGAGAAGCCACACGGCCGTGTTATCGAGGCGTGCCCAGAGCAACGATGAGATCAATACCGCGCCGAGTAAGAGCACACCGCCCATGGTCGGCGTACCGGCTTTGCTGCCATGCAGCTCATAAAGCTTGTGGACTTCCTCTTTCGTGCGAATCGGCTGACCGAGTTTCAGGGAGATCAGGCGTCGGATCACCCAATTCCCGCACATTAGCGAAAGCAGAAACGCGGTAACCGCTGCGGCCACTGCGCGGAAGGTGATGTATTGGAAGACATTGAAGACCTTCCAGAACTCACCGGGAAACTGCAGCGGCAGTTCATGCAGAAAATACATCATGGCGTTTGCAGGCCCTCCACGATGCGTTCCATCTTCGCGGAGCGGCTTCCTTTGATTAACAGGACGTCGCCAGGCCTGGCATACAGGCGCAGCAGCTTGGTTGCTTCATCCGTGTCAGGAACTTTGACGACCTTTTCCACCCCGCCTCGCCACGCGCTGTCGGCGATCCACTCCGCCTCTTCGCCAACGCCGACTACACAGTCGATATGTTCACGTGCGGCTGCTTCGCCCACTTGTTGATGACCTCGTTGCGCCTCAACGCCGAGTTCGCCCATGCGTCCGAGCACCGCAATCCGCCGGCCGGCGGCAGGAAGGCTGGCCAGGGTACGTAAGGCCGCGGTCATGGAATCCGGATTCGCATTGTAGGTATCATCGAGGATCTGAATGCCGCGCACCGTCTTGTGTTCGAGGCGACCCTTGGTAACTCGCAGCTTCTGCAAACCGGCCGCACATTCCTCCAGGGAAAGTCCGAAGACTCGCCCGGCCGCCACCGCCAGCAAAGCATTGCGAACCATGTGTTCGCCGGGAACAGGGATCTCGGCGTCCACCGAATGTCCGTCAGCAGAGAGCTTGAAACGCGTTCCCGTGAAGTGCGGACGCAAGTCACTTGCCCGCACGTCACCCGCATCGATGCCGGCGAAAACCGCGTCTGCCTTCGTGCGCTTGGCGAGCGCCTGCGAAAAGTCATCATGTGCACTGAGGATCAATGTGCCGCTGGGCGGAAGCGCTTCCGCGAGCATCCCTTTTTCCAGGGCGATCGCCTCACGAGTCCCCATGAATTCAATGTGCGCGACTCCGATCCCAGTGATGATCGCCACGTCCGGTGCTGCCATCGCGGCGAGCGGGGCGATCTCGCCGGGGTGGTTCATACCCATCTCGAAGACCCCGACCTGGTCGCCTGTCCGTGCTCGGAGGATCGTTAAGGGCAGGCCTATGTGATTGTTAAAGTTCCCTTCGGTCTTGGTAACTTGGAAATGTTCACCGAGGACGCAGGCGGCAGCGTCCTTTGTGCTCGTTTTGCCGTTACTGCCAGTAATGCCGACCACCTGCATTGGAAGACTGCGCCGATACTCGGAGGCCAGGTTCTGCAAAGCTCGTAACGTATTCGCGACTTGAATCACGCCGAACCCGGTGACCAGTTCCGGGGGAACCTCCTCTACGATTGCCGCCGCTGCGCCGCGGCGTGCCGCCTCCGCCACGAAGCTGTGTCCATCGAAGTTATCACCACGGAGCGCAACAAAGAGATCACCCGCCTTCAAGGCGCGAGAGTCGGTGCAGACGGTGGTTACCGTGCCCGTTGAGGGACCAAGCACCAGGGCTCCTTGCGCCCATCGCGAAATAGTCTCGAGATTGGTGGCGTCCATTGGTCAGTTCAGATCCACGCGTCGGGCTTCCAACGCCTCGCGAGCTACGGCAACATCGTCAAAGGGGGCGGTGTGATCTGCAAACTCCTGGTAAGTCTCGTGGCCTTTGCCAGCGATCAGGATGATATCTCGCGGCGCGGCCAGATTGACGGCGTGGAAGATCGCTTCGCGCCGATCGGGGATGACTTCGTAATTGCCACGCTTCATTCCGCCTTTGATGTCTTCGATGATCGCGAGCGGATCTTCCCGGCGAGGGTTGTCGCTCGTGACAATTGCCAGATCGGCGTGGGTATCAACAACCGCCCCCATTCGTGGTCGCTTCGTTGCGTCGCGATTGCCACCACAACCGAAAACCACAATCAGCCGCGCAGGATTCAGTTCCCGACAGGTCCGAATCACGTTTAAGAGCGCATCATCAGTATGCGCGTAATCCACGAAGACGCGGAACTGCCGCTGGGCGGGGACAGGCTCGAGCCGGCCTGGAACAGCCGCGGCGTTGGCCAGACTGAGTACGCCAGCGCGGACGTCCACTCCCATGACACAAGCTGCCGCGAGAGCGGCTAGCGAGTTATAGACGTTGAAGTTTCCGATCAACGGCAACCGGACCAGGTAGCTCTTACCCTGCGCATCCAACTGGAAGCTCGTTCCCTGGAAATCGATCCGCACGTTACTCGCGCGAAAGTCCGCATGGACGCCGAGCCCGTAAGTCAGGATGGGAATCTCTGCTTTGAAACGATTTACCAGCATCGCACCGTAGCGATCGTCCAGATTGATGATGGCTTTGCCCTTCTTCTTTTGCTCTGCCAGCCTGCTAAAGAGCAGGGTTTTCGCCTCGAAGTAGGATTCCATCGTCCGATGGTAGTCGAGATGGTCCTGGGTGAGATTCGTGAAGATGGCGGCGTCGAACTCCACTCCGCGCACGCGCGCCTGCACGAGGGCATGCGAGCTCACCTCCATCGCGACCGTCTTGCAACCGGCGGACCGCATCTTCCAAAGCAGTTCGTGCAGTTCGAGGGACTCCGGCGTGGTGCGTGGTGCGGGCAGGATCTCGTCACCCACCTCGTAGCGAACTGTCCCGATCAAGCCACAGCGCAGGAGCGCGTGTTCGCAGATATGCTTGATTAGAAAGGCTGTGGTGGTCTTTCCGTTGGTGCCTGTAACTCCGGCTATCTTCAGGTGCCGCGCTGGGTGCTGGTAGAAGTTGGCTGCGAGATCAGCCAGGGTTTCCCTGGGGGCGGCGACCACAATGCTGGTAGCGCTGCTGAACGGCTGACCAGTTTCGCTCACGACAGCGACCGCACCGGCGTTGATCGCGTTGCCAATGAACGCTGAGCCGTCCGCTTTCTCTCCCTTGAGCGCGACATAGACCGACCCGGGCTTCACGCGGCGCGAATCGTAGGCGATTGAGGTCACCTCGCGATCAAGCGGACCCTCGACCCCCAAGGTGGGGACGTGATGAAGCAAGGCCTCGAGTTTCATCGCAGCTTGGCCGTCGCCGGCGAAGTCTCAGGCAGTTCGAGCTTGTTCGGTGTTAAACCGAGATAACGCGCTGCCTGCTCCGCAATCCTGGCGAAGACCGGCGCGGCTACGAGACCGCCGTAGTTCTCGCCGCGTTTGGTTTGGGCCTCATCAAACATTACAAAGCCGACAAAGGCAGGGTTCTCGGCAGGCATATACCCGGCAAAGGAGACGACGTATTTGTCATGGGTCATCCGCCCGTGCTCGTCCGCCTTTTGGGCGGTGCCAGTCTTGCCTGCGACATCGAATCCGGGCACGGCCGCGCCATAGGCAGTCCCCTTTTTAGTTACGACCTGAGCGAGCGCAGAGCTTACAGCCCTGGCAGCGTCTGGCGAAGCAACCCGCCGCACTTCCTGTGGAGGAAACTCAGTGATCACCTTCCCTTGATCGTCCGTTATGCGACTTACAATCTGCGGCATCAACAAGCGTCCGCCATTTGCGATCGCGCACATCGCCGTTGCCACCTGGAGCGGGGTCGCGGCCACTTCGTGACCCATGGGAATGCGGGTGATTGAGATTTTGCTCCAGCGATGCGGCGGATGCAAAATCCCGGGCACCTCGCCGGGAAGACTCACCCCGGTCCGTTCACCGAATCCGAACTTGCGGACGTATTCGTAGAACTTCTGGTCGCCCATCTGAATGGCGAGCTTGGCGACACCGATGTTGCTCGATTTGACGAGAATATCATTCACCGAAAGGTCGGCGTAGGGATGGTGATCCTTGAGTCGGCACCAACTGTAGTAACCATTTTCACAGAAGATCATGCTCTCTGGCCGGACAACCTTCTCCGTCAACGCCCCTGCCGTGGTGACGATTTTGAACGTCGAACCGGGCTCAAAGATATCCGTGATGGAACGGTTGCGGCGATGCTCCTCCGGCACGCCCTGCTGCTTGTTCAGGTCGAAATTCGGCCGCGTCGCCATCGCCAGGATCTCGCCTGTTTGCGGACGCATCAGGATGACTGTCGCGTTCTTCGGCCGGAATTGTTTCACAGCCGCCGCGAGCTCCTTTTCCACGATATTCTGCAAGCCCATGTCGATCGTAAGTTGCACGTCGCAGCCATCGCGCGCGTCGCGCTCCTGTCCGCGATAGGGAACGATCTCGCGCCCGGTCCGATCACGTTCGATGAAGCGGAAGCCGTCGCTGCCGTGCAGATACTGCTCCATGGTCCGCTCCACGCCTTCGACTCCTTTGTTCGCACTGTTCACGTATCCCAGCACGTGGCAAAGGAGCTCGCCGTTCGGGTACATACGAATGAACTCCTGCTCGTAACAGATCGCCTCGTGCGCCATGACGATCCGGTCCTTCTTTGCTTCCGCGACAAGTCTCGCAATGTCGGACGCCACGATCTCCGGGACGTTATCCTTCAGGACGATGTAGGGACATGGCTCCAGCGTTCCGTCCGTTTTGGATTTCACCATCCGCGCGAGCTTCTCCCGGATTTCTGCGGCGGGCATCCCCAGCGGACCACTTAAGATGTTTGCAAGGGCTGGCCCGTCCTTGATCAAGGAAGCATCGGCGATGATCTTTTTGACGGGCTCGTTCTGAGCCAGCGACTCGCCGTGGATATCTTTGATCGCTCCGCGACGGGCGAAAATCGGCTGTTTCTTGACGTGCTTGACGGCAGCCTCGGCGCTGAATTCGTCGGCCATTGCCACCTGTAAATGGACCAGCCGGAACGAAAAGAGCGTGAAGGCCGTCGCCAGCAACACGCAGGTGAAAAGCGCCCGCGAACGGACGGTCGTTTTCATGGCCCGCTCCTTTCATTCGACGCGGGCCGCAACTCGCTCCCGGATTGTTCGCCACTTCTGCCGACCATCACGATCTTGTCGTCGGTGATCCGGGTGAGCTTGATGAAGCCGGTGTCAAAGCGCTCCTGGAGGGAACGCGTCGAGGAGAGGTGCATGATATGAGCGCACGCGACCTCGTTCTTGTTCCGCAGATCGGAGAGTTCGCGCTCCAGGGCTTTGATCGTTCGACCGGTGGCGTGCAGTTGGTTTTTGCACCACACGTAACCCAGCCCGCTACCGCACGCGAAAATGCCGATCACCAACCACGTGGCGAAGGAGGCGATGGGGATGGCGTTGGCGTGACGGCGTTTATTGAGGGACATGACGGATCCTTTCAGCGACTCGGAGTTTGGCGCTGCGAGAGCGCGGGTTGGCGGCTTGCTCATCTTCACTCGCCACGATTGGTCGGCGGGTGATCAGCTTGAAGGCGTAATCGGGATTGGGACGTGGCGCCGGCCATTCCGGCCGATCCAGAAACTCGGTCGCCCGCGTCTTGAAGAACGTCTTCACGATGCGGTCCTCAAGGGAGTGAAACGTGATCACGGCGAAGCGCCCTCCGGGAGCGAGGCGCGCGCTGAGGGCGGCGAGCCCAGCTTCGAGCACGTCGAGTTCGCGATTCACCGCGATGCGGAGACCCTGGAAAACCCGAGTGGCGGGATGCGTTTTGCTGTGGCGCGGAATGACCGTCTCCACAGCGGCCGCGAGCTGGGCGGTGGTCGTGAAGGGTTGCACGAGCCGATCTCTGACGAGACGCGCGGCGACTTTCCGGGCGGCCGGCTCTTCTCCCAGATTCCGGAAGATCCGCTCGAGCTGATCGCCGCTCATCGTATTCACCAGGTCCGCAGCGCTGATCGGATTCGCGGGATCCATGCGCATGTCGAGCGGGCCGTCGCGCATGAAGCTGAAGCCACGCTCCGGCGTATCGAGCTGGTGGGACGAGACGCCGAGATCCAGCAATGCGCCGTCGAGCGCCTTGATGCCGAGGGCATCCAGCGCCTCGCCGGCTCCGGCGAAACTGCTGCGCACGGGCGTGAATTGCTCTCCGAAACCACTCAGCCGCTGCTGGGCAAATTCGAGAGCATCCGGATCCTGATCCAGGCCGATCACCCGCGCACCAGCGGAGAGCAACGCTTCGCTGTGCCCGCCGCCGCCGAGGGTCCCGTCGAGGACGACCTTGCCGGCTTCGGGCGCGAGCGCCTGGACGGTTTCGGCGAGGAGAACGGACTCGTGGTAAGCAGAGGAGCGCACCGGCCGTGGGGAGGTTTTTTTTGGCACGGCCCGTCGGGTGAGAAGTTCGCCGGCGATCATATCCCAAGCTGCCGGAGAAAATCGTTTTCAGCGGCGCGCTCCCGAGCTTTTTCAGCCTCGAAATCGCTGACATTCCAGATGTTGAAAGTATCGACCGCACCCGAGAGCCACAGCTCGCGCTCCAGTCCCAGTTCCTTGCAGAGTTCATCCGGGATGGAAATGCGACCGGCCTTATCGAGAGTGACCTGCCGCAGCTTCCGGCCGAAAAGATCGAGCACCCGTGCCCGGCTTTCCGCGTTCATCGCTGCCGTCGCCACCGCCTTGTGGCGTTCGACTTCCTCGCGTGTCATGACGGCGATGCACCGCTTCACCGAACGGATGATCATGAAAAGCTCCGTCTCCTCGCCAAACCTCCAGGGGGCGGGAATGGTCACTCGGTTCTTCCCCTCAATCTTGTGCCGGAACTCGCCCGTAAATGCAGGCGCAGCAGAGTTCGCGGTTGAGGTGGCCATGACGAGAGGTTTGGAGAGGCAATCCGATTTGCCCCAAACCGGCCCGATTTGTCCCAGATAACCGCCTTTCCGTCAAACGATTTGCCGACGAATCTTAGCTATTCCCCCTCAGGACGTGACGGTACGTTCCCCCGATGAGCAGGGTGGATCGGGTAACGGTCGGCCCCCGCAGCAGCGAACGCCCTGAGTGCCGAGTCTAAGCGGCGCTCGCGGCGAACTCCGGCTCCTCGCGTTGCTGGAGAAAGCTGCTCTCGCAAAGCCGGGCATAGACTCCACCCAACGCCAGCAACTCGTCGTGACGCCCGCGCTCCACGATCCGGCCACGTTCCATCACCAGGATTTGATCCGCATGGCGAACCGTGGAGAGCCGATGGGCGATGACAAAGCTGGTCCGCTGCGTCATCAGCCGGTCAAGCGCTTGCTGGATCAGTCGCTCGGTCTGCGTGTCCACGCTCGCGGTGGCTTCATCGAGGATCAGGATCGGCGGATCCTTCAGCAAGGCGCGCGCAATCGAAACGCGCTGCTTCTCCCCCACGCTCAGCTTCACCCCGCGTTCGCCGACGACGGTTTCGAGACCCTCGGGCAGCCGCTCGGTGAACGCTCGCGCGTTCGCCGCCTCCAGCGCATCCCAGAGTTCGGCCTCTGTCGCGTCGGGGTTCCCGAGGCGCAGATTGTCCCGGATCGAGCCGTTGAAGAGAAAGCTTTCCTGGGTGACGAGGCCGATCGCCGTCCGCAAAGCGCTCTTCGAGAAATCGCGCAGTGGCTGACCATCGATCAGAATCTCGCCGGTATCGAACTCGTAAAAGCGCGTCAGCAGGTTCACGAGGGTCGATTTGCCGGCGCCGGTGGTTCCGACCAGCGCGATCGTTTCGCCGGGGCGGGCATGCAGAGAAATGTGGTTCAGCACCGGCACTTCTTCCGTGTAAGCGAAACTCACATCCTGGAACGCGACCTCGCCCCGGATATCGACCGCCTCGTCGTCCCGCACATCACCGCCAGGCTCGGCCGGAGTGTCGAGGATCTCGAAGACCCTTTCCCCTGCGGTTCGCCCCGCCTGAAGCAGTTGGTTCAGGCTATGCAGCTTGCCGATCGGCTCATACAGCAACCCGACCAGCCAGAGCAGCGCCACCAGATCACCGATCCCAATTTCCCCTGCGAGAACCGCTCTCCCGCCATAGGCAATCACCAGGACTGCGCCACACGCTCCGAGGAAATTCATCGCCGGATTATAAACCGCCCAGACGCGCATCACCGTCAGCGTTGCGTTCCGAAGCTGATCGCTCACGCCATTGAAGCGCGCGTGTTCCTCCCGCTCGCGGACATAGGTTTTGATCTGGCGAATACCGGCGAGATTGTCGTGCAGCAACGAGTTCATCGACGATGACGCTTTCCTTTGCACTCGATAGCGACCCGGCGCGCTCAACGTGTAGGCCAGCGCACCACCGATCAGCAGCGGCAACGGCGCGAGCGCCAGCCAGGCAAGTTGCGTGTGATAGTGGAAAAGCACCACCGTCACGATCGCGATCTGCAAGAGCGCAATGACACCTTGCTCGATGCCGTCGATCAGCACGCGCTCGACCGCCGTCACGTCCTCCAGCAGCCGCGTCATGATGTCCCCGGTCGCGCGGTTATCGAACCAGTTCAGCGGCAGTTGCTGGATGTGCGCGTAAAGATCGCTGCGAAGGTCGAAGATGACGCGCTGCTCGAAGGTGTTGTTCAGCACGATCCGGAACGCGTTGAACAGATCACGCAGAAAAAACGAACCCGCCGCCGCGAGCGCGAGCCAGGGCAAACGATCACCGCGCCCGAGCCGCACATCGTCGATGATGACCTGGGTCACCTTTGGGAAAACGACTACCAGGAGGGTTCCCAAGACTGCAAACCCAAGCATGCCCGTGGCCATCCAGGGATAGCGCCGAACATAGGCAAAAACGCGCAAAACAGTCTTCATCGAGAGCCGAACATCATCGGCGTGAAGACCTGATGCGCAAGCGACGATGGCCGCGCCGTTCGCGGGCCGCCGCATCTCTTTTCAAATGCGCGGCTAATCGCCGTAGCCCAGCGGATTCCGGACGTGCCACTGCCAGGCACTTTCGACAATGGGCTCGATCGCTTCGAACCGTGGAGACCAGCCCAATTCGCTTTTGATCTTCGCTGAACCCGCAATCAGCCGTGCCGGATCGCCGGGCCGACGGGCCTTTTCGATGACTTTGATCGAACGACCGGTGACGCGCTCGCAAGCCGCGATCACCTCCCGCACGCTGGTGCCGCCGCCAGTGCCCAGGTTGAAAAAACCGCTCTCCGTCGTTCCGAGCGCGAGCATGTGCGCCTGTGCCAGATCAAGGATGTGGATGTAATCGCGGATGCAGGTGCCGTCCGGCGTTTCATAATCCGTCCCGTAGATCTCGACGTGATCCTTCTGTCCCAATGCCACCTTCAAAACGTTTGGGATCAGGTGGGTCTCAATCCGATGATCTTCACCGAAGCGCTCAGTCGCGCCCGCCGCATTGAAGTAGCGCAACGCCACGAAACGCAGGCTGTGGATCTCGTCATACCAGCGCAGAACGCGCTCAAACATCAGCTTGGATTCGCCGTAAGGGTTGATGGGCCGTTGTGGCAATGTCTCGTCGATCGGCAGCCGGTCGGGCGGTCCAAAAGTCGCGCAGGTTGAGCTGAAGACGAATTTGCGACAGCCGGTGGCGACCATTGCGTCGAGGAGGTTCAAGCCCCCGTAAACGTTGTTCCGGAAATACTTCGACGGATTCTCCATGGACTCCCCGACGAGCGCATTGGCGGCGAAGTGCATCACCGCCTCGGGCCGGGTTTTCTCCAGCGCGTCTTCGATATCGCAACGTTGCTGCAAGTCGCCCGTGATCAATTCGGCGCGAGGATCGACTGCCTTGCGATGGCCTTCGGTCAGGTTATCGAAAACGATGACTTCATGGTCCGCGTTCAGAAGTTGTTCAACGCAGATGCTGCCGATGTATCCGGCTCCGCCTGTCACTAGGATTTTCATAGGTTCAACGTGCTCAGCCCGGCGACATCGCCAGCAAAAGGGGCAGGACGTTTAGCAGGACGAGCGCGCGGCGCAAGAGTGCCTCACCGCGGAGTGACGCCCACGGACACCGGTTGGCGCCCAAACGGAAACAGCTACGAAGACGGGGCGCCGGGTAGCGTCTTCCGCAACGCTGCGACCATGGTCCGGATGTAGCCTTTTCGAGCGCGTGGCGCGAGCAGCTTCAGGCTCATGGCCCGGGAGCCCCACTCGGTGATTTCTATGTCCACATTACGCACTCCCCAGCGCCGCACCGCTCTCATGTTCGACTGATAAAGGTCCACCGTTTTGCGGCCAACGAGCGCCGAGCCGTAGTCCTCGATCACGTACGTCTTACCCGTTTCGAGCACGCGGAACTTCGTCCCGAGAGGGAGCCAGGACCAATCCGAGGCGGCGCTTTGCTCGTGACCACCGAAGCGCAGGCGAGTCCCGATCGCGTTGTTGCGTCCACCCGGTTCGGTATGGGTGTAAGCGGTGGTCCGAACCGTCATGCGGTGACCGGGCTTGAGAGCTGGCGTTTTGGTGCGAGGAGCTGCGCAGCCAGCAATCAGGATCGCTAGCGCAAGGGGGACAACCTGCTTCATGCCGGCGCTTTTAGAGCGCGAGGCGGAGCGCGGCAAATGTATTCAAGCCGTCGCGCTTTCCACCGCCGCCCGCATCGACGTGATCGCGGAACCCATTTCAGGCGCGCCGAAAACCGAGGTTCCAGCGACCAGCGTATCCGCCCCGGCCCGAGCAGAATCCGCCGCCGTTGCGACGGTTATCCCGCCATCGACCTGGATGCGGAAACTGAGCCCGCGCGCGGAACGTTCCGCCACGGCGGCGGCCACTTTGCTCAAGGTCTCTGGCATGAACGGCTGGCCACCGAATCCCGGCACCACGGTCATCACCAGGAGCAAATCGATCTGCTCCAGAAACGGCAGCAGCGTGGCAAAAGGGGTTGCAGGCCGCAGTGAAAGCCCGCAGGTGCATCCGGCCGCGCGAATGGCGGCGAGCGTGGGGGCGACCTCGTCCTGCGCCTCGATGTGGATGGTGATGTTCTTCGCGTATGGTGCGAAACGGGGAAAGTAATGCGCCGGCTTGTCGATCATCAGATGCACGTCCAGCGGCACCGTTGCGACCTTGGCGACAGCCTGGACGAAAGCCGGGCCAAACGAAATATTGTCCACGAAATGGCCGTCCATCACGTCCAGGTGCAGCCAGTCCGCTCCCGCGGCCTCGGCGCGCGCCACTTCCTCATGCAGCCGGCCGAAATTGCAGGCAAGCACCGAGGGAGCAATGATCAGCGGGTGAGTCGGCATCGCCGGGAGTGAAGCGAGGATGTGGATGGGAGGCAAGGCGGCCCGGCGCGCTTCAGAGCAGCCAACTCGCGAGCGAGAAATAGAGCAGCAAAGTCAGCACATCGGCCACCGCCAGCGTGATCGGCCCCGCGGCGATCTTCGGATCGAGTCGCAACGCGTGTAATAGGGCTGGGAGTGCGACCCCGGAAAGACAGGCGATACAGGCCGCTCCGACGACTGTGCCTCCGATCACCGCCGCCGCGTCCGGCGTGCGCCGCCAGGCCCAGACGATGAGAAACACCACGCTGCCGCAGGCTCCGCCGAGCAGGAGCGCCGTGCCGAGTTCGCGCTGCACCGCTTTCAAAAACCAGGACCAGTTCGGCTTGATCGCCCGCAATGCCTGGAGGGTGAGCGTCATGGATTGAACGCTGATCGCCTCCGCGAGCGCGAGCACCAGCGCGAGAAAAAACGCGACCACCACGACGCGCGCGAGGGTGTGTTCAAAGAAGCCGGCCAGCAAAGCGCCCGCAGTGCCGCTGGCGATCGTCGCCAGAAGCCACGGAAATCGCAGTTGAAACGCTTTCCAAGCCGACGCGCCACGCGCCTGCGCCACGTGGAAGCCGAGCGACTCAAAAGTATCTGCGACCTTCTCCGGTTCGGCCAGATCGAGCACCTCCTCCGTGAAAGAGGAAATATCGAGCACCCCGACGACGCGTCGTTCCGCGTCCACGACTGGGAAGGCAAAGAATTTGTAGAGGACGAAAAGCTCGCACGCGTCCAGCAGTTTGGCGTGTTGCGGAACCGCGACCACACGCTTGATCATCAGGTCGCCGACGCGTGCCTCGGGCGCTGCAACCAGGAAACGGCGCGTCGGCAAAACGCCGACGAGGCGGTCGTCCGTATCGACGACATAGAAGTAGATGATCTTCTCGGCGAGACCTTGCTCCCGGATCAGGCGGAGCGCGGCGTCCACCGTCATCTCCTCGCGCAAGAGCGGGGAGTCTCGTCGCGCATGCGCCGAGACGGGGTCGTTTAAATGCGAAACCGCCTCGGCCATACCGACGCCGGAAACTCAGGGCGTCGTGCCCGGCATCACCACCTGCGGAGGCGGCGGCGCCGCGCTGCGCACTTCGACGAACCAGCCCACCGACACCGCGAACAGCGCCACGACTAAAGCGCAGACGATCAGGCGCGCGGTGGTCGGCTCGGGCGGCACGTCGAGTTACTCGTCAACCAGGGTGTCGATTTTCTCAGCCAGTTCGAAATCCAGATCCGTGAGCCCGCCCTCGCTGTGTGTGGAAAGCAGGAGGCGCACTTTGCTATAGCGAATCTCGATCTCCGGATGGTGATCTTCCTCTTCGGCGATCTCCGCGACGCCATTCACGAATTCAATCGCCTGCGTGAAATCATCGAACTCGAACGTGCGTTCGACGTGTTTCTTTTCACTCTCCCATTCGGGGTGTTTTTTGATCCAGTCTTTGATGTCTTGGGAAGTAAGCAGGTCGGCCATAGAAATTTTAAAAGTTAAGCGTGGGCGGGAGAGGTAACACTCGAAGGTTGCATGTCCAATCGAATCTTGGTCATACGCCGCGGGCAGGAAATATGAGCCTTGCGAGCGTCTCTGCGCGGCGTGTAAAAAGACGGCCCTTTTCCTCACGCCATGGGCAAACTCTACAACAACATCGTCGAAACCGTCGGCCGCACGCCTTTGGTGAAACTGAACCGCATCACCGCCGGGCTCGAAGCCACGATCGCGATCAAGTGCGAGTTCTTTAACCCGCTCGGCAGCGTGAAGGACCGCATCGGTGCGGCCATGATCGAGGCGGCGGAGCGGAATGGCACCCTCACCAAGGAGACGGTGATCATCGAGCCGACGAGCGGCAATACCGGCATTGCGCTCGCCTTTGTCGCAGCGGCCAAAGGTTACAAGTTGATCCTCACCATGCCGGAAACGATGTCGCTCGAGCGGCGCACTTTGCTGGCAATGTTGGGCGCGAAGCTCGTCCTCACGCCGGGAACGGAAGGCATGAAAGGCGCCATCGCGCGCGCCGAAGAGTTGCATCGCAACACGCCAAATTCCTGGATCCCGCAGCAGTTTAACAATCCAGCGAATCCGGCGATTCACCTGGAAACGACCGCTGAGGAAATCTGGGAAGATACCGACGGAGCGGTGGACATCCTCGTCTCAGCTGTGGGAACTGGCGGATCGATCACCGGCATTACCGAAGCCCTCAAGCCCCGGAAGCCGAGCTTCCAGGCGATCGCGGTCGAGCCAGCGGATTCACCGGTCATTTCGCAAACCCTGGCCGGGCAGCCGCTGAAGCCGGGACCACACAAGATTCAGGGCACGGGCGCCGGCTTTGTGCCGAACAATCTGCACCTCAAGGATTCAGCCGGAAACCCGCAGATCCTCGAGTGCATCAAGGTCAGCAACGACGACTCGTTCGCGATGGCGCGGCGGTTGGCAAAAGAGGAAGGCATCCTCGCCGGCATCAGCTCTGGTGCAAACGTCTGGGCAGCGATCGAAGTCGCCAAGCGCCCGGAGAACAAAGGCAAGCTGATCGTCACGTTTGCCTGCTCCACCGGTGAGCGTTACCTCTCGACAGCCCTCGCAGCGGAAGCGAAGGCCGAAGTCGGCGGGTAAAGCGAGCAGCGGCGCTACTCCTTCAGCAGCCGCCGGATCTGGTCGCTCGTTGCCTCGAGCGCGTCGAGCGAGCGCAGGCGTCCTTCCTTGTCGAAGAGCCACACGGTCGGCAGCGCATTGATACCCAACGATCGCACCAGCTCGCCCTCCCACCCGCGCTCGTCGCACGCCACCGGCCAAGCGAGGCCGTGTTCTTTGAGCGTCGCCTCCGCAGTCGCACGCTGTGGATCGAGACAGATCCCGATTGCCTCAACGCTCCCTTTCGGGAGTGTCGCGAGGGCCGGCTTGAGGCGCTTTAGCGCGTCCGTCGCAGGTGGTGAGAAGTCTGCGAAGAAAACGACCAGCACCGGCTTCCCGCGATAGTCGCTGAGCTTCACCTCCTGCCCCTGGATCGAACTGAACTGCAAGGGCACGGTTTGCCCAAGCAGCGCGACGCGGCGGAGATCGTCGGCAATTCGGCCCTTGAGGTCCGGTTCGACGGCAAGCATGTCGGCCTCGGTCAGGAGCGCCACTTTCACCTTCGGCTCGTTGTCGAAAAGCGCGGCGACCTCAGCAAATAACGCGGCGATTCGGCGATCGCCGGGATGCGCCGCGCGGAACTTGCGGGCCGCGGAAAGCAGCTCATTGCGCCGCGTGGAAGAGGGCTGGCCGATGGTGCGCATGAGCCGCGTCACTGCCGCGAAGTCGAGTTCGACGCGTTGCTCCGGGGTCGCGGTTTTTTCGAGCCCCGCCATGATCGCTCGCGATTCGTTGAGCGCCTTTTCCGAGCGGTCGAAGCCGCCTCGCATCTGGAGCAGGCGCGCCAGTCGGAGTTGCGCCTCGAAAACACGCGCGTCCGTCGGGTGTGCCGCCAGAAAGCTGCGCAACGCGGTTTCCTGCCGCTGCAGGTGATCGAGCGCAATGGAGCGCGCTTCGGTCTGCGTTCGCGGGCGATTCGCCGGTCCGGCATCGAGCGCCCGCACCGCCTGCCAGTCCGCCTCCGGATCCCCAGCCCAGGCGCTGCCGATCAGGATCGAAGCCGCGGCAAGCCGCGCAGCGCACCGAAGACTCATTTCCGATTGACCGGCACGATGGTCCCGAAAACCGGCCGATGGTCACTCGCGTCCTCCCAATTCGTTCCGCGGTACACCCTGGACTTCGCCTTCACCACCTCTTTGAAAAGTCCCGGACTCGCGAAGAGAAAATCGATTCGAGAATAGAGGTCCGCGGTCTTCCAGTAATGCGTCCACCGATCGCCCAGCTCATCCCTGGCCCAGAGGTCGGACATGTGATTCGGCTGCCCACGGACTCCGGTCACTTCCTGGAACATCGGCTCGTTCTTGGTGTCGTTGAAGTCACCATAGCAGAGCAGATTCACCTGCGGATCTGCGTTCATCGCCTTCTCGAGGTGCTTGCGGAGCGCTTGCGCCTCATGCCGCCGGATCAGCGCCTCGCCTTCGGGCACGGCCAGCTTTGACTTCAGATGCACGCCGACCATCCGCAGTTGATACTCGGGCGTGACTTGCACAGTGACATCGAGAAACCCGCGGCGGACTTTCTCCACCCGGCCATTGAGTTCGAAGGAGACATCGGTGGCCGATTGCCGGGAGACGATCGGGAAACGGCTCACCAAAGCGAGATGCCGATCGGGATCGGCGGCCTGCACGTATTCGGAATCCACGTAACCGAGGCCCGCTTCCGCCAGCCGCTTCTTGAAGTCTTCAAAACGGTCTGGCGTGCCCATTTCGCACACGCCCAGAATGTCTGGATTGACCTCTTTGATGATCGCAATCAGGGCCGCGATGTCTTCCTCCGACTTCTCTTTGGTGGGGAATCGCTGACCTTCGCCCGCCGGCTTGGCGTTTACGTAATTCCGGATGTTGTAGCTACAGACCACGATCTCCGCCGGAGCGGCAGAGAGAACGCTGCCAAAGGCGAGGAGTAAGGTAAGGGCGGCGGCGAAGACTTTCATATTCCGGAACAAAAAGGGCTCGCCGGTAACAGGCGAGCCCTTGTGGAAGATGAGCGGCAGAATCAGATCGCGCGACTCGAGTGATGCTCGGGCTCGCGGTCTTCAGCGGTGGTTGCTGCCGGAGTGTGAAAGTCCGTCGCGTGCGAATCCGCGGCGGCGACTTCCACCTTCGGCTCTGCGAGTTGATGGATCGGCTCAGGCGTCGGCGGCCGAGTCACCTCACGTTCGATATCGTCCTTCGCTTTGCTGAATTCACGCACCGCCTGGCCCATACCTTTGGCGAGTTCCGGGAGTTTCTTGGCGCCAAACAGAATCAGGATCACCAAAAAGATGATCAGCGTGTCGGGACCGAACAGATTACCAAAAGAGGCGATATTCATACTTGGGGAAGTTTCTCGGCTTCAGGCTCGTTGCCATCCTTCGCCTTGCTGAACTCACGGATCGCCTGGCCCATTCCCTTGGCGAGCTCCGGAATGCGCTTCGCCCCGAACAGGACAACGACTGCTAACAAAATGATCAGCGATTGCGGACCAAACAGATTGGCGATGGTGGCGATATTCATACGGGCGGGAGCTTTTCGGGATCTTCGTCTTTGCCGCGGCGGAACTCTTTGATTGCGGCACCGATGCCGCGCGCGGCTTCGGGCAGCTTTTTGCCGCCGAAGAAAAGGATGATCACCCCAATGATGATGAACGTATCCAGTCCGAAGAGATTGCCGAAGCTGGCGAGAATGGTGGCCATGGGGTGGTAGCAGTGCAGTAACACCAGCGGGTGCGAGTTGCAATCGGCTATTCGGTTGAGCCGGATCGCGGCGATTTCTTAGGGCTGCGCAAGGCTCCCATCGGGCTGCGTCCGCTGCGGGCGATCACCGCATCTTCGCCGCCAGCCGCTTCGCAAGAGCTGCCCCCGCAGAAGCCAGCGCGCCTTTGGCCGCGATATATCCGCCGAGATCCACCGCGACGCCGACCTCTCGATCTGTAAACGAGTGCACCGCCTTCAGATTGCGCAGTTTCACTTCGACTCGTGCTTTGCAGGTGACGAGGTTTCCCCACTGCACAACGCCGAGTTCCTGTTCGCCGAGCGCCTTGCCCCCGAAACCTGGCCAGAACCAGGGCTCGAACGCCAATGTTCCCCTCGCCACTCGTCTGTTGGGCGCGTCGCTCGACTGCGGCGTTCTACGATAGCGGTGCGGGTTCTTCGAAGCGCGGATCGGACCCGTTGCTCGCCGAGCGGTGCCACCAGCATTACAGCATGCGCGATCCTCGCGTGGCTTCAGACACCAACAACGTTGACGACCAGCGTGCGCGTATGCGCGGCAGCGCGGTGTTCGAAAACGTAGATGCCCTGCCACGTCCCGAGCGTGAGCCGGCCGCGGGCAATCGGGATCACTTCGCTGGTGCGGGTGAGAACCATGCGCAGGTGTGAGGGCATGTCGTCCGGACCTTCGGCGGTGTGCACAAAGTAATCGGCGTTCTCGGGAACGAGTCGGTCGAAGAACGCGTGCAGATCCGTGCGTGCGGAGGGATCGGCGTTTTCGTAGATGATCAGGCTGGCGCTGGTGTGCTGGATGAAGACGGTCGCGGTGCCGGTCTGCACACCGCTGTCGCGCACTGCGCGCGCGACTTCATCGGTGATTTCATACGTGCCCTTCCCGCGCGTGCGGACAGTGAGGGTGGTCGATTCAGCTTTGAGTTCAGGCATGGCGGATGAGTGAAAATCGTCGGATAGCGAGATGACACGCGCGCGAAAGGTTGCCGCTCAAAAGCCGGCATAAAGCGCTTCAACCAGGCGCAGCGACTTCGCATTCGGCAGCACACCGGGCTCCATCTGGTTCATCACGTAAGCGAACGCGATCCGGTGCTCGGGGTCGGCAAAAGCCAGCGATCCGCCCGCGCCGGGATGGCCGAATGCGCAGAGCGATGGCCCGAACGTGGAGCGCAGCTTCCGACCATCCGCATCGAGCGGATCTTTCATGAACCCGGCGGAGAATGCGGTCGGCATGAGCAGCACCCGATCCGCCCCGTCGGCCAGCGTGGTGCTCATCGCATCGATCGTCGGCGGGGCGAGGACGGTCTGGCCGCTCAGAGCGCCGTCTTGCGCGAGCATGGCGTAGAATTTACCCAATGCGCGTGCGGTGCCCACGCCCCCAAACGCCGGGAACGAGCGGCTGCGCGCGTCGGGCGTGTTGAGCGATGCCACGCTGTGCAGGCCGCGCGGCGAGGCAAACGCGCGGGAGGTCAGCGAACCGGAGGTCATGAAGGCGGTGTAGAATGGATCGCCCTTGGGTGGCGCGCTTTTCGCCGGAAAAACCGGTGCCGCTTCCGACGCGAGTCCGGCCGGCATACCGACGAAAAACTCGAGCCCGAGCGGCTCGGCAAAGTGCGTGCGCCAGTATTCGCCCAAGGGGACGGCTGCAATTCGGCGCACCAGTTCATCGACCAGGAACCCGAAGGTGCGCGGATGATAGCCGTGCGCGCTACCGGGTTCCCATTGCGGGATTGCGGCGGCGAGCGCCGTCGCCACTGCTTGGTGGTCGAGCACGGAGACCTCGTGGGAAAGCGCCGGCAGTCCCGCCTGATGGGACATCACCTGAGCAATCGTGATGCGTTCCTTTCCGCCTTGGGCAAAGTCCGGCCAGACCTCTGCTACCAATGTGGAAAGCGAAAGCCGCTGCGCCGCACACGCGTGCAGCAGGCAGGCGGCGGCGGGACCCTTCGTGGCGGACCAGACCAACACCAGGGTCTCAGCGGTCCACGGGATGGTCCGCTCCCGATCCTGCCAGCCTGCGGCAATCGAAAGCACTTCGCGACCTTCGGACCAAACGCTCAGCGATGCGCCGAGTTCCCCGAAGCTGTCGAAGTTCTCCTGGAATAAGGCGGTGACGCGTTCGAGATCCATCCGCGCGTTAAGAACCGGGATCGCCCCCGTTCAACCGAGATACTGCTGCCACTCCGGCGGCAGCGGCGCGCGCTCGACTCCGTCGGCAATGCGCCCTTCAAACGTCGGTTCGAAGCTCGTGCTCGTGCCGTAAACCATGATCGTGTCAAGCGCGCCTTCCGCCCGCAACGCGTGCGCGACGCCCGCCGGGATCACCACGCCGGCGTTGTGCGGGCCGCGTTGATCGTCGCCTTCGATGATGAACCGCATGAGGCGACGCGGCAGACCGGCGCGTTCATCGACGAGCAACATCTCGATGTTCCCTTGCACAAAAAACATCGCGTCCCATTGCTCACGGTCGTACGGCCGGAGCGCGAAGTTTGCGGGTTCATCGACGAACAGCCGGCGGAACCATGCATCCGCGGTGGTGCCTTCCGGAATGTGCGGCGGATGAATGTGAAAGCCTTTTGCGGTGCCGGCGAACATCCGCGCGGTGGCCCACTGCTTCGGCCACATGCCGATCGCCGCGAGTGCGCCGTCGTCCTGGCGGGCAAATTCGCCGAAGAAGCCGCGATGTCTTTGCGGGAAGATGCGTCGGCCGAAAAGCTCGACGCCTGGAATCCACGCATCCGCCAGCTCTGCACGCTTCGCGATCAGCTCGCCCGCTTCCACTCCGCTCGTCGCGAGCCGCTCGGCGGGTGACTTCGAGGAATAGTCGCGCTGCGAAAGCTGCGTGCGGGCTTCAGGCTTCAGAGCGTGCCAGAGGTCGGACATGTGCGGCTGTTTACCGATGAACGGCACCTTCGTGCAAAGCAATCCGCGGGGAGGTCGGTAATCCGCGGGCAGATCGCTGCCGAAGCTGCGCGGCAGCTTTGGATTGATGTCATCCTGAGCGAAGCGCAGTGCAGTCGAAGGACCTCGAATCTTTGTGGGCAGCGACGGCGCGGAGCGACAGGAAAGCGCCATTTGTTGCGCACCACTCGGGAGAACCTGAGAGGTCCTTCGACTGCGTCCGGCTCGCTTCGCTCAGGATGACACGATTGCGAGCGCCCCGTCAGCCCCGCGCTACGTCACGCCCTTGAACTCAGAATCGCCCAAACCCGCGAGCTCGCCGGTGCTGTCTGAAAAGTGCGGCACGGGCGTGCCCATGCGGTTCAGCATCCCGACATACAGATTCGTGAGCGGCGTGTTTTTCTCGTAAGCCACCGAGCGGCCGGTCGCGATCGTGCCGCCGCCGCGGCCGGCGAGGACGATCGGCAGGTTCCGCGGATTGTGCGCGTTGCCGTCGTGCATGCCGGCGCCGAAGAGCAGCATCGAGTTGTCGAGCAGGGTCCGCTCGCCTTCGCGGATCGCC
Source organism: Chthoniobacter sp. (assembly GCA_028293645.1). Classification (GTDB taxonomy): domain Bacteria; phylum Verrucomicrobiota; class Verrucomicrobiia; order Chthoniobacterales; family Chthoniobacteraceae; genus Chthoniobacter. The sequence goes on from JAQGOK010000036.1 coordinate 53,329, forward strand.
TTCATCTTGTCCATCATGTAGGCGAACTGCTCGAGGTGCCATTGGTTGATCCGGCGGTATTGCTCAAGCTTCTCAGGCTTGCCTTCGTGATGCGAAGTCTGGTGATGGCCGCCGCTCACACCTTCGAGGAAGCTGAAGTTCCGGCCGCTCACCGCATTGCCGAACATGAACGTGCTGATGCGCGTCGTGTCGGTCCAAAACGAGAGCACCATCATGTCGAGCATCAGCCGCACATGCTCGGTGTGGTTGCCGCGCCGCTCGCTGACCCGCGCCGGATCCGCGTAGGCGTCCACGCGGTCGCCGAGTTCCTTGATCGCCTTTTCCGCGAGCGGATCGCTGCGCACGGTTTCGCTCTGACGCTTCGCGTCGAACGCAATGCGCTGTTCGACGCTGCGCACGCTTTCCAGATATTCGTCGAGCTTCTGCCGATCATCCTTGCCGAGCTGACGCTGCAAGCGTTTCGCGTCCTCGAGCACGAGATCGATGACGCTGCGATCCTTCGCCGCTTCACCCGCACGGCCGGGCTCGTTCGAGCGAAAAAGCCGATCGAACGCCGCGCGCGGATTGATCTCCTTGGTGAGCGGCGTGGTCGGCGTGCTCCAGGAAATGTGCGCGCCGTAGAGTTGTGTGTAGCCGACGTTCGTATCGACGCCGGTGGCGGGCGATTCGACGCCGAGCTCGAGGGACGGCAGCCGCGTCATGTGCCCGATGCGCTTCGCCGCGAGCTGATCCATCGAGACCGCACCGCTGCGCAAGTCGCTGCCGGTCGTGCGGGTAATCGTCGTGCCGGTGAGGAAGCCGCCCGTCTTCACGTAGTGTCCATCGCCGGTGTCGCTGGCTGCATTCCACAGCTCGCGCATCACGAGAATGTCGTCCTTGTGTGCGGCGAGCGGCTCAAGAATGGGCGATAACTCGAACTCGCGGCCCGCGCCCTTCGGAGCCCATGCACCGGGGCAAACGCCGTTCGGCATGTAGAGCACCGCCATCCGCACCGGCGCAGCAGCCGCGTCCAGCGCCGCAGCGCGCAGTGGCCGCATGGCATCAAGCAACGGCAGGCAAAGTGTGGCGCCGATGCCTTTCAGAACCGTGCGGCGGGAGATGGGTGTGGCTTTCATGGCGATGAATTGAACGCAGTCATTTGGCCCAGCGACGAGCGATGAACAACGATAAGGCGAACGACACCCAGACGCCGATATCGATCAGCCACAGGAAAAGTCCTTCGGGGTTCATTGCTGTTGAGCGAGCGGTTCGGTCCCGCGGCGGTGCTGGAAAGCGTAGCTGCTGACGATTTCCCTGACGAGAGTTCCGACCTTGTAATCCGCACCCGCGAGTCGCTTCACCGTGAGGCGAACCATCGGCACGTCGTAGGATTCCAGCCCGCGGGCAAGCGCGTAGGCATACATTTTCTCGCTGACCGTGCGGGCAAACTCGTCTTTGCGTTTCAGGAGCAGCGCCTTCATTTCCGCCGGGCCGGTGAACTTTTCGCCGGTGACCATTTCGCCACTGGCATCAACGGGCAGCTCGGCCACAGTCGTGCGCCAGCGACCGATCGCGTCGAAGTTTTCGAGACCGAAGCCGAGCGGGTCCATGCGTTTGTGGCAACCGGCGCAGGACGCGTCGGCACGATGCTGTTCGAGCTGCTGGCGCAAGCTCAGACCGTTGCGCACTTTGTCCGAAGTCGGCAGGCTTTTGATCATCGCCGGCGGCGGTGGCGGTGGCGTGCCGAGGATTTCTTCGAGGACCCATTTGCCGCGGAGCACAGGGCTGGTCCGTCGCGGGTACGACGTCAGCGTCAGCACCGCGGCCATGGTCGCGACGCCTCCGCGGTTTCGATCCGTGAGCGCGACGCGTTGGAAGGCGTCGCCGGTGACGCCCGGCAGCCCATACAGCTTCGCGAGCGTCTCGTTCGCGAAGGTGTAATCGGCATCAAGCAGATGCAGCAGGCTCGCATCTTCCCGGAGCATGGCGTGGAAGAACTCGATCGGCTCGGCGAGCATTGCGTCGCGGACAGCCGGCGTGAACTCGGGGAACTTGCCCGGATCCGGCTGCGCCGAGGTCATCAGCTCGTGCACGCGGAGCCATTGGCCGGCGAAGTTCTCGGCCAACGCGCGCGCTTTCGGATCCTGCAACATGCGGCTCGTCTGCGCTTCGAGCACGGCCGATTCGTGCAGCGTCCCTTCGCCAGCCAGACGAAAGAGTTCCGCGTCGGGCATCGTGGACCAGAGGAAATAGGATAACCGGCTCGCCAGCTCGAAGTCGTTGATCCGATGAGCCCCGGCGCCGCGCGGTTGCTCAATCCGAAAGAGGAAATGTGGCGAAACCAGAATCGCGCGTGCAGCGAGTCGGACCGCGTCTTCGAACGATTCACCCGTGGCGTCCGCCTGGGTGAAGAGCGTCAGCAGCGAGTCCACTTCGTTGGCTTCAACAGGCCGGCGAAAAGCACGCGTGGCAAGATCGGTGAGCGACTTGCGCGCTGCGTCTGCATTCGAAACGGCGTCGCTCGGCAGCGTTGTGAAGAGCCGTTCCGGCTTCGCTTCCGCGAGCATCTTCGCCCCGGCCGCGAGATACTTTTCGACCAGCACCGGCGGCACGAAAAGCGTCGCCGAGTTGTTGTCGAAACCGCCGCCACCACCGCCATCTGGCGGGAATTCATTCGCGGGCTGCGACTCGATCCCGAGCAGATCGCGCACGGTGTTGTTGTATTCGAGCCTGCTCAGGCGATGCAGGAACGGCCGACCCGGATCGCGCGGCAGCACGGTCGGATCCGGATGATTCAGCGTCTGATCGAGCCAGGCGATGAGACGCTCGCGCTCTGCAGGAGTGGGCTGCGGCTTGTCGTCCGGCGGCATTGCCTCGTCGCGCAATTCCACGAGCACTTTGTCCCACATCCCGGCGTGCTGGTAGATGTCGGCTGCGTCCTGGACCTCGTGCAGCTTCACCGCGGCTTTGGCCTTCTTCCCGCCGTGGCAGTCGAAGCAATACGTCTCCAAAATCGGCCGCACCTCTTTCTGGAAATCGATCGCGCCAACGCTCTGCAGGGCGAGGACGAAGATCGAAAGAGGGAAAAAGAGGCGCGGACGCATGGACGCTGGAGTGACCGCGCGCCGGACGCTTTCTTAGCTCCGGGAAGAGCGGCGAGAAACGCCCGATTTAGACGGGCGGCAAACGCCGCAGGAGGTCGCTCAACTTCTCGAGTCCGTCAATGCCGGCCACCACCTTGCGCAGGCTGCGCAGCGCGGTCGGGATGTAGCCGAGAAACTGCGTGCGACCGTCGCCGTGGCCGAGCTTGCCATAGGCGCCCAGTGCCTGCATGAGCCGTTGCATTGCGCAGAGCTGATAGACGGCGCGAAAGTCGGCGGTTTCGTGCTGCCCGGGTCCGCGCAATCCCGAGATGTAGTGCGAGAGCAATTCTTCGCGCTCCGCGGAAGTGAGCGTCACGTACGGGTCATACAGCAACGACGCGAGATCGTAGTGCGCAATCCCCGGTCGCAGGCCCTGGAAGTCGATCAGGCAGACTTCGCCGTTGCGGACGATCACGTTCTGACTTTGAAAATCCCGATGGACGAGGCAGCGAGGCAAGTCCGCGAGTTCGTCGGCGATCGCCTGCAAGCGCGGGCGGTCGCACGCATCCGCGATTTGCACCGCGCTCAATCCGAAGTGCCGGCCCAGGCAGTGCTCGATGAAATAATCCTGCTCCCAGCAATAAAGCGGGGCATCGAAGACCGGCTGCATTTTCAACTCCGGGACTTCGCCCGCGAGATGCGCACGCGTGTGCAGCGTCAGCGCTTCATCAAGGGTCCGCTGGTAAAGTGCACGGCGCACACGCCAGAGATCGTCGCGGTAGCTCCAGAGGTCTGTTTCGCCCGCGTCCTCCATGAGGATCAAACCTTCCACTTCGTCATGAAAATGAATCGCCGGAACGCGAACGCCGACACCGAGGAGAAAGCGCGCGATCGCCACGTACTGCGCATTTTCGGGACGATCCTCGCCGTAGCGGACGAGGATGAGCGATTCGCCGCCGGCGGTCAGGCGCCAGAATTTGCGACCGGACCCGCCCTTTTCAATCGGGACGACGGCGACTGCGGAAGCGGCGGCGGTGGACGGAAGCATGGCAGAGATTCGGGAACTCAGAGCAGCGTGACGGAGGCGCCGCGGGTTACAAGTCCGCGTGCGAATGGAGACCGCTGACGGCGACACCTTCGGTGACGATGCAGTCGTTCAGCAGACTCCCTGCCGCGATCTGCGCACCCTCCCAGACGATGCAATCGTGCAAGCTCGCGTGTTCGCCGATGACCGCGCCTGCACCCACCGTTGTCGCGCCGCTCAGGCGGGCGCTCGGCGACACCTCAGCGCTGGGATGAATCCATGGGGCGTTGGCTTCCGCTGAGCGCGTCCGGAGTTCGCGATGCACCGCCAGATACTGCTCGCGCGTGCCGAGATCCCACCAGTGGCCCTCATCGATCACCACGCCTCCGAGCCGCCCGCCGCCTTCACGGATCATATCGCAAAAGATCGGAACGACGCTGATCTTCGTCGCCGGCGGGATGCGCGCGAAGAACTCCGGATTCACAAGGTAAATGCCGGTGAAGAGGAACAGCGGATCGCTGAGCGGATCAACGCGCCGACCGATGTCTGTCACCGCAGCGCTGGCCGCGTCCCAAGCGACTTGCAGCGGGCCGTCTTTGCTGCGCAAAACCATGGTGACCTCGTGGCCGCCCTCCCGATGCGCGCGGATCGCCGGCTCCAAAGGCAGATCCGTCAAGATGTCGCCGTTATAAACGAAGAACGGCGCCGGCCCGAGGAGGTCTTCGACGTTCTTGATCCCGCCCGCGGTCTCGAGCACCTCCGGGAATTCGCGACGGAAGGCCAGCGCCGCGCCGTCGTAATGGCCGCTGGGAAACGCGGAATCGTAAGCCTCCGCCCGCCAATGCGTGTTCACCACGAAATGCTCGACCCCTACGCCGCGCAGGTGATCGAACGCATACGTGATCAGCGGTCGATTGATTACCGGGATGAGCGGCTTGGGCCGGCGTGCAGTCAGCGTTTTCAAACGCGTTCCGAGTCCAGCGCCAAGGACGAATGCAGTGCGGATCATGGAAAAGGGAAACCGTCTGTAGCTTCCCGCGCGCCGCTTGCGGAGGAAAATTGCGGGTTTGCGTGGTTCCGCAGAGAGAGGCCTACGAAC
>JAQGOK010000061.1 GCA_028293645.1 Chthoniobacter sp.
AGCCATATGCGGGGAGGTTGAGGATTTGAAACGAGGGCGCGGATTTCAGCAGGAGGCCGCACCGCTGGCAACATCCGAGGCGGCAATCTGCCCCTCGATTCTACTCAGAGAAGTTCTCCTCGCTTCCGACATCGTGCACTCGGTTCCGCTGAACCCAGTAAAGCGCTCGCACCGCGGAAGTGGCGTGCGCTCCCCAATGAAACCAAAACCATCTCTTCCAATGGGCATCAGCAGCTATCGCAGAGCTATGTTGAAAGAGAAACAATCCCTCGGACAGATCGCCGTAAATGTCCGCCAAGTCATCATAGAGATCCCCAACGATCGACTCCTCGCAATCCATATCCGGCGGCTCGAATACCTCACGGTAGTATTGAAGCGGAAGAGGAGGCAGTGCCGCTCGCACTTCCTCGTAATCTCGCTTTCTGAAACCCGTCGCCTCGCTTTCGGCCCAGCAATCGGAATCAGGCAAACTGAATCCTGCGTGAACCATCTCTGCGAGAATAGCGGGCAGCCATTCCCTCAGGTCCAGATGCTCCGAAGGGCGCTCAACCCACCCGCAGTATTCGGCCGCTATCTCGTGGAAAGCACGCATAGCGACAACGCGCGAAGAACGCTTCCCCCGCTACGCGAACGTCGGCTCCATCAGCCCGAAGCCGCCATCCTTGCGCCGGTAGAGCACGTTGACCTTCTCCGATTTCGCGTTGAGGAAGACCACGAATTGCCGGTTGGACATCTCGATCTGGAGCACGGCTTCATCCACGAACATCGGCTTCACGGGATAGCGCTCGGTTTTGATGACCTCGGGTTCCGCATCCACGAGTTCGGCGAATGAATCGCCGACGCTGAGCACCTGCTCCTCGAAGTGTTTTCCGTCCATCCGCGGACGATGGTTGCGCAGGATCTTCGTCTTGTACTTTCGCATCTGCCGCGCGATCTTGCTGATCACATTGTCGATCGACGTGTACATGTCGTCGGTCTCCTCGCTCGCTTCGATCGTGATGTGGTTGTTGCAATGGAGCACGATCTCCGCCGATCGACGGTGCTTCTCCACGTTGAGGATCACATGGGCTTCCATGATCCGCGGGTAGTCGAGGTGGAGGTTTTCCACCTTCTTCGTCGCGTAATCCTTGATCGACTCGGTGACGCTGACGTGCCGGCCGGTGACGCGGATGGGGACATTGACGTTCGCGGTTTGCATGGACTTCGGTGGGGTGGCTGCGGTTTACATCTCGAAGCTCTCGCCGAGGTACACTCGGCGCGCGACGGGATCATTGATCAGGAAATCTTTCGGCCCCTGGGTTTCCACGCGTCCTTCGAAAATCAGATAGGCGCGATCGACGATCGAGAGCGTCTCGCGCACGTTGTGATCGGTGATCAGGATCGCCAGTCCCGCGTCGCGAAGATTCGCAATGATCTGCTGCACGTCGTAAACGGCGATCGGATCGACGCCGCTGAACGGCTCATCGAGCATGATCATGCTCGGATTGGTGACCAGCGAACGCGCGATGGTCAGCCGGCGCTTTTCTCCTCCTGAAAGGGTCAGTGCGGTCTGCTTCGCCACGTGCGCGATCCCGAATTGGGTCAGCAGTTCCTCGCAACGATCTTTACGCTGCTTCCGGTTGAGTTTGGTCGTTTCGAGAATGGCGAGGAGGTTTTGCTCGACCGTCAGCTTGCGGAAGATCGACTCCTCTTGCGGCAAATAGCCCATGCCCATGCGCGCCCGGCGATGCATCGCGTAGCCGGTCACGTCCTGTCCGTCGAAGTTCACGCGTCCGCTGTTTGGCCGGACCAGACCGACCATCATGTAAAAGCTGGTTGTCTTGCCCGCGCCGTTTGGGCCGAGCAGCCCAACGATCTCGCCGCGATGGCAGTTGATATCGACGCCGTTCACCACCGCCCGTCCCCCGTAAATCTTAACCAGCTTGTCCGTCTGCAGAATGGGCGCGCCCCTTTCCTGAGGCGGCGGGGTCGAAGCGGCTGAGGCGAGAATCACAGGCCTACTTCGAATCCACCTTGTCCTGGATGGTCATGCGATGCGGGCCATTCACGCGCATTTTCCCGTCCCGGGTCATGACCATCACCGTCTCCGGACTGGTGGCCACGCAGGTGTTGATTCCTTGCTGAACCTGGGGACTGCCGGTGAGCGTCACTTCACCGGTCACCGCGGAGTAATCCGCGCGCGCGGCCTTGCCAACGCTCCGTTTCGTGGAGCCGTCGGTATCGGCTTTATCCTGCGTGATGATGACGTTGCCTTGTGCGATCGCGCGGTCGAGTCCGCCTTGTTGTTTCTTCTGAGGCACAGGTTTCAGTTTCCCCGCGTCCTCGGGTTTGGGGCCTTCGTCGTGGCGCAGGAATGCCGTCATCCGATCGCAGGAGACGTTGAACTCCGGATCCTTCACCACCACGTCTCCGATGAAAACAGCCTGATGCGTTTTCTGATCGAACGTCGTCTCGAGCGCGGTGATCTCGGTGGCACCCTTTGCCTTCTTCTCCTTCCTTTCCTCGGGCATGTCCGGCACCGGTGGCGGAGCTGAAGGAGGCCTGGCAGCGGTCTGCACTTTCGCCATCGGGGCGGCTGGCGCTGCGGGAGAAGGATTGGGGGCGGACCGCTTCGGCAGTTCGCCGGCCGGCGAGAGCGCTTCGATCTGCTTCAGGAATTCCTCCTGCGTCAGACCCCTCTCAGGTTTTGCCACCGGGTTCTGCGCCAGGGAGGAACTGACCACCGCCACCATCGAGAGTAGGATTACTTTATTTTGCACGGGGCTTCTCCTCAGGGGTGTTGGTCTCATCATCGAGGTTGTAGATTTTCATATGCACGCTGCCGCCGAGCCGGCCTTGCTTGGTCGCGGTGTTGAATTCCATCGTCTTGCCCGCGAGCTCGAAATCGGTCCGCTTGATGACCACGCCGTCCGCGGTCGTGATCACGCGCGTGTTTAGATCGAGGACCGAATTCGGCAGATCGATCGTCATCTCCTTCAATCCCTTCTTGTCGAATGTTTCGATGATCAACTTCGACATCATGACGTGATCGGGATCGGTCCGCCGCGCGACTCCGATATCAAAGGTCATCTGCAGGTTCCCGTCGGCGTCACGATACGGAATCTTCAGCCCCTTTGAATCGTGCCCCTCCGGGATCGGCAGCGAGAACTTCTCGTCCTCCTTCGATCCCGCGCGTTTGCCTTTTCCGTCCTCTTTCTTTTTCTCCTTATCCTTCTTCTCAGCTTTCGCGGGCTCTTTCGGCTGCTCGTCCTTTTTTGCGGCCAGCAAGCTGACGCCCGTCCCCAGCACGATGGCGAGGACGATGATCTTACGCGATGAGCTCATGGATCTGTTTTAACTGTCTCAGCAGCGGCGGCAACTGCGCGAGCGGAATCTGATTGGGCCCATCCGAGAGCGCCTGCGACGGATCTTCGTGAGTCTCGATGAAAATGCCATCGCAACCTGCGGCCGCCGCCGCCCGTGCGAGCACCGGCGCAAGCACTCCATCGCCGCTCGTTGTGTCGCCGGCGCCGCCAGGACGCTGCACGGAATGCGTCGCGTCGAAAACCACATGATATCCAAGCTCGCGCATCCAGTAGAGCGAGCGCATGTCCGCGACGAGATTGTTGTAGCCAAAGCTCACTCCGCGTTCGGTGAAAAAGAAGCGAGCGTTGCCAAACGTGGCGACTTTCTTCGCGATATTCCGCACGTCCCAAGGCGCGAGGAACTGCCCCTTTTTGACGTTCACCACCCGGCCGGTCTCCGCGGCGGCCTGGATCAGATCGGTCTGCCGGCAGAGGAACGCGGGGATCTGCAAGATGTCGATGAACTCGGCGGCGATCTCCGCTTCGGCGGGAGAATGCACGTCCGTCGTCACCGGCACATTGAACTCGCGCCCGATCTCGGCCAGGAGCGCACAGCCGGCACGCGCATCCATGCCGCGAAATGACTTTACGCTCGTGCGGTTGGCTTTGTCGTAGCTCGCTTTGAAAACCCACTGCACTCCGGCTGTGGTGCAAATCTCCGCGATCTGTCGCGCCATCTTCCACACGAACTCTTCACTCTCGATGACACAGGGCCCGAGAAGGTAAAGAGGCTCAAGGCCGCCGAGCTGCCAGCGTCCGATCGCAAAGGGTTGCCGTGGCACCGATCAGGAGCCGTAGCTCTTCGTGAACTTTTTGCGCCCCTCTTCCTGCACCGGTTCGGGAGCTGGAGCCGCCGCAGGTGGAGCAGCCGCTGCGGGTTGAACTGGCGCTTCCACAGCAGCGGCTTCCGGCTGGCCCGGTTCCGAAGACGGTTCATCTTCCAAGTCCATCCCGAGCGGCGGCGGCGGGATCTCCGCGCCGAGATTCTGCGAGCGGAGCATTTGCGAGACTTCCACAAACGCGATCTGCAACTGGCTCACGGCGCTATCGATCACCTTCTGCTCGTCGGGCTTCAAATTCCCTTTCGTCTTCACGCGCAGAACGGCGAGCTGATCGATGAACATCTTGGCCAGCGGCAGGTTCACCTCCACCTCCTGGCCACGAGGATTGGGCACCTGCCCGAGAAAGAGCGCCGCGTTTTGCGCATGCATCATGACGAACTCGATGAAGACCTGCGTCATCTCGCCCGCTTCGGTGTGTGTCTGGACTTGAGCCATAGAATGTTTTCCCCAGTGATTGGGTCGGTTACTGTTTCAGCATTGCCCGGCAGCGGCAACCAATTCTCCCGGTCGCAATCCTGCCGGGAACGCCTCTACTTCCGCGCCTCCGGCGTGACCGTCAGCTCCACGCGCTGCCCACCCCGTTCAACGATGACCTTGATCGCCTGACCGATCTTCACCGCATCGAGCGCGTAGGTGTAGTCGTAAATGTTTTGGATGGCCTGCGGACCGAACTGCACGAGCACATCGCCTCCTTGCAGGCCGCCCTTCTCCGCGGGACTGCCGCCGCGCACTCCACTCAGTTTCACCCCTTTGATCTCCGTCGTGTAATCCGGAATGGTTCCGAGATAGGCCCGCAGGGTTTCGCGCGATCCGCCGCCCTGGTCGCTGCGCTCGACCCTGGCGAAGTCGGGCCGGTCAGGTCGAGTCGCGAGATCGAAGACGATCTCGCGCGCGAACTTCGCGATCCGTTCCAACCCGGCGAAATCGACTTTGTCGGCTGTATCGGTCGGGCGGTGATAATCCTCATGTGCTCCCGTGAAGAAGTTCAGCACCGGGATTCGCTTTGGGTAGAAGCTGGTCGTGTCGGTCGGGAGATATGGGTCCTCCTGCAGCGTCAGGTTGAAGCCGGCCGCGACGTTCCGCTTCTCGATGAGGCGCCGCCAAAGCTTGCTGCTGCCGACCCCTTGCAGCGTCAGCTTGTTTTCCCGCAGCCGCCCGACCATGTCGAAGTTGAGATAGGCGGTGATCTTCTCAATCGGAACGGGTGGGTTCGCGCAGAATGCTGCGCTGCCGAGCAGCCCCGACTCTTCGCCGCTCCAGGCCGCGAAAATCAACCCGCGCCGAAACGCCGTTGCCGCGGCGGCGTTCGTCTTCGGCACATGCGCACTCGGCGCAGCGAAGTTCGCCGCGAGTTCCATAATCAGCGCGGTGCCGCTCGCATTGTCGTCGGCGCCGGGATGCACCTGGCCCTCCTCGCCGGCGCGCGCCATCGAGCTGCTCCCGCCGCGTCCGAGGTGATCGTAATGGGCGCCGATCACGATGTATTCGTCGGTGCCTACCGGCGGCAGGACGGCGACGACATTGCGGTCCTGCTTCTTGATGTGCTCGAGGCCGAGCGAGAGCGACACGCGCACTTTCGGCAGCACGAACCCGCCATCGGCGTGCGGATTCTCTGTGTCCAACGCGTCCTGCAACTCCTTCAGTTTTTTGCCGGACGGAGCGAGCAGCGCTTCCGCAACGTGAGAAGTGATCGAGGCGGCGAGCACCCCGGACCCAGCCAGCGCGCCATCGCCCGTCAGCGGCAGCAGCTCGCCCGCTTGCGGCGAATTCGGTCCGGTCACCACGAGCACCGCTTTGGCGCCACGCTCTCGGGCCATCATCGCCTTGTAGCGCAATCCCGCATAGCGGTTGAGCTGTGCGCGGCGTGCCGGTTCGACAGCCTCAGGCACGTAGCGCAAGAGGAGCACGATCTTGTCCTTCACATCGAGCCCCTCGTAGCTGTTGTAACGCGTCGCGCCTTCTCCGGGAACATTCAGTCCGTAACCCGCGAAGACCACTTCGGCGTCTGCCGAGCCGCTGTCGCTGAAAGGAATCGGGCGAAAGTCTTGATCGAGCCCGAGCGGGTTCAGCCGTGATCCATCGGCGGTCACAATGAGCGCGTTTTTATCCGGCACCAGCTTCACCCCGGCATCGAATTGGAAGGCTTGGAAAAACGCAGCTCCAGGAGCTGTGAGTCCAACCCCTTGGAAGTATCCGGCAAGCGCTTCGGCCGTCTTCTGCGCGCCGTCGCTTCCCGTCGCACGACCTTCATATTCCGGAGCAGCCAGTGAAGTGACCTCATTGCGCAAATCCTCCGCCGTGATCGCTGGCTTTACGCGCAGATGGACTACGGTCCCGCCCACCACTTCCGCTGCCAGGGTTTGCGCGGGTTGATCCCCGAGATACTTCTCCAGGGCCACGACCCGTTCCTCGACGGTTGCGGTTTTCTTTCCGTCCACTTTGCGCGCCGGCGCTTCCGCGAGCGCGGTCAGCGCCGCAGCGTCATTCCAGTCGGCCATGAAGAGCTGCGACTTCCCGTCCGCCGTCCGGCCACTCGTCCAGCAGAGCCGCTTGCCATCCGGTGAGAAGACTGGCAGCCCGTCGAAGCCATTGGTGAAGGTGACGCGCGCCGGCTCCTTCGTTCCCTCCGCGTCCACGACAAACAGCTCGAAGTTTTCGAAGCCGAGTTTGTTCGACGTGAAGATCAGATACTTGCCGCTCGGATGATAAAACGGCGCCCACGACATCGACTTGAACTCGGTCAGCCTCCGCACGTCTGAGCCGTCCGTTTTCATTGTGAAAACGTCAGCGTTCATCCCGCTCTCATCGAAGCGCCGCCAGACGATACGCTGACCGTCCGGAGAGAAGAACGGGCCGCCATCGTAGCCGGCCGCAGTGGTGAGCTGGCGCTGATTCGTGCCGTCGGCGTTCATGATCCAGATGTCGCCGTAGTAAGCCGGATCTTTCTCGAGGCGCTGTTTCACCTCGGGGGTGGAGGCCTGCGCATACCCGGCGCGCAGAGAGCAAAAGACGATCTGTTTCCCATCCGGCGAAAACGCCGCCTCCGCGTCGTAGCCCTCGGCCTCGGTCAGCCGCGCGAGCTGCGTGCCATCCTGCTGTGCGCTGAAGATGTCCATGGCCGGGTCATAGTCCCAAGCGTACCGCCGCTGCTTTCCGCTGGCGCGGAACTCGAGTTCGGCTTTCTGCTTCGCGACGGCTTGCGGGTCGTGGTGCGTCGAGGCGAACAGCACTCGCTCGCCACCCGGCTGAAAGAAGCCGCAGGTGGTCTTCCCCTGCCCCGGCGAAACGCGCGCGCTTTCACCCGAAAGCAGATCGAGCAGATAGATTTGGTAGAACGGGTTTTCCGGCTCCCGCTCGCTCTGAAAGATCAACACATTGCCATCCGGATGGAAGTAGCCTTCGCCGCTGCGCTTGCCCTCGTAAATGAGCTGCCGCGCATTGCTGATGAACCGTGCTTCGGTTTGCGACTCATCGGCGAGGCCGCAGATCGGCAGGAGCAGAATGGGGAGGAGCAACGAAAGTCGGCGCATGCGCGTGACGATGGCTGGCCACACCTAGCCGCGCAAGTCGTTCGCCGGAATCACTGCCGATCCCCCTTCAGAATCCCAGTCGCTGCTCACTACCTGGCTCCGCACCGAGCCGTCGTTGGAAGCCGTTCGGCTCGTTTAGATTGGAGCCCGAAGCTTTCCGAACGCGGTTCGAAAAAGTCGGCGTGGAAAGACCGCTCTCGACCGCTTTGCAGATTCCGGAACCTTCCTCGCGTGCCGTCCGGACTCGTTACCGGCGAGGGATGCCTGCTCCCGCCTTGCTGGCGGTCGCTCCTCGCTGGCAGTCGCTACCAGTTCTTAATCCACCGCGCCTGATCAGCCTCCGTCGCGGGGCTTTTCACCGATCCGCCGGTGGACCAAAGATCGAACTTCGAGGTGTTGTAGCCCTTCGTATCGCTCTGCCGTGCCGTGTTCGGCTTCGACTTCAGAGCTTTTCTATATTCATCCTCCGCCTTGGCAGCGGCTGTGGAATACCCGTAGGAGTTGCCAAATGGATCCTGGATGAAATTGACGGCTTTGACCTTCCCGTTGTCATCTTTCCTGGTGTTCAGGACGGTCGCTTTGAAAAACTCCGGAAGATACACCTTCTCCTCGGGCACGAAATCCGGCGCTTCTTCCGGCGTCGTGTCGCCACTCAGCGCTTTATACAGATAGAGACTCGCCTTCTGGTAGGCGGTGGAGTTTGGGTTGCCTTCGGTCCGCGAATCCAACGCGTCGGTATCCGAGTTCCGCGGGTAAACTCCATTGTCCACCTTGTAGTTCTCGCACCCGAGGCTCAGCGCTGCGATCTCACCGTTCACCCGCTCTGTGGCAGCTTTGCGCTGCACGTATCCATTTACCGCCATGATGAGCGACGCCAGGATCGCAATGACCGCCATCACGGTGAGCATCTCGATCAACGTGAAAGCGGAAGGACGAGGGGAACGGTTCATACGGCGAAGATAGTGGAGAGTTACGGAGCCGCTACTGCGATCACGCACCGGCGCCCTGCATTCCTTTGATGATCTCGATGAGCGGCATGAACAGCGCGATAACGATCGTGCCGACGATGAGCGCGAGAATGACGATCATGATGGGCTCCAGCAACGAGGTCAGACCTTCCACTGCGTTGTCCACCTCGTCGTCATAGACCTCGGCGATCTTCAGCAACATCTCCGGGAGCTGCCCCGTTTCTTCGCCGACGTCCACCATCGAGATTACCATCGGCGGAAAGACCCCGCTCGCTTCCAGCGGCTGGACGATCGATTCACCTTCCTTGACCGCGTCATGCACTTTGGTCACGGCGTCCGCGACCACGACATTGCCCGCGGTATCGCGGGTAATGTTCAGCGCCTGCAGAATGGGCACGCCGGAGGTCACCAACGTTCCAAGAGTGCGGCTGAACCGCGAGATGGCGCTCTTGCGGAGCAAGTCACCGAAGAGCGGCAGCCGCAACCACAACCGATCCATCCCAGCCCGCCCGGCGGGGCTGCCGTTGATCGCTTTCCAGGCGAAGATCACACCGATGACCAACCCCAGCGTAATCCACAGGTAGGGCGGGATGAACATCAGTTTGATGCCGTTGCTGGCGGCGATCACATAGCGGGTGATTGCAGGCAGCGCCTGGCCGTTGAGCATGTCCTTAAAGATCGTCTCGAACTTCGGCACGATGAACGCCAGCAGGAAGAGCATGATCAACATCGCAATGATCAACACGATGACCGGATACGCCATCGCCGCGACCACCTTGTTCTTCACCTTCTGCGCCTTCTCCTGGAACTCGGCAAGACGGTTCAGAACGAGCTCGAGCACGCCGCCCAGCTCGCCCGCTTTCACCATGTTGATGTAAAGTTTGTTGAAGATGCGCGGGTGCTGCGCCATCGCCTCGGAAAACGTGCTCCCCCCCTGCACGCCGTCCGCCAGCGCGTTGATCGTGTTGCGAAGCACGATATCTTTCTCCTGCTTCGCGAGCACGGTCAGGCTGCGCAGCAAAGGCAGACCGGCATCGATCAGCGTCGCGAGCTGCCGGGTGAAAATCATCAACACCTTCCCCTTCACCGTTTTCTTCTGGAACAGAACGATGCCGCCTTTCTTGGCGGTTGGCGCTGCAGCGGCCTTCACTGCCTTCGCGACCTTCTTGTTCGATTTCGCGGTGACGACACCCTTGCCTTCTTCAGTCACGCTGGTGGGGAAGTATCCCGATTGGCGCAACTGGCCCACGGCGTCGTTGGAAGTTCCGGCTTCGATGACCCCGGTGGATTCCTGTCCACGCTGGTCCAGAGCGATGTAATTGAATCTAGGCATAGAGGGAGAACGCTGAGATTTGCTGCTGAAGAATTAGGCGCAGTGAAGCAGGAATGTCGATTAGGAAGTCCGGAGGATCAGGTGTATTTCAGCACTTCTTCGATACTGGTTTCGCCATCGTAGATGCTGCGCAATCCATCGTGCCGCAGGGTGGTCATGCCGAGCTCGATCGCCTTCTGCTTGAGCACCACCGACGGGGCGCGCTGGTTGATCAGTTCACGGACTGGGTCACTCATATCGAGCAACTCGTAGATACCTTTCCGTCCTTTGTAGCCGGTGTTGTTGCACGTGTCGCAGCCTTTGCCGTAGTAGAAATTCTTGTCGCCGATCTCGTGCGGGGAAAGCCCGAGCTGAGCGAGCGCCGCTTCGGTCGGCTCATAGGCGGTGCGGCAATTCAGACAGATCTTCCGGATCAACCGCTGACCGAGCACGCCTTCCAGTGAAGACGAAATCATGAACGGCTCGACGCCCATATCGACGAGACGCGTGACGGCACCCGGCGCGTCGTTGGTGTGCAGCGTGGTGAACACCAAATGCCCCGTGAGCGACGCCTGGATGGCGATCTGCGCGGTTTCGATGTCGCGTGTTTCTCCGACCATGATGCGGTCGGGGTCCTGCCGCAAAAAGGCGCGCAACGTCCGGGCGAAGTTCAGCCCGATCGCGTCGTTCATCGGCACCTGAATGATGCCCTCGATGTCGTATTCCACCGGGTCCTCCGCAGTCAGCACTTTGGAATCGACCGTGTTGATCTTGTTCAAGCACGCGTAGAGCGTCGTCGTTTTCCCCGAGCCGGTCGGGCCAGTGACGATGAAAATGCCGTTCGGCTTCTCGATCGTGTGCAGCAGATAATTGTAGATGTAACCCGGCATGCCGAGCGTCTCGAGCTCGAGCTTCACCGCCGACCGATCGAGTACGCGCAACACGACCGATTCACCGAACTGCGTGGGCAATGTGCTCACCCGCAAATCGACCTGACGGCCGCCGAGATTCATCTGAATACGTCCGTCCTGTGGCAGCCGGCGCTCGGCGATGTTCAGGTTCGCCATGACCTTCACGCGTGAGATGACCGGCAGTGCCAGGTGCCGCGGTGGCGGCGACATTTCGTAAAGCGCACCGTCCACCCGGTAGCGGATCTTAAACTCCGTCTCGAACGGCTCGAAGTGAATGTCCGACGCGCGATCGTTGATCGCCTGATAGACGATCAGATCGACGTAACGGATGATCGGCGTCGCGTTGGCTTCGGCCTCGAGGTTCTTGAGATCGATGCCGCCGTCCGGCCCGCCGAACTCCAATCCTCCGCCGAGCTGCGACAGGATTTCGTCCATGCTGCCGGCGTCGGTGCCGTAATGCTTTTTGATCAGCTCCTCGATCTGCCAGACCGGGGCCACGACGCACTGGATCTCCTTGCCGAGCGCGAACCGCAGATCCTCCAGCGTCTGCATGTTAAACGGGTCCCCCATCGTGAGCTGGATGGTGTTTCCCTCGAGCCCGAGCGGGAACGCTTTGTGCAAAATCGCGTGTCCGGCGGTGATCAACCGCAGCACATCCGTCGGCGGTTCGAAGCCCGCGAGATCGACGTAGTCGGTGCCCAATGCCGTCGCGACGTGCTGGTAAAATTCCTCCTCGGTGCAGACTTCGTAATCGACCATGACCTGCGGCAACGACTTGCCGGTATCGGCCACTGCGGTCGCGAGATCGTCCTTTTGGGCATCATCGATCAGGCCTTGTTCGACGAAGAGATCGAGAACTTGTTTGGCGTTCATGAAAGGGTTCTAAGAAACGGCGGGGGAGTGCCGGCGAGAAGGTATTCGCGGAGACTCGCGAGGATTTCCAGCATCTTCGCAGCGAAGACGAAAATATGACGTAACGGTAACGAGCCGGGAACAACCCGAGCGCCTCACGGCGTGAGGTGAGTCTGGGATTGGAACGTCGCCGTTCTGCCGTCTGCGCGGTTCTGCGCGCCGGCTTTACGCGCGCGGTATGCTTCGTCGCATGTTGCCTCCCGATTCGAACCTCACCCGTCGGGAAGTGCTCCGCACGATGGGCGCTACCGCCGCCGCACTGCTCGCCGCGCCATCGTTGGCGAACGCTGACGACGCTGCGACGACGATCACCATCGCGCCCGAGCCGCTCTTCGATCTCTCGCCGTGGCTCTACATGCAATTCATGGAGCCGCTCGGCACGACCGACGGCTCGGTCGAGGCGAGCTGGGATCACCTGCAGCAGAAGTGGCGGCCCGATCTCATCGCGGCCACCCAGGAACTCGCGCCGCCGATGATGCGTTGGGGCGGACTCTTCAGCGCCTACTACCGCTGGCGCGAAGGCGTCGGCCCGCGCGCCAGTCGGAAGCCGATGCACAATCTGGTCTGGGGCGGCGTGGAGACGAATCAGATCGGCACCGCGGAGTTCCTGGACTTCTGCCGACAGGTCGGCGCCGACCCGCTGATGTGCGTGAACTTCGAAGCCGAAGGCGACCCGCGCTGGTCGATCAACGAGCTCGGCGAAGCGCGCTCCGGCAACGCGCAGGAAGCGGCGGACTGGGTTGCCTATTGCAACGACCCCGACAACAAAGAGCGCATCAGCCACGGCACGCGCGAGCCGTTCCCAATCAAAGTGTGGCAGCTCGGCAACGAAACGTCCTACGCCCCGAGCCGGTTCAAAAAAGATTGGGCGATCCGCAAGACGGTCGAGTTCTCCACCGCGATGCGGAAGGTCGATCCGACCATCCAGCTCATCGCGTGGGGCGACAGCGGCTGGGCGCCCGAGATGATCGAGAAAGCCGGCGAGCATTTCGACTATCTCGCCTTCCATCACCTCTTCGATCCCGGCGCGCCGCTCAACGACGCCGACTATTCACGCGATCCCGCCACGACGTGGGCCGTGCTCATGGGGAGCGTGAAAAAGCACGAGCGCAAGCTGCTCGAAATGCGCGCCCAGGTGGAGCGCACGAAGACCGCGCTCGCGCTCACCGAGTGCCACTTCACCATGCAAGGCCGCAACCGTTGCGACCTCAATTCCGCCTGGGCCACCGGCGTCGCCTACGCGCGTTTCCTCAATCTCCACGAGCGCCACGGCGATCTCCTGAAGATCGCCAATCTCGGCGACTTCTGCGGCACGCGCTGGCAGACGAACGTGATCATGATCCCCACGCCCGGCGGCAAATCCTACGTAATGCCGGTCGGCAAAGTCATGGCGCTCTACCGCAAACACACCGGACGGCAATTCGTCCGCGTGAGCGGCGGCCCACCCGAGCTCGACATCACCGCCAGCCGCACCGGCGACCAGTTCTTCCTGCACGTCGTCAACACCCACCGCACCCGAGCCCAAACCTGCCAGCTCACAATCCCCGGCTTCACCGCCCAATCCGGCAAAGCCTTCGAAATCGCCACGGACCCGATGGCGGAACTCACCTCCGCCAAAGACGACCCGATGACCGTCCGCGAACGCGCGCTCGTCATCGGCGAACCGCTCACCTTCCCCGCCGCATCCGTCACGGCGGTGGAACTCGCTGTGAGGCCGGCCTGACCAAGCTTCGAAATAGCGCTCAGCCTAGCTCAGTCGAGAGATCGCCTTAGGCCCAAGACCTTGTTATAGGCGCAATCCGTATGGGCGATTCCTACGACATCTCCCTGAGCCACAGCGCGAAGGACGAGGCGGTGGTGCGTACATTGGCGGAGCGGTTGCGGAAGGATGGGGTGAAGGCCTGGTTCGATGAATGGGTGCTCAAGCCGGGCACAGCATCGAATCACCCCAGTCGAAGAGTGCGCAGATCGAGGAAGGGCGGGAGCGTTCCCGCGTGCTGGTGCTCTGCATGCCGCCGAATGCGTTCGGCTCGGACTGGGCGCAGTCGGAGTCTCGCACGTTCCGCTTTCGCGACCCGCAGGCATCGCCGCTTCCTTCGCGATGAGCCTTAAACCACTTGTCTTTCTCGGTTCGGGTGTTTCCAGACCTACGTTTGGTGACGACCGACTCGTGGATGGTCTCACGGAAGCGCTTTTCCAAGACCGCTGGTTTTTGACCACGGCGGAAACGTGGGAGCTGGATCGTGAATATAGTCGCGCCCTTATTCAGCCGCCTCAGCATTCGTTTGAGCGTTTAGAAAAGAACGGAAAGCTCGTTTCATCCGGAAATGGATGAAAGACGTTGGCATGACGAGATTCAGGCGGCGTTGTCCGGGAAGTCGTAACCTGTAATACTTCATCCGTTCATCGAATCCTCCCTTGGACAAGGAAACCGCGTGTCGGGCCAACGGCCTGCGGCAAGCCAGCCCAGGGTAAGCGAGGAACGAGCGCCGCCCTGGGTCTGGTAACAAAGAATGGGCAAAGCCCCAACGGGGCGTAACAACTTCCCTCCGTCATGCCGCAATCTCTGGCCCGCGTCGTCCTGCACATTGTCTTCAGCACGAAGAACCGCATTCCGTTTCTCCAAGAGCCGGAACTCCGCGCCCGGTTGCACGCCTATATGGCCGGTGTCCTACAAAACCTCGCGTGCGAGCCGATCCTCATTGGCGGGGCCGAAGATCATGTTCACATTCTTTGCAACCTTTCGCGCACCGTCGCGATTGCCGGGCTGGTAGAGGAGGTGAAAAAGAGTCCGTCTAAATGGATGAAGGGACAGGGGCCGGCTTACAGCGACTTCTACTGGCAAAGTGGATACGGCGCATTTTCGGTCAGCCAGTCGAACGTCGAACAGGTTCGCGCGTATGTCGCGACGCAGGAGGAACATCATCGCAACGTGTCGTTTCAGGACGAATTGCGGGCGCTTTGCCGCAAGCACGGCGTGGAGATCGATGAACGCTATGTTTGGGACTGAGCGACCGACGCGCGTCGGTAGTTGTGGCGCCCCATTGGGCTTCTGGATCGTTTTGCTTCGGACCCAAGGCGGCGCTCGTTCCTCGCTTTGCCTTGGGCTAGCTTGTTGATGGGCCTTTGGCCCGATGCGACGGGAGTATGGCTTGGCTTTGCGGGACCACGGGCTTCGGTCGAACCCTGACCGTATTTGCGGACCGAGCATTGTCTCCTACGCAATAAGAAAGCGGATCCCAGATCGTTCCGAACGAGGAAAGGCCGGCGCAGCACCGCGGTGTTCGCCACGGTCCCAACCGCCGGCCCTACCGCTTCTTCGGCTTCTGCCCGCCGATCAACTGGACCGCGGCCTGCGGATCCTGCGCTTTGGTTAGCACCTGCTCGTAGCTGATCAGGCCTTCGAGGTAGAGATTTGCCAGCGAGGCATCGAGGGAGACCATGCCGTACTTGGAGCCGGTCAGGATGTCGTTCGCGATGCGGAAGGTTTTGTTGTCGCGGATCAGCGCGGCGATCGACGGCGTGTTGATCATCAGCTCGAAGCCGGCGATGCGGCCGGGCTTGTCCATGCGCGGGAGGAGAACTTGCGAGAGAACCGCTTTGAGATTGGTCGAAAGCTGCACGCGGATTTGCTCCTGCTGCGTGTTCGGGAAGGCGTCGATGATGCGATCGACCGTCCGCGCGGCGCCGGTGGTGTGCAGCGTCGAGAAAACCAGGTGCCCGGTTTCGGCGGCAGTGATCGCGGTTTCCATCGTTTCCAGGTCGCGCATTTCGCCGACCAGAATCACGTCCGGGTCCTGGCGCAACGCGCGTCGCAACCCGTCCGCGAAACTCGGCACGTCCACGCCGAGCTCGCGCTGATTCACGATGCCGCGCTGGTGGTTGTGGAAGTATTCAATCGGGTCCTCGATCGTGATGATGTGGTGATCGGTTGTCGCGTTGATCACATCGAGCATCGACGCGAGCGACGTGCTCTTGCCCGAACCGGTCGGGCCGGTGACCAGCACCAGCCCACGCGGCAGATCCAACAATGAGCGCACGGCAGCGGGCATGCCGATTTCCTCAAGCGACAGCATCTTCCGCGGGATGAGCCGCAGCGCGAGCGCGAGGTTCCCCTTCTCGCGATAAACGCTGACGCGAAAGCGGTTGGATTCGCGGAAGGAAAACCCGAAGTCCACGCTCCCCTCTTCGTTCACTTTTTGCAGGTTGCCGTCGCTCGTGATCGCGCGCGCAAGGGTCTCAGTGTCTTCCGCGGTCAGCGGCCGCATCTCCAGCTTCACGATCCGTCCGTTCAGCCGCACCGCGGGCGGGGCGCCGACGCTGAGGTGCAAGTCGGAGCCGCCTTCATCGACCACGAGCCGGAGCAAATCCTCCATCGGGACGAGCCCTCCGGCCTTGATCGACAAATTGGGTTCAGGGGGAGCAGTGGACGTTTTGCCAAGATTGAACAGAGCCATGGGAGATGCTCCCGGATTAGACCGCACCGGTTCAGTTGTCCACCGTCGCCGGCACAAAGCTGGCGATGTTTCCGAGCGAAGAGAGCTGCCGGTGATGCAGCGCAACCTCCAGCACAGGGCTGGGCGGCTCTCCGCGATGAAGCGTCGTGACGATCGCCTCTTTGATTGCGAACGACGGTGGCACTCGCTTCGGGATCATCTCGGACTCCTCAATCGGCTCGGTGAAAATGAAGGATCAGGTATTCACCTTCAGCCCCGGCGGGTCAGCCGATCAGAGCATCAGCGATTTCCACGTCGTGCGGGGGTGACGGCCAGCGGGCACAAAGGAGCACTCACGTGCCTCATTAGAAAACGCTGCCTGTGACTCGCGCGAGCGCGGCCAATGCCCAGCCGGCCGGTTAATCCGCGTCCGACATGGTCACGCCGATGACTTCCTCAGCGGAGGTCATCCCGGCGAGCACCTTGCGAATTCCGTCTTCGCGCAAGGTCCGCATGCCCATCTCACGGGCGCGCTTCCGCAGCTCCACCGTGGAGGCTTTGTTGTTCACCATGTGCCGCACTTCGTCATCGATCAGGAACATCTCGAAGATGCCCATCCGGCCTTTGTAGCCGAGGTGTTTGCAGGCGTCGCAACCCTTGCCCATCATCACGTTCGCTTCGCCCAATTGACCGGCGCTCAGTCCGAGCGCCTGCAACTCTGATTCCGTCATCTCGTACGGTTGCTGGCACTTGGGACAGATCTTACGAACCAAGCGCTGCGCGACGATTGCCCGCACCGCCGATGAAACGAGGAACGGTTGCACGCCGATGTCCACCAACCGCGCGACCGCGCCCGGCGCATCGTTCGTGTGCAAAGTCGAGAACACCAAGTGTCCGGTGAGCGCAGCGTTGATCGCGATGTTGGCGGTCTCCGCGTCGCGAATTTCGCCGATCATGATGATGTTCGGCGCCTGACGCAGGATGGAACGGAGCGCCGCGGGGAAGGTCATCCCGATGTCGGCATTCACCTGCACCTGGTTGATGCCGTTCATCTGGTACTCGCACGGGTCTTCCACCGTGATCAGCTTCTTGTCCGGCTTGTTGATGTAATTCAGGCAGCCGTAAAGCGTCGTCGTCTTGCCCGAACCGGTCGGCCCGGTTACGAGCAGAATGCCGTCCGGCAAGGTGATCAGTTGCTCGAACGTCTCCTGGTCATCGCTCAAGAATCCGAGCTGTGGCAGGCCGAGCGAAAGCGACGACTTGTCCAGAATTCGCATGACGATCGACTCGCCGTGGCTGGTCGGAATGGTCGAGACGCGCAAGTCGATCGACTTCTTGCCCATCTTCACCTGGATCCGCCCGTCCTGCGGCAGCCGCTTCTCGGCGATCGACATCGAACCGGACATGATTTTCAGGCGGGAGATGATCGCGGTCTGCAGCTTCTTCGGCGGGTTCTGCATCTCGTGCAGCACGCCGTCGATGCGGAAGCGCACCCGGAAACGCTTCTCCAGCGGCTCGAGGTGAATGTCCGAACACCGCATGTTGTAAGCCTCGAGCAACATCATCGAAACCATCTTGATGATTGGCGCGTCGCCCACATCGCCTTCCGCGCCCGGCGTGCTCGCCCCCTCGCCCATGACCTCGATCCCGCCGCCATCGCCCATGTCCTCGATCGCGTCTTCCGCCGTGCCGTAATACTTGCGGTATGCGACTTTGATCGCCGCCGGGGTCGCGCAGACGAATTCCAGATCCCGCTGCAGCATGTGGTGCAACGTGTCGAACGTGTCGAAGTCCAGCGGATCGCCCACGGCGATCATCAACCCGGTTTCGCTCTCCGCGACTGGCACCACTTTGAAACGCTTTGCCACCTCCCGCGGTACCTGCGCCAGCACTTCGTCCGCGATCGCGAGCTGCGCGACATCGACGAAATCCATCGCCGCATGAGTCGCCAACGCCCGGCTGACATCCTCTTCGCTCACGATCCCCTGTCGCACGAGCGTGGCAATCAGGCTTTCGCTGCCCTCCCGTTCCGCTCTCGCACGCTCGAGCTGCGAGGGAGTGATCAGGCTGCTGTCGGTGAGGATCTCGAGGATGTATTCGTCGTTCTGTGCCACGGAAAAGAAGGTTTAAGTAGCGAGGGGAGTCGCGGAAGCAGAGCCGGCAATCGTGCGCCCACCGCTGCTTCCGCACTGTCGGGTAAGTAACGAAGCGCTTTCGGCGATGTCAAAGCTCATCCGGGATTATTCCTGAGCGTGCGCGACCGGGGCCTGGCCCGGAGAGCCACCTCGAAACGACAAACTCGCCTCCTAGTCTGTGACCGCGCCCTGGCTGGCAGTGCTGACCTGCCGGGCATACTTCGCGAGCACTCCTCGCGTGTAGCGTTTCGCCGGAGCTTTCCAACGCTTCAGCCGGCCATCGAGATCAGCCTGCGGAATCCCGAGCGTCAGGACGCGTCGTTTCGCATCGATCGTGATCGGATCGCCGTTACGCACGATTGCCAATGGCCCGCCGAGCGCCGCCTCCGGCGTAATGTGGCCGACCACAAATCCATGCGAACCGCCGCTGAACCGCCCGTCCGTGATCAGCGCAACATCCTTGCCGAGCCCCTTGCCCATCACGGCGCTGGTCGGTGAAAGCATCTCGCGCATGCCGGGCCCGCCGACCGGGCCTTCATGGCGGATCACGATCACGTGGCCCTTCTTCACGCGTCCGTCGAGGATCGCCGCGAGCGCGTCCTGCTCATTTTCAAAAACCAGCGCTTTGCCGGAGAACTCGAGTCCTTCCTTTCCGGTGATCTTCGCCACCGCACCACCCGGCGCGAGGTTGCCGTAGAGCACCACCAGATGGCTGTCCGGTTTGATCGGATTATCGAGGCCGCGGATGATCTCCTGTCCTTTCGGGTAAGCCTTCACGCGCTTGAGATTCTCGGCCACGGTTTTGCCGGTCACCGTCATGCAACCGCCGTGCAGCAAGCCGGCATCGAGCAGCATCTTCATCAGCGGCGTTTGCCCGCCGATCCCGACCAGCTCGCTCATCAGAAAGCGGCCGCTCGGTTTCAGGTCGGCCAGCACCGGCACGCGTTTACCGATCCGGGTGAAATCATCCAGCGTCAGTGGAACGTGCGCGGCGTGCGCCATGGCCAGCAGATGCAGCACGGCATTGGTCGAACCGCCGAGCGCAATCACCACGGTGATCGCGTTCTCAAACGCCTGCTTCGTCATGATATCGAGCGGGCGAATACCGCGTTTGATCAGCTCCAGCACAGCGACTCCGGCTTCCCGGGCATCCGCCGCCTTTTCGCGCGAAACCGCATTCTGGGCGGAGCTGTTCGGCAACGACATCCCGAGCGCTTCGATCGCGCTCGCCATGGTATTCGCCGTGTACATTCCGCCGCATGAACCGGCGCCTGGGATCGCCTTCTCTTCAATGAGCGCAAGTTCCCGGTCGTCCAGCCCGCCGTTCGCATATTCGCCCACCGCCTCGAAGCAGCTCACGATATCGAGATTCTTCTCCGCGAACTTCTCGCGGCGATCCTTGCGCAAGCGCTTCTCCGCCAGGATCCCGCTGATGCAACCCGGCAGGATCGTGCCGCCATAGACGAACACGCTGGGCCGATTCAACCGAGCGATCGCGATCAGGCAGCCCGGCATGTTTTTGTCGCAACCGCCGATCGCCACCAGGCCATCGAAGCCTTCGCAACCCATCACCGTTTCGATCGAATCCGCGATCACTTCGCGCGACACCAGCGAGTACTTCATCCCTTCGGTGCCCATCGAGATGCCGTCAGAAATCGTGATCGTGCCGAAGATGATCGCCTTGCCCCCACCGGCGTTCGCGCCTGCCTCCGCCTGCCGCGCGAGCTGATCGATGTGCATGTTGCACGGCGTCACCATGCTCCACGTCGAGGCGATGCCGATCTGGGATTTCTTGAAATCTTCCCGCGCGAAGCCGACCGCATGGAGCATCGCCCGGCTCGCGGCGCGTTCGTATCCGTCCGTGACCAGCGAAGAATGCGCGCGGTGCAAACTGGCGCCGTTCTTTTTGGAAGATGAACGTTTGGCTTCGATACGGGCGGTGGTGCTCATGAGAAAAGACGCCGAGGCTAGTGGGGGCGCTGCGGGCTGGCAAGGCGGCGTCGGCGCGCCGCGTTCAGCCCTCGGTTGAGCCGAGCCGCAGCACGCTCGCCGGCAGATCGGAAGGCATCCAATCCAGATGGGTCGTGGCGACGATCTTCTGCGCGTCGACCGGCAATGCGCCCAGAAGTGCGTTGCGGCGGGCGACATCCAGCTCTCCGAAAATGTCATCCAGCAGGAGCAGCGGTGGCGTGGGGAAATGGCGCGCCAGCAAACGCGCCGCACCGAGCTTCAACGCCAGCACCAGCGTGCGCTGCTGCCCTTCCGAAGCGAAGTCGCTGGAAACTTCATTGAGAAAAAAAGCCGCGTCATCGCGATGCGGGCCGACCGTCGTTTGCCGCAAGCGCGCGTCCTCCTCCTTTGCGGCGTGCAGGGCCGCTGCAAAGTCGCCTCCGCTGCCTGGTTGATACTCGAGCCGCAAGGTTTCGCGTCCGCTGCTGATCGCCGCGTGGGCCGCGGCCGCTTCGGGCTGGAGCGCCTGAAGCAAACCCGCGCGTGCCCCCGTCACCGCTGCGCCCGCGCTGAGCAGTGGTTGATCGAACGCCGCAATCTCCTTCCAGCGTGGAGCCGGAGATCTGAGCAAAGCGTTTCGTGCCCTCAAGGCCCGCTCATACGCCCGCAAGGCTCGCATGTACCCGCCCTCCATTTGCGCCGCTACGAAGTCCAGGAACCGCCGGCGCACGTCACCTGAGCCCCGGGCGATCTCGATGTCCGCATTTGAAAACCACACCGCGCGTCCCACCGTCAGATACTCACGGGCCGTCTTCTGCTCCACCTCATCGAGCGCGAGTTTCTTGCGCTCCTTGCTGAAGTAAAACTGGAGGTGACGCGCGCCGAAATAGCCATCGATCGCAAGACCGCGTCGCTCATGTTGAATGAGATCCGCCAGCCGATTCGCCCGCGGCGAAGCAAGCCGCAGGAGCACGCAAGCCGCTTCGAGGAGGGAGGTTTTGC
>JAQGOK010000223.1 GCA_028293645.1 Chthoniobacter sp.
GAGCACCGTTGAGTGTGTAGCGGATCACCGCACCGTCACTGAGCGGCGCGGAAAGAGTGACGCTCAAGGTGCCCGCAAAGGCATGGCCACGGGGAGACGCGGTTACGAACGTAGAAACAGCGGTGAAGAAACCGTTGGCCGCGCCGGGCGTCGGTTGAATGTAAGCACCGTAGCTAATGCGGTCCTGTGTGCCATAGGAGACACCTGCGCTTTGCTGCGGGAATGCCGGCGCAAATTCGCGGGCGACAGTCACGCCATCAGGTTGGACGAGCGCCAGGTATTCGCCGCTGGCTTCGAGCTTGAAACCCGCGTGCAGATTGCCAGCGGGATCGGTGTGCGCGTCACCGGAAGCAAAGACAACCAGGAAGGCACCGGGTGCTAGAATGCGCGTCGCGAAAACCCATTTACGCAGGTTGCCCGCACTATCCGTAAGAGACCAACCATCTAGGTCAATTGCCAGCGTGCCGAAGTTATGGATTTCGATCCAATCCGAGAATGCGCCGTCGCCATCGGCCAACGTGTTTTCGTTGGTTGACATGAACTCGGTGATATCGAGAGTAGTGCTCGGCTCCAGGACTTCGAGCGTCAGCAGAAAGCTCGATGAGGGATAGCCGCTAAACGTAGCGCTGACGGTATAGGTAGCGCTTGCCACGGAGACTGTTGGTGTGCCGGAGATCACTCCGGTCTGGGGATCAAGGGTAAGTCCCGCGGGAAGTGCAGGGGAGATGCTGAACCCGGTGCTCGGACCGCTCCGCAGTATCGGCGCGAGGGGAGGTGCGATCCGTGTGCGGGTGAAAACCGCAGGGCTTCGCGAGTAGCCGACCAATGCCGGCGTACTAACGCCAAGCGAAAGCTGGGTAGACGAGTCCGGCTGCCCGGCGAAGGTCGCCGTGACCGTGTAATTTGTCTGCGCGGAAACGGCGGTGGGTGTGCCTGAGATAACGCCGGTGGTCGGGTGGAGAAGCAGCCCCGCCGGGAGGGCGGGGGAGATGGAAAAGCTCGTCGGAGTCGCGCCACTGAAAACCGGTGAGTTTGGCGAGATCGCAACGTTCACGCCGTAGGTAACTGGGTTTTGTTGATACCCTGTCAGGACCGGGAACGGAGATGGAAAATCGGCCGATAGTGCATACTTCTGTTGCAGATAGTAGCCTACCTTGCTGATCTCGGATTCGGAAAGTGCGGTGCTATAGATGATCAGCTCGGCGAGGTCGCCATTGAATGCCTGGCTGCCGCTACGGTTGAAGAAAGTATACGATTGACTAGCGTTGATCGTGAAGGAATTCGGCCCGGATGCGGTGACACTCGGGCCATTGAGGTAAAGCTGTGAGTACTGCGGCCCAGTGTTCGTTTTGACGCCAAACAGCACATCGTAGTTCCCACTGGCCGGTGTTACCGCACCGCTGTTGAAGTTGAATTCATAGTTTCCAAGACTGTCGATCCACAGCATTGGACGAACGCCGCCCTGCCCTTCGAAGAAGTTGTGATACGCGCCGGTATTCGTTGGTTTGAGGAGCGCCACGACCGTGAACTCGTTGGCAGTTGACGGTAGTGTGAGACTCCCAAACGTATCCGCGGCGAATCGCACCACTGGTCTACCTCCTACGGCATTCGTGATGAACACCGGGCGCAACGAGGCACTGCCTTGAGTGAAGTGGCGTGCATTGCCACTGGCGTCGTTCCAGGTGGCAACGGCTGCGCCATTCGCGAGCGAGAGGGCGTCCGCCTTGACCCAAAGCTCAAGCTGCGAGCTCCCGTCTGTCGTTCCTACGCCTCCGGGTCCATCACCGGCTGTCACCGCGCCAGCCCGAACAGCCAGCGCAAGCGCAGCGATGACTGCAATAAGGAGGAAGCGATGCATGGGGGAGGGGAACCGTTGTATCAGAGCTTACGCCGAGTTCGTCCGGCGTCGCATTATAGTTACGCTCGAGACTTGCTGCGACGGAGGCGGCCCAAACCGAGCGAGAGCGCGAAGCTCGCGAAAAGCAAACCGGCGGTTGCTGGCTCTGGGACGACCGCGAAGGAGAGCTGATAGTCGTTCCCTGACTGTAGAAACTTCGGGATGAAGTTTGCAGCGTCGTGACCCGTGACACCCGCCAGTGTGAACCCAGGCGTCGTAACGTTTTGGAAGATCGTGTAAGTCTGGGCGTAGTTGATCGCGCCGCTTAGTGCGAGGGTTACATTACCAGTCCCATTCAGCCAATCGTCGGCGCTCAGAAAAGAAATCAGGTCCGATGTCGTCCCGAGGTCGAACTTCAGGGTTGAACCAGCCACAAATGCGAGCTTTCCGCCGACGCTTAGATCAAGGCTCAGGGTTCCCGTCGCCCCGACGTCCCCAGGGGCGAGAACGCCCCCATTCGTGACGGAAACGTTTCCGCTAGGAGCCGTTTGGATAGTCCCGGTCACCCCGGAGGCGAGGGTGCCGCCGTTGTTCACCGTCGCGCCAGTGCCCGAGATGGACCCGCTGACCACAAGGGTGCCCGCATTGACGGTCGTTGTGCTGGAGTAGGTGTTCGCGCTGGCGAGCACTTGCTTTCCGGCGCCATTCTTGGTCAGCGATATGTTCCCTGCATTGATGCCCTGGATCGGCGCGACCGAGTTATCGATGCCAATGACACCGTGGAACGTGTGGCTTTGACCAGTGGGCACATCCACCGTGAGCCTCTGGACGGTTCCCTGATCCGTTGTGATGAATGTGTCGGTGCTGCCCACCAGGCCACTGATCGTTTCTCCCGCAGCTTCGTTGGCGCGGAGGAATACTTTCCCCGATCGCAGTTCAAGCACGGTCGCGTGGGGCAGAAGATTATCCTTTTCTAACCAAAAGCCGCGCTCGAACCAAGTCCCGCCCGAATCAGGATCGTAGTTTACGATCGTCCTGCCCGTATAGGTTAGGGCCCCGCCATAGTTGCCGCGCCATGTAAAGTATCCACGACTTTGACCCATGAACATGACGTCGCCGGCGCCACTGATCGATTGATTCAGGAAGGCGACGTTGTCGACGTTCCGGGAAAAAGCGAGTGTAGCCCCCGCAGAAACGGCGAAGTTTCCGACGCCCGGCGAGTTGTTGATATTGTTGTCGCCGATCTGCAGGGTCCCGCCGGCAACCGAGGTGTTGCCTGCGTAAGTGTTGACTGCTCCCAGGATCAACTTGCCAGGACCAGTTTTCGTGAACCCGCCTGCACCGACACCCGGCCCCGAGAATGTGAACGTGGCGTCTGCGCCGGTGACCTCAACGGTGGCTCCCGCAGAATTCGCGGTGAAGGACCGATCGCTGGTCGCTGTAGCACCCGTGTACTGAAGCGTGCCGCCATTGAAGACCAGGTTCTCCGGCAAGTTCGAAGAAGCGCCGAGAGAACTAGGCTCCGTGCCATTCCCGATCGTGCTGACTCCCAGAGTGCCCGCAGAGATTGTTACGGGTCCCGTGAAGCTGTTGGCAGCACTGGTAAGAGCCCATCGCCCAGTGTCGGCCTTCAAGATGCTCAGCGGTGCTAAACCGTCGCTGATCTGGCCGCTGATTGTGTTCGCGCCGGTGTTGGCACCACCGAGGGTCAGCGTTGCCAGGGCCGCATTGCTGAGCGGGCCAGTCAGGTTCAGGGTTGCGGTCGAAGCCGCTCCGCTCGCGAATCTGTAGTCACCTTGCAGAGCCAGCGGAGCGCTCACCGTTTGGCTGTTGATGACACTGGACGTGGTTTGAATAGCGCCGCCGGAGGTTAGAGTGAGAGTGCTGCCGCCAAGGCTCACCAGACCAACATTCGCCGTATCAAAGATGATGTTCTGAACATTTCGACTTGCATCCACGACGGGCGCGCGATTGGTGGGGTTCGCATTGAAAACGACTGTGTCAGTGTTGGTCGTGGTGCCGATGGCACCGGGAACGACCCCACCGCTCCAGTTGGTGCCGGTGTTCCATACCGTTGTGTTCGTGGTGCTGCCCGGACCGGCCCAAGTGCTTAATGCTCCAGCCTCAATAGACACCGTTTCTGCTGTCCCGGTGTTGCCAAGGACCAACCGATAGGTCGTGGTGCCGACCAGAATGGAGGTCTGCTGAGAGCCATTCGAGAACTGAAACGTCCCGCCCAAGCCACTGCTTGCAGAGATCAAGGTATAGGTGCTTGAAGGCGTCAGGGTCAGCCCGAGCACCGTGATGCCGATAGTATTAACACCGGTCACCGCAGCCGCATTCGAGACAGCAATGCGATCAGCACCGACGCTGCTCAGTTCAAAGTTAAGGGTCGCTCCTGGACCCGCCTCGCTTCCGGCCATAAAGGCGGTGCCGGCCCCGGTAAGGTTTAAAACGCCGATACCGCCGTCGGTCATGTTAAGGATCGACCCGTTTTCCAGGCTCAACGTTCCCGCCGAGGAAACCACACCTGTTCCTGGATTGGGAGCGAATGTGGCGCCGCTGGCTACTGTCAACGCAGTATTGCCAAGCGATCCCCCTGTACCTAGGACCAGCCGGCCTGCAGTTACATTGGTGTTGCCGGAATATGTGTTGGCGTTGTTCAAGGTGAGGACGCCGCCATTGACGGTAAGTCCAGTCTTACGAGTCCCTACTCCAAGCGAGTCTCGGATGATTCCGCCGAAGATCGAGGTGCCATTGCTCACCAGCGTCGCGTCCGCGGTGGTTGAACTATTCCGGTTTATCTTACTGTTTGGCGCCGCGCAAGCGCCGATCGCGAGTC
>JAQGOK010000093.1 GCA_028293645.1 Chthoniobacter sp.
CCCGCGCCGCAGCCAAAGCACTTGAAGATCTGCCGCTGCGGATTGACTGAAAACGAAGGCGTGCGCTCCTGGTGAAACGGGCAAAGCGCCTTCCACATCACCCCCGCGCGTTTGAGCGGAATGTAACCGCCGATCACCTCGACGATGTCATTCGAAGCGGTGATTTGCTCGATCGTCTCTGGCGGAATCAGCGGCACAGCGCAGGCTTAGCAGCCGTCACTCGGCGGAAGAAGTCTTTCGGACGGCGAGGAAAAGCTCGCGCTGTTGCCACGTGGTGGGGCCGCCCGCCGCACGGATCAGACCCATCGTCGGTAGCCGCAGTAGCCGACGATCGACACGAGCACGACGAGCAATGTGCCGATGATCACCGGCTGCGGGTCGAACGGCGTCACCACGACCGTTTGCCGCACTGGCGCGCCGCCTCGACCATTTGGCGTGCGACTTCCGAGCCAGGGATCCAGCCCACGTCACGTGCGGCTCCGAAATTGCGAAGCCTCTGGAGAGCCTCCTGCGAAGAGCCCGTTTCACGCAACGACAAGTAGGTCTGCCAGTTCTGAATGAACGCGCCCAACGTCTGCAGCCGCGTGGCCAACGAGCTCGCTTCAGCAGATGAACGCTGCTGCCCAAGCGGCACCGCAACCCGCCCCATGTCCTGGAGCAGAAGGTCGAGTTCAGATGCGTTCTTTGCCTGGAAGACAGCGACAGATGCTCGCTTGCCGATCGCCTCACCCTTGGCCAGCAGATCGGCCTCCGCGGACGCGCGCTCTTCCTGGATCCCGGCGACGAATTGTTCGGCAAACGTGACGCTCTGTTCCGAGCCGTGTGCGCGCACCATGATCAGCCACGAGTCGCCAATCCCGCCAGGTTGCGATCCGTCGGAGAGCCCAGCCGCAGCCGAATCGCGTGCGATCAGCTCAAGGCTTTGGGCCAGTGCTTCGCGACCGCGTGAGTCCTCCTGCACTTCGCCTTTCTTCGCCGCAGCGAGGTCCGCGCGGAGTGAGGCGAATAATTGCGTCCGCAACGATGCAGCGCTGACCGTCGCCGCGGGCTCCTTTGACGGCTCGGCCTCGGCTCCAGATGGCGCGGCGAAAGCGGTCAGAGCGAAAGCGAGAGCCAGGACTAGGTGTCGGTTCATGGGGAGGCTTCCGTTTGGAGCGGAACGGCGTGGCTAGTTTAAGCTCATCGCCCAGAACCTTCGAGCCGCTTCCGCCCAGTCGCGGCCCTGCACTGCGCGATGCGCCTCAATGCTCATCGCCTGCCTGCGCGCGGGATCGTTCACGATTTGCGCGACCTTCGCGGTGAAGTCTTCCACGTCGAGCGACCGAGTG
This sequence comes from Chthoniobacter sp., assembly GCA_028293645.1. Lineage (GTDB taxonomy): Bacteria > Verrucomicrobiota > Verrucomicrobiia > Chthoniobacterales > Chthoniobacteraceae > Chthoniobacter. The sequence goes on from JAQGOK010000093.1 coordinate 1,329, forward strand.
ATGTAGCCGGTGACGCCTTCCACGATCAGATCCTTCGGCCCGCCCTGATCGGAGACGACGCACGGCACTCCGCTCGCGAGCGCCTCGAGGATCACGTTGCCGAACGTGTCGGTCGTGCTTGGAAAGAGGAACACGTCGGCCGAGGCGAACGCCCGCGCGAGTTCGAGGCCGGCGAGGTAGCCGGTGAAGACCGCTTCCGGCGCGAGCTGCCGCAGCTCCTTGAGAAATGGTCCGTCGCCGACAAAGGCGAGCGCCACGTTGTGCTGCCGCAGTTTCGCTGCCGCTGCGACGACGAGGTCGAGGTCCTTTTCCTTCGAAATGCGTCCGACGTAGAGCAGCACCGTCGCGCCCGCGGTCACGCCGCGCTTGATCCAAAATGCCGGGTCGCGCCGCGAAGGATGGAAGAGCGTGGTGTCGAGCCCGCGCGGCAGGATGCGGATCTTCTCCGGCGCGATCCCGCGATCGACCCACGCGATGCGGTAGCTCTCGCTGTTCACGTAGAGCAGATCGAGCTGCTCGTAGAAGAACTTCATGTAGTTCCAGGTGAGCGTTTCCAGGAAATTATCGTCGGTCAGGATCCGGACGTATTGCGGGAAGTCGGTGTGATAGATGCCGCTCGTGCGGACCCCGAGAATCCTGGCGGCGAGCAGCGCGGTGATCCCGATCGGACCCGGCGTGGAGATAATCAGTTCGGTGAAACCTTCGCGCTGGATGTAATCGACCATCTCCAAAATGGGCGGAAAGCTCAGCTTCTGGAGTTCGTATTCCGGCAGTTCAAACTCGCCGATCGGCGGGAAGTTTTTGATCGGGATATCGGTGATCTGAATCGTGCTGCGCGAAGTGACCACCACCAGCTCGTTACCCTCGGCGACGACTGCCGCCGTGAGACGCCGGATGGTGTTCGCGACGCCGTTCACGTCCTCGAGCGTGTCAGTGAACCACGCGCGTTTGTTGTTCTGCAAAGCCGGCGCCAACGAGCCGGCAAGACTGACGCTGAGCTCGGCCAGCCAAGGCCGATCCGGCGCCTGGCTGCGGAAGGCGTAAACATAGGGCGCGAGGGGCGCCAGGACCGGCAGCAGCACGCTCAGTTCACGGATTGCCTCGATGATCTTGCCGCCCGACAGCTCCTTCACGAATGTCGTGAAGAAACGGAACGCGAGCTGGTTGGCGAAGAAGTTCGCGATCACGAAGGCGCGGCGTTCCGGCTCGGTAATTCCGGCAGTTTGCTCCGCGAGGAGCCGTTTCATTTCGCCCGCGCTGAAGGTGGCGGCGAACTGCTTCCAGAGCGAAGCATTCGCCGGCTTCGCCAGCTCGAAGATCCGGCCGCTGGCGATTCCTTCGGCGACGAAGGCGAGTTTATCGGTCCACGAAAACTCTGTGGGATCCTCGCCTTCCATGAAGCGGGAGAACGCCTTCTCCACAAAATTGGAGCTCTTCGCGCCGGCCACCTTGTCGCCGATGAAGGAGCGCAGGTTGTTGTAAAGACTGTGCGAGAGGGCGAGCGGAGTGCCGCCAGCGCCGCGCGGCTCGCAACGGCCAGCCCGCACGTGTTCGAGGAATTCCCGGGCATCCGCCGCGGGTGGGGTTTCGGTGAACGCGCGCGCCGGATACATTCCGCCGTGGTCGTCCGAGCCGCCGATCAAAACTTTGCGCCACGGCTCCTCGTGCGTCGGTGCAATTCCGTGGCGGTTCGCGAGTTCTTCCAGCCTGGCCGGAGTGAGGCCGCCGAGCGCGTGCTGCGTGACCGTGCTGAGCAGCGCGTCGCGGTGGCCGTTCAGCCCTTCGAAATGCTTGAAGAGCAGCACCAGCTTTTCGAGGTGCGCCGTCGAAAAGCGGTCGTCGGCCCGGTAAAGCGGATGCGCGACGGCATGCGCGAGCTGTTCGGCCGCGAGATACTTTTGCAGCTCGAGGATGTTGTCGCGGCGCTGCTGCAGTTCTTCGTGCTGCGGCTCGGTCAGGCCCCAGACCAGGACGTGGACTTCGCAGCGATCCTCCGGAAAACGCGCGGTGACTTGCTCGCTCAGGAAGACGCCGGGCCGGTCGGCAATCTCGAGGCAGCCGTCGATGCGGTTGTGGTCCGTGATCGTCACAAAATCCATGCCCTTCACTCGCGCCGCCTCGTAGATCGCCAACGGCGACGTGTAGCTGTCTGGCAGGCCGACGCGACGGAAGAGCCACTCGGGCGCGCTGGCGCTGTGGCGTGAATGCAGGTGGAGATCGGCTTTCAAAAAGGAGTCCGCGACAGCGAACCACCCGGGGAGGCGGCGGCGTGCTGGCGAGTGAGCCACGCGTGATAGGTGAGCGCTTCGCGGTCTTCAAGCGCCCGTGCGACGTGCTGACGGATCTGTCGCCAGATCGCGGGATGCCCGCAATCCACCGGATGGATGGAAATCCGGAGCAAAGGCGCGCGTTCCTTGCGCCGAAAAAGTGCCGCATTCCAGATCCGGCTCACCGTTCGTCGCCAAAGGCTGCGGACACTCCACACCAGCGATTGGGAGCGCCACGTCTCGCCGCCGGGTAGAGCCGTAACGCTGCCAAGCCGGGTCGTGTATTCGACTCCGAATTCCGGCAACACGGCTTCCGCCGCGCGGCTCAAGAGCCAGGCCGGAGCGATGAAGCCGCGTGACGAAACGCCCGCGCTGGCGAAGTCGCTGCGTGCCCGGCCGAGCAGCGTGCGCGCACTTTCCGCGTCGATGTCGAAGAACTCGCCTTCGTCCGCGGTGTAAACGCGGGTGGTGAGTTTTTGCCGCGCAGTTTCGTCCGTGCGCCGGGCGCGCTGATGGTAGTAGCCGTGCATCACGATCTCGTGTCCGGCTTGCTCCGCCTCCCGGAGCCACGCGCAGAACTCCGGCGAGTCGAGGAAATGCCCCCGCCGGTGGTGATCAGGAATGACGAGCAGCGAAGTGTGCCGGACGCCGAGGTCTGCAAGCTCGCTTAAGATCGACGCGCTGGCTGCCCAGGTATGTGGCGATACGTCGTGCAGCGAAACCACCAGCGCGCGCTCGGATGTGAGCGGGCAGGGGTCGGGCGCAAGGATCGTCATCGGGCGCCGCATTACGCAGCCTCCCTCATGCGCATTCAAGCGCGGCAGCGCATTTCGAATTCAGCCTCGCCACCGCGACACGGGCGCAGCGAAAGTTTGCAGATGCGCCTTTCCCTCCTGTGCTTCGCTTCGCTGCTGTTGCTTCGCGTCCCGTGTTTGGTCGCTGATGAGGCGCCGCCCACCGGCTTTGCCAAATGGGAAAAGGAGATTGCGGCGTTCGAGAGTGCAGATCAGCGGAACCCGCCGCCGGCAAATGGCATTGTGTTCGTCGGCAGTTCGAGCATCCGCATGTGGACAACATTGGCGAAGGATTTCCCTGAACATCGCGTGCTGAACCGCGGCTTTGGCGGTTCGCAAATCGCCGACGCGCTCCACTTCGCCGATCGGATCATCGTGCCGTATCAGCCCCGCATGGTCGTGCTCTATTCCGGCGGCAATGACATCGCGGCAGGGAAGTCGGCGGAGCAGGTGATCGCGGACCTGAAAGCGTTCGTCGCGAAAGTCCGCACTGCCTTGCCGAAGGCGGAGATCGCCTACATCTCCGTCGCGGGTAACCCGAAGCGCTGGGCGCAGCTTGAGAAAATCAAAGCCGTCAATGCCGCAGCGGAAGCGATCCTGAAGGAGCAACCCGGCGGCAAGTTCATCAACGTATTCCCGCACATGCTCGGAGAGGACGGACTGCCCAAGCCGCACATCTTCCTGGACGACCAACTGCATATGAATGCCGAAGGCTACAAGATCTGGGCGGAAGTCGTGCGCCCGCATCTGCCGCCTCCGGATCGCCAGCCCTGAGCGACGTTTCGTGGGGGAAGCAGACTGCTTCCCCTACAGGGCTGAATCGTCAGCCCTTGATCGAGTGCGCCAAAAGCGCCTACTCCCACTCGATCGTCGCGGGCGGCTTGGAGCTGATGTCGTAGCAGACGCGGTTCACGCCTTTCACTTCGTTGATGATCCGTGTGCTGATTCGGGCGAGCAGGTCATAGGGCAGCCGCACCCAATCCGCGGTCATGCCGTCCTGACTCTCGACGATGCGCAAGGCGATGGTGTTTTCGTAAGTCCGTTCGTCGCCCATCACCCCAACGCTGCGCACGGGCAGGAGCACGGCGAAGCTTTGCCAGACCCGATAGTACCAATCGCTCGCTTTCATCTCGCCGACCACGATGGCGTCCGCATCGCGGAGGATGCGCAAACGTTCACGCGTGATTTCGCCGAGGATGCGGACGGCCAGTCCGGGGCCGGGGAACGGCTGCCGCTGGACGATCTCCTTGGGCAGCCCGAGTTGGGCACCGACCTCGCGGACCTCGTCTTTGAACAGCTGGCGCAGCGGCTCGACCAGCTTGAGCTTCATCCGCTTCGGCAAGCCGCCCACGTTGTGGTGACTCTTGATCATCGCCGCGGGATTGCCGTCGATGGCTACGCTCTCGATTACGTCCGGGTAAAGCGTGCCTTGGGCGAGAAACCGAAATGTGGGCCGTGAGTCTGGCGATTTGGCGGACCCCTTGCTCCGGCCGCCTTTCGCGCGCGTCAACTGCACGACTGCCTCTTCAAAAACCCGCACGAAGTCGCGTCCGATGACTTTGCGCTTCCGCTCCGGATCGGTGATGCCGCGGAGGCTGCTGAGGAAGCGGGCGCTCGCATCCACATACTTCAGCTTTACGTGAAAGTTGTCGCCGAAAACGCGCTGCACCGTCTCGGCTTCGTTCGAGCGGAGCAGCCCATTGTTCACGAAAACGCAGGTGAGTTGGTCCCCGATCGCTTTGTGCAACAACGCCGCTGCCACGCTCGAATCCACGCCGCCGCTCAATCCTAAGATGACGTGATCGGTGCCGACCTGTTGCTGCACTTCGGCGCACGCCTGATCGATGAAGGAGCCCATCGTCCAATCCATTTTGCAGCCGCAGATGCGGTAAACAAAATTAGCCAGGATGTCCTTGCCGCGCGGGGTGTGCACCACCTCGGGGTGGAACTGCAGGCCGTAGAAGCGGTGCTTTGGATGCTCGATTGCCGCGAACGGCGAGTTCTCAGTCGTGGCGATCGCACGGAAGCCGCGCGGGATTTTCGTCAGCTTGTCGGCGTGGCTGTTCCAGATATCGAGCACCTCCGGCAGATTGTGGAAGAGCTCACAATTCGAGTTCACGCGCAGCAGGCTCGAGCCGTATTCGCGACGCTCGCTGTGCTCCACCTTCCCACCGAGATGATGCGCCATCAGCTGCATGCCGTAGCAGACGCCGAGGACCGGCACACCGAGTTTGAAGATCTCCGTGTCCGGTTGCGGCGCGCCTTTCCCGTAAACGCTGGCGGGGCCGCCGCTAAGGATGATCCCGCTCGGACGGAGCGCTGCAATCTCCTCTGCACTCGCGTCGAAACGGAGGATCTGCGACAGGACCTGGCATTCCCGGACCCGCCGGGCGATCACCTGCGTGTACTGCGAACCGAAATCGAGGATTACGACGCGGGAAGCGGCCAGCTCACCCATCACTAGTAACCGACGCGAGTCTGCTCCTGAATGAGAGGGTCTTCAGACCGATCTGGTTGCACCAAAGCGCCGCGCCCGATCGGGCTGCCGCCGCGCGCGGCAGGATCCGGTGGCACGTCGGTCTCGCACCCGGTAAAAACAAGGCCCCCGCTGGCCAGCACGATCGAAGCGAGAATGACTTTCATCTGCGCACTTCATAACGAGTCGTGCAGGGAAGTGGAAGGGAAAGTGCGAGCCCGCATGCCGTCGGTTGCGCGCGAGTGGCGGGTGCGCCATAAACCGCGGCAATGATCCCGCCCGAACTGCTAATCCAGGCATATCGCGGCGGTGCTTTTCCGATGGCCATGGAGAATGGCGAGATCGCCTGGTTCTCCCCGGATCCCCGGGCTCTGATCCCGCTCGACGATGGGTTTCATGTCCCGCACGGCCTGCGTCGCGTTGTGAAGAAGCGCCTCTTCGAGATCCGAATCAACACCGCCTTCGACGAGGTGCTGCGCGGTTGCGCTCGTCGGGCGGAGACCTGGATCAACGACGAGATCCTGGCCAGCTACAGCGAATTGCACCGGCTCGGCCATGCCCATTCCGTCGAGGCCTGGCGGGACGGCCAACTCGCGGGCGGGTTGTATGGCGTTGCGATCGGCGGGGCGTTCTTTGGCGAATCGATGTTTCACGAGGTCACCGATGCGTCCAAGGTCGCGCTGCATGCGCTGGTGACCCGCCTGCGAGAAAAGGAGTTTTCGCTCCTCGATACGCAATGGGCCACGCCACACCTGCAAAGCTTCGGAGTGATGGAGATTCCGCGTGCCGCGTACCGACGGCTCCTGGCGGGGTGCATCGACGCGCCATGTCGCTTCAGCGACTAGCGCGGACAATCAAGTTTGCGAGCAATCCTCGCAACTCTGAGGATGTTCGCGGCCGCTTTCAGAGAACGAAGCAGGTCCAGGGTCGGATGGAGTGACAGAGAAGCGGCGGGCACAGGACGTGGTTTAGGGGAGTAGCTCCCTGCTACAACTGCATGCCTGCAATGCGAAGGGGAGAGGCCGAATGAAACTTCCACGCTCAATCAAGAAGGCTGCCTTCACCCTCGCCGAGACCATGGTGGCGCTCGGGTTATTCGGAATTGCCGCCGCTTCATCGGTCACCGCGCTGATTCGGATGAATAACAATGCCGCGCTCTCCCGGCTGCAAACCGGTGCAAGTACCGTGGCCCAGAATCGGATCGACCTGATTCTCAGCGACATGCCTTTCAATCCCCAGAAGGGGCAGGTCCCGCCACAGCTGGCTTTGGGTACACGCATTGAAGGCACGCCTGCGGCCCCGGTGGTCCCGGTCTACACGGATCCTGCGTCCGGCGAAGTCGTGGTGCGTGGCTGGCTGACGTCAACGATCGCGAACACAAACACCACCGCCGGCTCCACCGCCCTGAATATCTACCAAGCCACCGTGACTGTGAACTACCGGTATCGCGGGAGGATTTACTCCGTCGTGATGGAAACGATGCGCTGCCCCGACATATGAAACGCTCTTGTCTGTCCCGCGTTCGATCGAGCGCGTTCACCCTGATCGAGTTGATGGTCAGCACAATGGTCGTAGGTGTTACCGGCTCGATCATCTTTGTAATCCTTAACACTGGGATGGTTCTCTTTGCCAAGAACACGGCTATCAATGTGGCGCACCAACAAGCGCGCGTCGCCGTCTTGAAGATGGAACAGGACTTACACTCCGCGATCTCCATTCCACAGCTGGTCGATGCGGACCGCAACGTCGTCTCCAGTGTGGACCCCGCGTCCGGCCAGCCGAGGCCCGCCGCGGGCATCTCGTTTCAGGTCTTTGCGGCCGGGCCATTTACTATTCCTGCAAGGGCGCTCGCCGGTCAGAGAAATGTGGTCGTCCGCACCGGTGGTTACGTTCCCAAAGTAGGGCAACGGCTCTGCCTGCCGTTGCACCAGGTCGAACTGGACATTGCGGTCGTAGGATCCGGCATCACGGATCGCACCCTGACGCTGGTCAGCAACCTGCCTCGACCAATCGAAGTGTCGCTTGATGACGGCACGGCCGTCCAGCCTGTGGTGGTTACTGGCTTCATCTCGGACCGTTACACCTATGTCGTGAAGAACGGGGAGCTGCGCTACTTCAAGCCCGGTGATGCGCTTGGAAGGCCCATGGCTAACGACATTACGTCCGCGACTCCGTTCAGCATTCCGCTGACGCCCGCTGGCGCGGAGTACAACCGCTTTGTGGCCGCGATCAACTTATCAACAGCGGATCACACGTCGAACCGTCGCGGATTCAGGGCGGCTAATATGTTTCTGAATGCTCAGGTGCCGTATCGCGCAAAGCTTTGCTACTACCAATAGGTCCTATGAATAAGAACAACGGCTCCACGATGCTGGTGGTCTTGATGGTGCTCGGCGCGCTGTCCGCTTGCATTATAGCGTCCCTGAACTTCACCTCGGTGATCGGTCGGGACGTGCAGCGGAGCAATACCTTGCGGCAGGCCATCGAAGTGGGGGACGGAGCGCTCGATTATGCCTTCGCTCATTGGCGGCAAGCCTGTCGGGCGCAGACCAACGTTCAGCTTCCAACCAGTAGCTTGAGTGCTATCCGGCTTCCAAGCGCCTCGCTCTTCCCGAGCATTCCGAACTTCACAGCGAGCCGGGACCCGAACCCTCCGGGCGGCACGCCCTACACTCTGGCCAACTACAAAGTGGTGGCGGTGGACCAGAACTGGGTGCCCCTGGCTAACACCGCTGCGCCGTCTCCGCCAGCGCACGGTATGAGTCTCGGCACGGCTGATTACTCTTATCTAGCCACTGTCGATGTAACCCTTCCGGCGGTGGGACCCTTGCCCATTGCAGTGAAGATGCGGCGGATCTTCACCAAGTCGCTGATCTCGCCCTGGAACTACGCGATCTTCTACGTGGATGATCTCGAGATGCATCCGGGACCCCTGCAAAATATCACCGGCTGGGTGCACTCAAACTCCAGGCTATATACCGGTCACAGTTCTCTAACCTTCCAGAGCAAGGTGAGCTATGGCGATGATTGGTTCAAGGGTTTCAAGCCGGGTGATCCGCGCGTGGAGGTGCCAACCAACCCCAACCTCCCGGCCAACCTGCCCCCGTTCCGCGACCAAGGGCAACAACCTTTCGGCCTGGATTCCGGAGAAATCTTCAGCAGCACGGATGTCAGTCCAAACAACGATAGCTATCGAGAATTGGTGGAGGTCCCGAAGAAGAAGAACGCCGATGGAACCATCGCGACTGATCCGATCGGAGAGGCACGCTATTACAACCAGGCAGGCATTAAGATCACCGTCGATGAGGCGGGGACTCCGGCCGGGACGGTCATTTACCGCCGGGAAGATGGCACGGTCATCAATAACAGCAGCACTGGGAACGATAAGAAGCTTTTCCTGGCCTTCAGCAGTGCGATCACGGTGGGAGCTACGATCACCGACAAGCGGGAGGCTGCCACGGTGCGGCTGATCGATGTAAATGTCGCGACGCTCAACACCCATCTTTCTGCGACTGGCGCTCCGCCTTTCAACGGCATCGCCTACATTTCGGACCAAAGCGGGAGCGCCACCGTCAAACGCGCGATTCGCCTTAAGAACGGCGCGACGATCGCCCGCCCGGGGGGGCTTACCTTCGCGACAGATAACGGTCTGTATATCCAGGGCGACTATAACACCGGACGCACCACTTCGGCCGAACCTCCTTCGAACACTGGCACGAGCACCTCTCCGACAGTAGCCGGTTACATCCGCAAGCCATGCGCGGTTGTTGCAGACGCGGTGATGGTCCTTTCCAATAACTGGCTTGATACTAACTCAGCCTCGAGCCTCTCGAGTCGCCTGGCGTCGAATACGACGGTGAATACTGCGATTGTCTCGGGCATCGTTCCCACTACCGGCACGGCTGCAAACCCGGGTGATTACAGCGGTGGAGCTGAAAACTTTCCCCGCTTCCTGGAGCGATGGACCGGCGATACGCTGACCTACTACGGCTCCATGGTGGAGCTTTACACCAGTAAGCAGTTCAACACTCCGTGGAAGAATACCGGGAGCGGTCCCAATGTTTATGATGCGCCGGATCGAAAGTGGTACTTCGATACGAACTTCTACACCTCACCACCGCCTGGATCGTTGATGGTGATCTCTTACAAAAAGTCGCGCTGGTACTTGGAATGAAAGGCTTCGCAATCTGTCTCCTGTGGACGGCTCCGCTGTTGCGGGCCCTGGACTTCACCCCGATCGAAGTTGAGGAGAATGGTGAGGGAGGGAAGTACCAGTATCTGCAGTTTGCGGACGGGGAGAAGCGGGTCACCTACATGCCGCCACGAGCGTGGACGGTTACAGGTACGGCTTCGGTCTTGAAGTTGACTCCTCCTCTCGCGGGGCAAGCTGACGTGGACATTGAGGTGCAACCGTTAATTGAGCCGCTGGCGGCGGATCCACAGGAGTATGACAAACTTGCGCGGGCGAACTTGCCGGCGGGAGCGACCAAGGTGGAGAGCAGCATCCTCGAGAACCCGCTCGACATCGATGGGCGTAAAACGGTCGAGGTAACTCTCCGTTACTCTTTCTTTGGCCAACCTTTCTGCTCCAGTTCCGTATTCCTTGCCCGTGACAAGGAACTACTGCGCTTCCGGGTAGCCGCCCGGGCGAACGATTTCACTGCATTGCGCAGGGTCTTCCACTCCAGCCTGCACTCGATGGCAGGGTTTTAAGCCCCCGCAGCTGCGTAGGGTCCCCGCCTCAGTTACTGCGGATCCTTGGCGTCGTGGCGCCACTGCTTGATGCCCGCAGGGGTTTGGATCTCGGAGAATTGCCGGTAGTTAACGCTGGCCACGTGTGTGTCGGCATACAGCACATTGATCTGCGTTCCGCCGGAGTGCGTCCCGCCCTTGTTGTTTGCCGAATTCGGCGGGATTAACACCGGGTTGGTCTCGGACGTGAAGGTGAAGACCGGCTCACCCTTCATCGCTGGCTGATAAGCCGGAGCCGCCAGGAACAGCTGCGACGGAGCAGCAAACTTGCTGGTGTTTTTTCCGAAGCAATCCTGGTTGATCCCGTAGCTGACAGGAACGTTTGGTGGCTCCGTGCGGGTAGGGCGGCTGGGGGTTTCTTTGTCAAAGGGAGAGCGGAAGGTCTTCCAGTTGGTGACGTATTTCTTTCCGAGAACGACGGGCCATGATTCCACGTCCCCGGCGCCGGGCATCGGGAACATATCGTCATCATTGTCGCCGAGATACGCGGCCATCCCGATGCCCAACTGCCGAAGATTGCTGGCGCAGTTTGTCGCTTTGCTGCGTTCAAGCACCTTGTTGAACACCGGCAGAGCAATGCCGGCGAGAAGCGCAATGATCGCGATCACCACGAGCAGTTCGATGAGGGTAAAGGCAGATTTTTTCATACTCAGGAGGGAAGGTGGGGGGAAAAGTAGAGCGCCCCTGCGACGCTGTCGAGGGAGCTTTGCGGCTGATCAGTGAACTGGTGGGCGCGTACGGTCCCACTTTCCCCTTTCTCTTTGCACCGCGGGGCGAAAAGCTGCCGCCTCAATGGCGAAAATCATCATCCTGACAGCGGGCTATGGCGAGGGACATAACGCGGCGGCCCGAGGACTGGAGGCAGCCTTTCGGGAACTCGACACGGATGCGCAAGTAGTGGATCTCTTCGCCCTTACCAGCGGCGCTTTTTACCAGCACTCCCGTCGGGGGTACGTCGAACTGATCAACCGTGCCCCCAAAATTTGGGCGGCGGTGTTTGGCCTCATTGACCGCTTCCCGATCGTGCCGCTCACGTTGCCGCTGCTCGGTAAAATGCGACGGACGCTGCGCGACATCATCGAGCGCGAACAGCCCACGGCGGTGATCTCGGTTTATCCCGTGTACGGCTATCTGGTTGAGCAGCTCTATCCGGGCGCGCGCCCTTTCGCCTTCCACACGGTGGTTACCGACTCCATCACCATCAACTCGGTGTGGCATCGGTGCGGCAGCGACACGTTCCTGGTGCCAAACGAAGACACGGCGCGGGTCATGGAAGCAGCCGGCGTATCTGCGGACCGATTGCATACCCTCGGGTTTCCCGTGCTGCCGCGGTTCGCCAGAGATCGGCCCGCGCGCAGTTCGCCGCCACCGGGGCGCGTTCTTTACATGGTGAACGCAGGCAGGCAGCACGCGGCCGCGATCGTTCGACGACTATTGGCGCTCCCGAACGTCCATCTCACCGTCACGGTCGGTCGCGATACGGCTTTGGGTGAAGCGCTGCGAGGCGTGGCCGCCGAACTCGACAAGCCTCTGGAAATACATGGTTGGACGTTGGAAATGCCCGAGTTGCTGATGACCCATCATCTGCTGATCGGCAAGGCGGGCGGCGCCACAGTGCAGGAGACGATCGCCGCCGGCACCCCGATGCTGCTCACGCAAATCATTCCCGGCCAGGAGGAAGGGAACGCGCAGCTTCTGCTGGAGAATGACTGCGGCGCGTTCTGTCCCACCGCGGAGACGCTGGCCGAAGCGATTGACCGAGCTTTCGCCAACGATGCCGCCGTCTGGAAGACTTGGGCGGCCAATATTGCGCGACTCAGCCGACCCGATGCGGCCCGCGAGATTGCCCGCTTTGTTCTGGAGAAGGTCGCCAGGAGGGTCGCGGTAAGCGCTTAGAACATGTCCGCGGAATCCATATCGCCGCCGATTCGAGCTGTCCTGTTCGACATTGGAAACGTGCTGTTGAAATTCGACTTCGGGCTCGCGATGGCCAAGACGGCCGCACTGAGTGAAGTGCGCGATTCGCTCGACGTCCTGGCGCGCATCGAGCGGGTGAAAATTGCCTACGAGGATGGACAGATCGATCGAGCAGCCTTCCTGCGGGCCGCGATCGACGCGCTCCGTTACCGCGGTTCTGAGGCGGAGTTCATCTCCGCTTGGGAAGACATCTTCGAACCCAACGAACCGATGATCGCGCTGGTTGAGCAACTGCACACCCACGTGCCGCTCTATTTGCTGAGTAATACCAGCGACGTCCACCGCGATTACGTCTTCCGCCAATACCCGTTTTTCGCGCGCTTCGCCGGCGGGGTTTACAGCTATGAAGCCCGTGCGTCGAAGCCAGGCCGCGCCATCTTCGAAATCGCCTGCCGCGACCTCCGCCTGGAAGCGGCTAGCACCTTCTTCATCGACGACCTCCTGCCCAATATTGATACCGCCCGTTCGCTCGGTTTCCAGGTCCACCACTATCACTTCGACGAGCATTCCAAGCTGCTCGCCGAGCCGGCCCTCGCCGCTGTGATTGCGGCCGCGAAGGCCGCGCGCGGATAGAACGCACGCGGGTCCCGCGACCGTAAAGACTACTTCTTCTTCCCGGCTTTCGACTTCGGAGCTTCCTCCTCTTCGTCCTCGTCTGCGTCCTCCGCTTCCGGGTTGACGATGTTCTCGGCGAGTTGGGTCAGCTTTTCGTCGGTCGCCGATTCTTCGTCGAGCGTCAGCTGGAGCAACTCGGCGGCATCGTCTTCACCGAGCAATTCGGCGAAGGTGCGGACTGTGCCGTAGCCGGAGATTTCGTAGTGCTCGACCTTCTGGGCGGCCCCAATCAGCGCCGCATCGAGCAGTTCCTCGGGAAGATCTTCTTCCATCATTTTGGCGCCTTCTTCGAGGAGGCCTTCCATCCCGGCGCATTTTTCGCCGCGGGTGGTTTCGCCGAGTTCTTCGAGGATTTGTTTCAGGCGTTCGATCTGCCCCTTGGTCTCCTCGAGGTGAGTCCGAAAGCCTTCCGCCAGTTCTTCATTGCTGGCCGCTTTGGCCATCTTGGGCAGCGCCTTGGTGATCTGCGTTTCGGCGCTGTAGAGGTCTTTGAGTTCGTGAATGTAGAGGTCGCGGAGAGATTTGATCTTCATGGTCACTGCTCATCGGCAAGCAGTGCGACACTGGATGCCTACGCCACCCTCCGGCGCCTCAGAGTGTTCCCTGAGTCGCGACCGCGTCGGGAGATCCCTGCTATGCAGGTCGCTGAACTACCGCGCCCAGGCGATCAGCCGGAGCTCATGCGCCTGAGTCAGATTCGGGTGCGTGGGGATGACGCGCACGTTCAAGCCGTAAGTGCCGCTGTCGGTCGCCGGGATGGTTCCCGAATAGAGGTAGTTCCCGTTATCGAGCTTCTTCACCTTGGAAAGCGGCGCCGTCACGGGTTTGACGATGTCGTTCTTCAAGACCTCACCGACGTAGGCCTGCGCAGTCACAAACTCCGGCTCCACCGGTCCGAGATGCACGACCGCTTCCACGCTCAGCGAATCGCCCACGAACACACCGGAATTACCCGCTTTCACCTGCACATCGCTGATCCGGATCTGCGGCCACGCCTTGCGGATCGCGTCTTTCCATTTGGAGAGTTCGAGCGCCCGTTCGCCGCCTTTCGCTGCGAGCGTTTCGTGCGCCTTCGCCGCAGGTTCGTAAAGCCGCTCGGTGTATTCGGTGACCATGCGGTGCGTCGTGAACGCAGGCGTTACCGTCCGAATCGATTCGCGCATCAGCTGGATCCAGGCGACGGGCAGAACGCCGTCTGGCTTGGCGTAGTAAAGGGGGACAATCTGCGCTTCGAGGAGGTGGAAGAGGCTCGCGACGTCCACTTCGTCTTCGAATTTCGCGTCGATCTGATCGGTGCTTTCAGGAATTTCCGAGCCGATCGCCCAGCCGGCTTTTTTGTTTTGGGCGTAAGCTTCGCACCACCAGCCGTCGAGCACGCTGAGATTCAGCCCGCCATTGGGCGGAAGCTTCATGCCGCTGGTGCCGCTGGCTTCAAGTGGGCGGCGCGGATTGTTCAGCCAAAGATCGACCCCCTGGTACAAGCGGCGGCCGACGTAGTGATCGTAATCTTCCACGAACACGATCCGGTTCTCGAACTCTGGCATCCGGGTGAATTGATAGACCTTCTGGATGAACTGCTTGCCGCCTTCGTCTTTCGGGTGTGCCTTGCCCGCGAAGACAAACTGGACCGGGCGCTCGGTATTGCTGAGCAGCTTTTGCAGACGCTCCGGATCACTGAAGAGCAAGGTCGCGCGTTTGTAGGTCGCAAAGCGCCGCGCGAAGCCGATGGTCAGCACCTCCGGATTCAGCAAACGACTGGCGCTGCGGATTTTCTCCGGTGACTCGCCGAGACGACTGCGCTGCACCCGCACTCGATCCCGGACAAAATCGATCAGGCGAGACTTGAGCTGCTGATGCGTATTCCAAAGCTCCTCGTCGGGAATCTCGATCACGCCGCGCCAGAAGTCCGCGTCCATCAAGTTCTCCTCCCAGTTCGGCAGATACTTGTCGTAAAGCTTCCCGAACTCCGGCGCCATCCAGGTCTTGGTGTGGACGCCGTTGGTCACGCTGGTAATCGGCACTTCGTTCTGCGGGACGCCCGCCCAAACATCCTTCCAGATGCCTTGCGACACGCGGCCGTGGAGTTCGCTCACGCCGTTCGCGTGACGGCTCGTGCGGAGCGCGAGAATGGTCATCGAAAACGGCTCAATCGGGCTTTTCCTCGTCTGCCCGAAGCCGACAAACGTCTCGAAATCGATGCCGACTTTCGCCGGGTAGGCGCCGAAGTATTTCCGCATCAACTCCAGCGGAAACGCGTCGTTGCCGGCAGGAACAGGGGTGTGCGTGGTGAAGATGTTTCCCGACGCGACGATCTGAAGCGCGCTGTAGAAATCGAGTTTGTTATCGGCCACCTGCCGGCGAATGAGTTCGAGCGAAAGGAACGCCGAGTGCCCTTCGTTCATGTGATACACGGAAGGCACGATGCCCATGCCGTGCAGCGCGTGGACGCCGCCAATGCCGAGCACGATCTCCTGCTTTACGCGCATCTCGTGATCGCCACCGTAGAGCTGCGCGGTGATCTGCCGGTCTTCTTCCGCGTTCTCCGGCAGATCCGTATCGAGCATGTAGAGCGTGATCCGACCGATCGCCAGACTCCAGACTTTCGCGCTCACGTGGCGGCCGAGAATCTCGACGCCGATGGTCAGCGGTTTGCCGTTCTTATCGAGCGTCTCCTTGATCGGAAGATGCGCAAAATTCTGGTTCAGGCCGACGCTTTCCTGCCAGCCGTCTTTGCCGATCTGCTGCCGGAAGTAGCCTTGTTTGTAGAGCAGCGTGAAGGCGAGGAAGGGGATATCGAGATCGCTTGCAGATTTGCAGTGATCGCCGGACAGAATCCCGAGGCCGCCGGAGTAATTCGGGACGGATTCGTGAAAGCCAAACTCCGCCGAAAAATACGCCACGGGTCCTTGGTTCAGCGGACTGCCGGTGCGCAGCTTGCCGAAGGTGTCCGGCCGTTTCAGGTAAGCTTTGAACTTCCCATGCACTGCGTTCATTTCCCGCAGAAAATCATCGTCCGCCGCGACCTCGGTCAGCCGCGCCTGCTTGCAGAGCTGCAACATGCGCAACGGGTTATGATTCGTCTTATGCCAGAGCTCCACGTCGAGGTGGCGGAAAAGCTTTCGCGCGTCGGGCTCCCACGTCCACCAGAGGTTGAAGACGATCTCCCGCAGCGGCTCGAGCGTAGCCGGCAGTTTTGGGATGACGTTGAAAGTGTGGAGTGGCTGCATGGTTCCCTGTGATGAAGTGGCGTTTCCCTGGTAAGCCGCGGGCGTGGTTACGCCGGGGCGAATGGCCGGGAGGCTAGCGAGCGCTTTTGCGCAGTGACAAGCCCGATTCCACCAAACGCCAGCGCACGCTCTTCCGAGCCATCTTGCCGGCACGAGCGAAAACCCGGGGGGGCCGAATCCCGCCCGGAACGCATGGAGGTCGGAGACTTACCGAACGGACCACTGCCGCTGTCCCCGCAGCGGGTGCTTGCCGCGTTCGGCAGAAATCCGTCCGATCGTTTCGATTAGAGCTGATCCTGATCGCGCACCACCGTCACGTCGCCTTGTGGGCGGTAGGTGCGGGTCCGGCTGGCGCCAAGGATGATGCCCAAGCCGAGTAGAATCAGCGAGCCGATCTGGACGTAAAGAGCCGGCACGCCGGCTTCGAGGGCGCCCCAAGCGAGGCCCGCGATAAGGATCAGGAAGCCGAGGATGTAGGCGAAGAATCTCATGGTGTGGGTAATCGCATCTCAGGTCGCAAGTGACTCTGCTCCAGAGATGAAAGCTGGGCCGGCCGTTGCCGCCAGGCGGGCAAGGATCGCTTCCGGATCGTAAACGCAGCCGCCCCAGGTGCCGCCGCTCGCGTTTTGCATGGCTGCCCAGAGACGCGTGTCGTCGGGCAGCAGCGGATGAGGAGCGAGATCGGGGCGCAGCGGGCGCGCCGCGAGAACGGCAGTTCCTTCGGCAGAAGTGAACCGGCGCTCGCCTTCGCCAACGAAATCCACGGAACCCAGCATCCGAACGCGGTCGATCTCGATGCGGATCCAATCGCCGTCGCGAAGCTTCCCGATCGGTCCGCCGGCGAGCGCTTCCGGACCGATGTGGCCGAGGCAGGCGCCACTGGAGACCCCGGAGAATCGCGCATCGGTGAGCAAGGCGACGTGTTTGCCAAAGGGCAGGTGCTTGAGTGCGGAGGTGATCTGGTAGGTCTCTTCCATGCCGGTGCCCATTGGGCCGACTCCGGCGAGAATCATCACGTCGCCTGCTTGGACAGACCCGTTGCGCAGCGCCGCGATCGCGGAAGCTTCGCTGGTGAAAACGCGGGCGGGCCCTTCCTTGCGCAGCACTCCGTCCGGATCGACCACGCTCGGATCAATCGCAGTCGCTTTGATCACCGACCCTTCCGGCGCAAGGTTGCCGACCGGAAAGACGAGCGTGCCGGTGAGCCCGCGCTCCCGCGCTTGCGTCGGCGACATGATCACTTCGTCCGGTGCGACGCCGTCTGAGCTTTGGAGCAAATCGCGGAACCGTCGGCGACGTTCGCTTTGCTCCCAAGTTGCAAGATTCTCACCAACGTTGCGGCCGGTCGCCGTGAGCACAGTCAGGTCGAGCAGGCCGGTGTCGCGCAAGTGGAGCATCACTTCCGGCACGCCGCCGGCGAGGAAAGCGCGGATGGTCGGATGGTGCCGCGGACCGTTCGGGAGGACATCGACGAGCCGCGGCGTGGCGCGATTGACCGCGATCCAGTCGGCGACCGTGGGGCGGGGGAGTCCGGCCGCATGGGCAATCGCCGGAATGTGCAGAAGAAGATTGGTCGAACCGCCAAAGGCCGCGTGGACGGTCATCGCGTTGTGGATCGCGCCGGGCGTGAGCACGTCGCGCATCACGAGACCGCGCTCTTGCAAGTGCACGACCGCGCGGGCGGAACGGCGCGCGATTTCGAGCCAGACCGGCTGGCCGCTCGGCGCCAGCGCAGTGTGCGGCAATGCCAGTCCGAGTCCTTCCGCGACGACCTGTGCAGTCGCGGCGGTGCCGAGGAACTGGCATCCGCCGCCGGGCGAAGCGCACGCCCGGCAGCCGAGATCGGCGGCTTCCTGCAAGGTCAACATTCCCCGCGAAAAGCGCGCTCCGATCGTCTGCACCGCGCCCGCGTCTTCGCCATCAGTCGGCGGAAGCGTGACCCCGCCGGGCACGATCACACCCGGGAGATCGTGCATCGCGGCGAGCGCCATCATCATTGCCGGCAATCCTTTGTCGCACGTCGCGACACCGATCACGCCCACCCGGCGCGGCAGCGAACGAATCAGGCGGCGGAAGACCAGCGCGGCGTCATTGCGGTAGGGCAGGGAATCGAACATGCCCGGCGTGCCTTGCGTGCGGCCGTCGCACGGGTCGGAGCAAGCGGCCGCAAACGGCAGCACGCCGAGGGTGCGCAGTTCGCGCGCGGCGGCTTCCACGAGCAAACCGATCTCCCAATGTCCGGTGTGGTAGCCGAGCGCGACCGGCTTGCCGTCCGGTCCGCGCAAGCCACCTTGAGTACTCAGGATCAGGAATTGCCGACCCGCGACTTCCGCCGGGTCCCAGCCCATGCCGACGTTTTGCGTCAGCCCGAAGAGGTCGCCGCTCGGACTGCGGCTGAGCATTTCTTCGGTCAGCGGCAATGACCCCGCCGGGCCCGGTGCACGGGTGCGGACTTGATAGATCGAGTCGTCGAGCGGGAGAAAATCGTCGGCCATGCCGGGACTTTGGCGGCCGGCGGGCGGACGCGCCAGTCTGCCCAATGGCGCGACGTTTATTCGGTGGGGGCAGACTCGGCTTTGTCGCCCCGGCCGTCCGGATCGTGAAGTTTCATCACGCCGGTGTCTTCAAACCACCATGCCTCCATCGTCCTTCGACGTTCGGTTTGCCTGGGTGCGTCGGGCCCCAGGATCCATTCGCGCAAAAGGGGCAGCGCTTGTTCGGTGATCAACGGCTGGAGCGCGTCCCGTTTTTCCTTCGGCACGATCATCACGTCGATCTGCCAGCGGATGCCGCCTTGTCGCCGTGGCCGGATGCTCTGCGTGCGCGGGACGTATTCGGGATAGCTCGAATAACCAAGCCGCAGGACCGGAAAGCCGGGGATGTGCCAGTCCGGGTTGAGCAGAGGTGAGTTGCTGCTGAAGGAGAGCGTGAAGAGCGGAAACTGCGGCAGATCGCGGAAGGCTTCGCTCACCACTGCCGAGCCGATCGGATAGCTAAACTCGACCGGCGGTTGCGCCTTGCCGATAGTCGGAATTTGCGGACCCGAGGCGTCAGGATTCATACGAGATCCGGATGGTAGCCGATTTCCGCAGGCGAAGGAAACCTCGTTGTGGTGAAGGAGTTAAGACATTTGAGCCACGGTGCTGCTGCGTCATGCTTCCCATGAAGGCTGCTTGTCATCGCTCGCGTGGTGGTTAACGTCAGGGCGACTTCGTTCTCCCCATGCTCAACGTCACTGGCCGCGGCTCCATCACTACGTGCGACGGCGTTACGCGCCGGGATTTCCTCCAGATCGGCACGCTCGGCGCGCTGGGCTTTTCCATGGCAAAGCTCGCCGCCCTTCAGGCCGCTGGCGCGCAGGCACCCGGCTCCAAAGACAAGGCCTGCATTCTCATCTTCAACCTCGGAGCGCCGTCACAGTTGGATTGCTGGGACATGAAGCCCGATGCGCCGCGCGAGATCCGCGGGCCATTCTCGCCGATCGACGTGAAGGGCGGCGGCTTTCAGATCAGCGAATTGTTCCCCCTGCACGCGAAGATCGGCGATCAGTTCTCGCTGGTGCGCAGCGTGCATCACACCGCAGCGGCGGTCCATGACACCGGACATCAAATGATGCAAACCGGCCGGCTTTTCACCGGCGGCATCAACACGCCACACGCGGGTTGTGCGTTCGAGTTTCTCAAAGGCCGCACCAACGAACTGCCCGCGCATGTGGTCCTGCCCGAGCCGATGGGGCCGACGGGCGGCAACATGCCACACGGCCAGGACGGCGGCTTTTTGGGCAAGGCTTACGATCCGTTTGCGCTGATGGCGGATCCGTCGAAGCCGAACTTCAAAGTCCCGGATCTGCTCCCACCGGCCGAGATCGGCGAAGCGCGTTTGCAACGCCGGCGGGAACTGCGGGATGTGATCGAAGGCGCAATCAAGAACTTCGAAGCGAGCCCGAACGCCGATCTGATGGACGCGAACTTCGAGGCGGCGTTCCGCTTGATGACCAGCCCGACGGCGCGCGAGGCGTTCGATTTGGAAAAGGAGCCGCTCAAAGTCCGGGAACGCTACGGGATGACTCGCTTCGGTCAGTGCTGCCTGCTCGCGCGACGCCTGGTCGAGCGCGGCGTGCGCTTCGTGACGCTGAACACCTTCATCACCGTTTTCAACGAGATCACCTGGGACATCCACGGTTCCAAGCCTTTCACTTCCATCGCCGGGATGAAGGAGATCGTCGCGCCGATGTACGATCAGGGTTACAGCGCTTTGATCGAGGACCTCCGGGACCGCGGCATGCTGGACACGACGCTCGTCGCGAACCTCGCGGAGTTTGGCCGGACGCCGAAGGTAAACCCGGCCGGCGGGCGCGATCACTGGCCGCAATGCTGGACGGTTTACTTTGCCGGCGGCGGGGTCAAAGGCGGGCGGGTGATCGGCAAGAGCGACGATATCGGCGCCTATCCGGCGGAGCGGCCGGTCGAGCCGAAAGAAATCATCGCCACGATCTTCCATTCGCTCGGGCTCGATCTCGACACGCATTTGCCGGGGCCGCAGGGACGCCCCTTCCCGCTGGTGGATTTCGGGACGCAGGCGATCAAGGAACTGTTTTAGCGGGCTGAGTTCGAGGTTGGCGATTGCAGGCGCCCGCGGCGGCTCAACTTCGCGATTGGGCTTTACCGTAATCCGAAGCCCGCATTTTCTACCCGCCTCATGGAATGGATCACTGACCCGAACATCTGGATCAGCCTCATCACGCTCACGATCCTCGAGATCGTGCTCGGGGTGGACAACATCATCTTCATCTCGATCCTTTCGGGAAAGCTGCCACCGGAACAGCAAGGTAAAGCCCGGACGGTGGGCCTTATGCTGGCACTGATCACCCGCATCCTGCTCCTGTGCTCGATCTTCTGGCTCTCGAAGTTGGAAACGGACCTCTTCTACGTGTTCGGCAACGGCATCTCCGGTCGTGACCTCGTATTGCTGATCGGCGGCTTGTTTTTGCTTTGGAAAAGTGTGCACGAGATCCACGGGAACCTCGAAGGCGAGGAGCATGAGACCGAGGTTAAAGGCAAAGTGACTTACTCGAGCGTGATCACGCAGATTGTGATCATCGACATCGTCTTCTCGCTGGATTCGGTGATCACCGCGGTCGGAATGACGCGGAATATTGCCGTGATGATCGCCGCAGTGACGCTGGCGATGGCGGTGATGTTGTTCGCGGCGAAGGCGATCAGCGATTTCGTGAACCTCCATCCGACGATCAAGATGCTGGCGCTCTCCTTCCTGATTCTGGTCGGCGTGGTGCTCATCGCGGAAGGCCTCGGGCAGCACATCAACAAGGGATACATCTACTTCGCGATGGCCTTCTCGTTCGGAGTCGAAGTGCTGAACATCAATTCGCGCAAGAAGAAGGATAGGGCAGTGGAACTGCGCCGCACGCCGCACGCGTAAAGGTCCTCCTCCAGCCCGGGCGTGCATGGCCCAGCCGCCGCAATTTCGCTTGAGCGCGCTCGGGAATGCGCGTTCTCTTCGCGGCTCTCATGATTTACCCGCTCAAGCTGGAGACAGCGCTCCTGATCACCGGGCTGTTTCTGATCGCGCTGCACGCGCTGGCCCTTTGGAAAGCACGGGACGTTCAGGAGTGGCTGCGTGCGTTTCCGCGTTCGCGGACTTTGGGCGCTGTCTTGCTGGTGATCGCGACGGCCTGGTCGTGGTATTTGATCAAGACAATCGATCTCGGGGAGTTCTCGAACTGGCGTGAACGGCTGCTCGTCCTGATCCCGGTCGCCGCGGTGCTGACCTACCTCTACGTCGAAGAATTTCTCGCCGTGCGTGCGCTCGGAATGGTGACGCTGCTGGCGGCCGAACCGCTTCTGGAAGCGGCCTTTCTGCGGCCGGAGGCGAGCCGGCTCTTCCTCGTCACCCTGGTTTACGTCTGGATCGTGTTCGCGATGTTTTGGATCGGCATGCCTTACACGCTGCGCAACCAGATCGCCTGGGTCGCTTCCTCCCCAAAACGCTGGCGAGCCGCGGCTTTCGCCGGGCTCGCCTATGGTGCGTTGCTATTGGTGTTGCCCGCGACCTACGGGAAAGCGGCGCTCTAAAAAGAGCGGAGCGGTAACGGCGGCTACTTCGAGCCGGAGACCACGTCGTTCAGCTTGAAGATCGGCAGGAACATCGCGATGACGATGCCGCCTACGACCACGCCGAGGAAGACGATCAGCAGCGGCTCGATCAGCGAGGTCAACGCGTCGAGGATCGCCTCGATTTCCTCATCCCAGAAATCGGCCATCTTCTCGAGCATGGTGTCGATCTTGCCGGTCGATTCGCCGGCGCTGACCATCCGGACCAGCATCGGCGGGAAGATGGGATGACGAGAGAGCGAGTTGGTGAGGTGATCGCCTTTCTCCACGTCCGCTGCGACGCCGCGGATGGCGACCTCGACCACGTAATTGCCGGAAGTGTCGCCGACGATGTCCATCACCTCGAGGATGGGGACACCGGCGCGGATGAGCTGCGCAAAGGTGCGGGCAAACCGGGTCATGCAGATCTTGTGAACGAGCGGGCCGAAGATCGGGAGTTTCAGCTTCCACTGATCCCAGAGCCGACGGCCTTTCTCGGTGTTCACGAAGGTGCGGATTCCGTAGAAAGTGCCGCCCATGACGATCAGGATGAGCCACCAGTTCGTGCGGATCGCGGCGGACACATCGAGCAGGAATTGCGTCGGAGCGGGGAGCTGGGCGCCGAAGTCGGCGAAGATCTCGCCGAAGACCGGCACGACGCGAACGATCAGGAAAGTCGTGATCAGGAACGCGATACAAATGACGATCACCGGATAGGTCATCGCGCTCTTCACCTTCTTTTTCAGGCGTGAAGCGGCTTCCAGGAAGCACGCGAGACGGTCCAGAATCTCCGCCAGCAAGCCGCCGGACTCACCCGCTTTAACCATCGCGATGTAGAGGCGGCTGAAAATCTTCGGATGCTTGGAGATCGCTTCGTTGAACGATTCACCCTGCTGCACCTGAGCGCTCACTTCGCCCACGATGCGGCGCAAGCCGGCTTGTTTGCGCGGGTCGGCCTGTTCGTAAAGGGCGGTCAGCGCGCCGACCAGGGGGAGACCAGCATCGACCATCGTGGCGAGCTGGCGGGTGAAGAGCACAAGATCGGTTTCGGAGACTTTGCCGGGAGGGCGGAGCGTTTTGGAGCCGGCCTTCTGCTGGATCGAGAGGACCATCAGCCCGCGCGCCATCAACGTATTGATGGCGTTATCCTCGTTCAGGGCTTCCTGAACGCCGGAAATCGTTTTGCCCGCGGAGTCGCGGGCTTGGTATGCGTAAGTGAGCATGATCGATGTCTAAGCAGCCACGGTGCCAGCCGTTCTGGAGATTCTAAAACGGCGCGAGCAGGCCGGCTCTTGGGCTCAACGTGGAATGCGGAACTTCCGCTTGCCAACGTCCCGTTTGCTCCCATACTGCGCGGCTCACGAAAACAGATATGACTGACACCCAGGACCTCCAGGCGCTGCGGATGCATGACAAAGATACGGGCAGCGCCGATGTGCAAGCAGCCCTCCTGACGCACCGCATCAATCAGCTGACCGAACATCTCAAATCCCACGCGAAGGATCATTCCTCCCGCCGTGGACTTCTCCAGATGGTCGCCCGCCGCCGCAAACTTCTCGATTACCTCAAGCGCACGGCCAACGACCGTTACAAGTCAGTGCTCGAGAAGCTGAGTCTGCGGAAGTAACCGCGCAATTTTGATAACGTTCGCCCGCGAAATTCTCGCGGGCGAACTGTTTCAGCCCCTCTCCATCCCGCATTCCGCGGGTTGGATTTCCCGCAACCCCGAACTCGCCACCGGCACCGTCTATTCTCAGGCGGAAGCCCTGGACTTAGCCCAGAGCGGTTTTGCAGCCCGGGCGTGAGGAGTGATTCGTGTCCCTGAATGGCCTCAGCCGTTCACCTTCATCAATCGCCGCCCACGACTCGCCGCCGCAATCGACCGCTCTGGGCTACAGCCAGAGACTTCCATGGGAACCGCGGTGCCGGGGCATCGACCAAACCACATGATCCATAACGTTACGGCGCAAGTAGGCGCCAACCCCATCACCATCGAAACCGGCAAGCTGGCGAAACTCGCCGACGGCGCCGTTACGCTGCGCATCGGCGACACCATCGTGCTCGTCACCGCAGTCTCCGCGACCACCATCAAAGAAGGCCAGGACTGGTTCCCGCTCACCGTTGACTACCGCGAAAAAGCGGCCGCAGTCGGCAAATTCCCCGGCGGTTACTTCAAGCGCGAAGGCCGCCCTTCCGAGAAGGAAATCCTCACCTGCCGGATGACGGACCGCCCGTTGCGGCCGCTCTTCCCGAAAGGCTACCTCTACGACACCCAGATCATCTCTGTCCTGCTCAGCGCAGACGGCGTGCATGATCCCGACATCCTCGTGATCAACGGCGCCAGTGCCGCGTTGATGGTCTCTGATGTGCCGTTCGCCGGCCCAGTCGGTGCCGTGCGCGTCGGCCGCATCGGCGGAGAATTCGTCGCCAATCCGACCCACGAGCAAATGGCGCAGAGCGATCTCGACCTCGTTTACGCCGGCATCAAAGACGCCGTCATCATGATCGAAGGCAGCGCGCTCGAACTTCCCGAAGACGACTTCGTGGCGGCTCTCGCCTTTGCCCAGATCGAAGCCGGCAAGATGATCGATGCGCAGAACGAACTCGCCGCGTTGGTCGGCAAGACCAAGCGCCAGATGCCGCTCTTCACGGTGAAGGACGAACTGCTCGAAGTGGCGTACTCCGTCGCGGGCGACCGCATCGAAGCCGCGCTCTACACCTCGGGCAAAGTCAACCGCATGAAAGCGGTGGATGCGCTCAAGACGGAAGTCAGCGACGCGATCGTTGAGCGTTATCCCAACGCGACCAAGTTCGAGATCAGCCAGGCGTTCGATTACCTGCAGAAGAAGGCCTTCCGCGTTTCGATCCTCGACAAGTCGATCCGTTGCGACGGCCGGCCGCTCGACCAGATCCGCGCCCTCAGTGCCGAAGTCGGTGTGCTGCCCCGCAGCCACGGCAGCGCGATCTTCCAGCGCGGCGAAACGCAGGCGCTCGCGCTCGCGACCCTCGCGCCCAGCGACGAAGCACAGGACCTCGACGGTTACACCGGCGGCGTCACCAGCAAACGCTTCCTGCTCCATTACAACTTCCCGCCGTTCAGTGTCGGCGAAACTGGCCGCACCGGCAGCCCCGGCCGTCGCGAGATCGGTCACGGCGCCCTCGCGGAGCGCAGCATCCTGCCGATCATCCCGAGCGTGCAGGATTTCCCGTACGCGATCCGCGTCTCCAGCGAGGTGATGGAATCAAACGGTTCCACTTCGATGGCCAGCGTTTGCTCGGGCGTGCTCGCCCTCATGGACGCAGGCGTGCCGATCAAGAAGCCGGTCGCGGGCATCTCCTGCGGCCTGGTCACTGAGTTCCGTGCGGATGGAACCATGGAGCGTTATTCGATGCTCACCGACATCATCGGCAGCGAAGATCACTTCGGCGACATGGACTTCAAGCTCTGTGGCACCGACACCGGTGTCACCGGCTTCCAACTCGATCTGAAGCTCGCGGGCATCCCGCTGCACCTCATGAACGAAGCCGTCTATCGCACCCGCGATGCGCGCTACAAGATCCTCGAAGTGATGCTGCAAGCCCTCGGCGCCCCGCGCACCGAACTCAGCCAATACGCGCCGCGCATCGAGACGCTGAAGATCAACCCTGAGAAGATCGGCATGCTGATCGGACCTGGCGGCAAGAACATCAAAGCGATCGTCGCCGAGACGGGTTGCGAGATTAACGTCGAAGACGACGGCACCGTGCACATCTACAGCGTCAATCCGGATGGCATGGTCCGCGCCCGGCAGATCATCGCCGGCATGTTCGCCGAAATCGAAATCGGTGCACTCTACCAGGGCCGCGTCGTGTCGCTGAAGGACTTCGGCGCTTTCGTCGAAGTGATGCCCGGCAAGGACGGCCTCTGCCACATCTCCGAACTCGCCGACTTCCGCGTGCAGTACACCAGCGACGTCGTCAAAGAAGGCGACCTCGTCTGGGTGAAATGCATCGGCGTTGACGAAAAGGGCCGCGTGAAACTCTCCCGGAAAGCCGCCATGGCCGAGCGGGGCGAAGCCGCCCTCGCGACCGACGGTTCCGACCCGCGCACCAAGGACGGCTACAAGGAGCAGCAGCGTGACGATCGCGGCCCGCGCGGCGACGACCGTGGCCCGCGTCGCGACGATCGCGGCCCTCGCCGGGACGATCGTGGCCCACGCCGTGACGACCGCGGTCCTCGCGAAGGCGGTGGACCTCGCTTTGAAGATCGGCCGCC
>JAQGOK010000117.1 GCA_028293645.1 Chthoniobacter sp.
GCAGCAGCGTGCATCAGTTGCGGCGCGTGTGCGGCCGCGTGCCCGAACGCGAGCGCGATGCTCTTTGTCGGCGCAAAGATTTCGCACCTTTCCCTGCTGCCACAAGGCCAGGCCGAGCGCACTTCGCGCGCGCTGAAGATGGTGCGCACGATGGATGAAGAGGGATTCGGCAACTGCTCGAACTACCTGGAGTGCGAAGCGGTTTGCCCCGCAGATATTCCGGCTTCCGTCATCTCGCGGCTGAATCGCGAATACACGGTCGCGGCAGCGAAGGACGCAGTCTCCTAGGCAGTCGCGGGTCGGCCTTTGGGCGAGGCGACGGCACGCTCGTATTCGCGCGTGCGCAGTCCATAGGCGACAAAGACGCCGCCGATCAGGATCATGAAGAGCGAGAGAAACTGCCCGGCCGAAAGCGGACCGACCGACCACGCGCGATCCGGCTCGCGGAAGAATTCCCCAATGATTCGCAACAGCGCATAGAGGACGAAGAACGCGCCGGTCAGAACCCCGCGCGGCAGGCGCAGCCGGGTTCGCATCCAGTAAAGAATTCCAAAAAGGACGAGTCCTTCGAGCGCAGCCTCATAGAGCTGTGATGGATGGCGTGGAGTGAGAACCGTACGCAGTTCCGCAGCGAGTTCCGGAGTGTGGCGCGCGGCTTCGATATAACCGGAAACCTCCTCGTTGCTGCGCAAGCCGAGCCGATCGCGCATACCCAGGTCGTCGTAAAGTTCCGCCGGAAAGAGCATCGCCCACGGCACATTCGCGATCCTTCCGAAGAGCTCGCCGTTGATGAAATTCGCAACCCGGACCAGGAACAATCCGATCGGGGCAACGACCACGAGACAGTCGCCAATGCTGGTCCATGACACGCGATGACGGCGTGACCAATACAGGGTGAAGAGCGCCAGCCCGATGATTCCGCCGTGGCTGGACATGCCGCCCTTCCAGACCTCCACCGGCCACCACCAGGGATCGAAGGCGTGGTCTTGCTTCAGGCCGTAAAAAACAATCCATCCGATCCTACCTCCGACGAAGACGCCAAAGACCGCCGCCCACGTGATGAAGTCGCTCACCTGCGCCGGTGGCAGATCGGTGTAGCCGCGCCCGGCGAGGCGTTTGTAGAGAAGGAACCCGAGCAAGAACGACAGCACGTAAGCGAGCCCATACCAGCGGAGCCCGATGCCGGGTCGAAACTCGAAGAGGAATGGGCTGAGACTATGGAGATAGAAGGCGAGCACGGGGTGGATTTGCGCGGCTCGGCAGAGGAGGCGCGGGCGCGATGAAATGCCAACGGGCGCGCTCGGGATCAACGCAATTAAGCAGTGGCGCCAGCAAACGCGTGATCACCGCGAGGCAACCCACCATGCTCCTATCAAGACCCCGAGAGCCGCGAGCGAGGCGGCGCGCTGCATCCAGACCGACAAACGTGCCTTCAAGCCGAGCCAGATCGCCAATGCGCCAAGTGGCAACCCGACCACGAATCCCCAGAAGTGCGCCATGACATCGACCCTCCGTTCCTCGCCGCCAGTGCCGAGGAATGCCAGCAGTGCCAGCCCCGCACCGATCGGCAGCACCAATTGCCAGCGGCTTCGGCCGTGCGCCGATGAAAGTCGTACGATGAACTCCGCGCCAACCAGAATTCCGAGCGCTCCGAACACTGCCGTCGAGGCACCGATGGAGGCGTGTGATTCACCGCGATAGCCCCACGCGTTGAAAGCGTTGCCCAGCGCACCGCTCGCGACGATCGCCAGCCAGGTGCAGCCGGTTCCGAGCAGCGGTAACACGAACCGCGCAAACAGCAGAGCCGTCGCGAAATTCGCCGCGAAGTGCGAGAGATCGCCGTGCAGCGTCAGCGCCGTAACGGTGCGCCACAATTCGCCGCGCAGCAGAATTCCGTCGCTCGTCGCGGCGCCACGCTCCAGCCATTCCGCACCCCGGAGGCCTTGGATGACAAAGAACCCACTCATCACCCACGCCGCGACGTAAAGTGAAAGAGTCTCCACTTTCTCGGTCATTGGTTCGCTGATGGGCGGAGGCCGCCCCTGCTCTTCCGCTTCGAAGCTCGCCAATTCACGCTGCACCGCAACGCCTGCGGATTCCTCGACTCGGAGAACCCAATCCTCCCCTTCGCGATCCAGCCAGTAAGGAAGTTCGCGGGCCGAAATCACGAGCCCTCGCTCCCGAGCATCAGCCAACCGCGCATACCGGCCAACTTCGACCAGCGGCCCGTGCGCTTCGTCTGATTCGGGGGTGGAATTCGAGTGGTCGTCGGACAAGGCGCGCAAGCTTAGCCGATGCTTGCACCGCTCATGCAACCCGTTCGCTCGGCACCGCCGGGCCAGGAACCAAGGCTCAGGCCCGTGAAAGAGCCGTGTAGGTTCGGCCCTTCCACCTCGCCGGGCGCCGTGCGAGCACGCGGAAGAAAGCGAACCATTGAATGGCGAGCAACGCGCCGATTGCCAGCGGATGCAGGACGGCCGCGCTCAGCGGCTGACCGAACCGGCGCAGAGCGAGCATCCGTGGGAGGTATGCGGCAGCAGTGCCGATTCCCGCAAGGAGCAGCGCGATGGGCGACGCAGACGCGTCGAGCACCAGAGACCCCAGCAATAGGAGCGGGAGAATCTGCCCGCCGAAAAGCAGCAATGTGGCTGGCCCGATCAAGCGCGGCGACGCCAGGCCTTCGTGCGCGTTTTTCGCAAAGCCCTGCCACACCTCGCTGGCCCGCTGATACATCCGACAACCGAAAGAATCCGTGGCGTCGAACAGATCGGTCGCGAAGCCACGCGCGCGGAACCTTCGGGTCAAAGCGACCGCATCGTGAATCCGGCCGGCAATCGCTTCGTGACCGCCGGCCTGTTCGTAAGCCGTGCGCCGCACTGCCAGGATCTGGCCGCACGCGGCCGCGAAACGTGGATCCGTCGAACTGCGCATCCGCCCCAGCGGGAGAAAAGCGAGCAGCACAAAATGGATCAGGGGAATGATAAGCTTCTCCATCAATGTGCCCGTCTCCTGACGCGGCACGCCGCTGACCAGGGCCGCCTGACTTCCTTCCACAAACGCGGCCAGCCGCGCCAGCGAATCGACGCGGAGAACGCGCACGTCTGCGTCCATGAAGATCAGCAGCGGATGCGACGCGAGCTGCGCGAGCTGATGGCAGGCAAAGTTTTTCCCGCACCAGCCACTCGGCAATGACTGCGCGACCTCGAGCCTCACGCGCGGATCGGCGGCAGCCACCGATGCAACGATCTCTGCCGTGCGATCGGTCGAACCATCGTCGAGCACCACCACCTCCAGCTCCACGCCATCACTCGCCAATACGGAGCGGAGCGCCTGCTCGATATTTGATCCTTCGTTGCGCGCCGGAATCAGCACAGAGCAACACGCGGCGACGCCATTCGGTTTCGGCAGCGACCGGTAGAGGGAAAGATTGCGGACGAACAGCACGCCTGGAATGACCGCGAGCAGGCAACTCGCTCCGGCGATCCAGACAATCATCCCGGTTGCTCCGGTTGATGTTCTCGCGTGAACGATTCGCCCTTCATCCGGGCACCAGCCCAGCGGCACAAATCGTAAGCGGCGTTCACGCTCGATGCGCTTCGATCGAGCACGAGCCACTCCTCCGGATTGCGCCGGCAGGAGCGTGCGGCCAATTCGTCCTGCGTTGCTTCGAGCGCTTCGCTAAAGTGCTGAGTCCACTCGCTGGCGCTACGGCCCGGCTCCGTTTCGGGGATCGTCGGCCCGCCGAACGACACGAGGATTTCCGCACGCGGCTCGGTCCAGAACGCATACTCGATTGCCAGCGGCAGGAACGTGGCGTTCTCGGCTTGCGCGGCCAGCGCACCCAGGCCGCGCTGCAGTCTGAGTGGCCGCTCGCGCACATCCATGAAACGTCCCTGCGGCGTGAGCCAGACCGCATTCCATGGCGACTCGAGAATCGCACTCGTCGTGTGGAGAAAGGACCGCGTCCCGCGAGCGGATTGCTGCTCGACTCCATAGAACCCGAGCTTGCTGAAGAACCGGTATCGCGCCAACGCCCTGGCGTCGATGGGCGCGTAGGAAGTCCGTTGACCAAACTGACTCTGCGCCAGGCGCAGGCAGACCAGGGGATCCCACCACGACGCGTGGTTCAAATAGATCACCAGCGGCCGCGATTCCAACGACGGCGGGAGACCGGTTTTCAGGATGCGAATGGAATGGAACCGCCGCCGCAAATAGCCGCGGGAGTAGGTGGCGAAGAGCCGGACCAGAAACGGAGACATGCTCGGAGCAACGCCACCGAGCGATCTCATGGCACCGGCTTTCATCACACCAACTCGGCTTCGCGCGGATGCGCTGCGGGCTCCCGCGCCGCGTCTTGATCCAGGGCATCGGCCGCAATCCAGCCGGACATCAACACCATCGGCATGCCGGGCCCCGGATGCGCTGCGCCGCCGGCGAGGTAGAGGCCCCGCACGTCGGGACTGCGATTGCCGGGTTTGAATGCGCCGAGAAAACGGCCGTGGCTCGCGAGGCCGTAAATCGCGCCATCGAGCACGTGGTAGCGGTCGTGAATGTCCTGCGGCGTGAGCGCCTGTTCGAAAACGATGCGTGATTCGATGTCCTCCATGCCGGCCGTGCGCTTGAGCTTGTCGAGGATCACCTGCCGATAACCGGGGAGCATCTCGTTCCAATCCTGACCGGGCCGGAGATATGGCGTGTGGACGAGCACATAGAGCGCTTCGCCTCCGGGAGGGGCAACGGCGGGTTCCGTGCCGGAGGGCGCACAGACATAGCAGCTCGGGTCCGCGGCGGGTTCGCCACGCCGGTAGATCGAGTGGAACTCCTCCTCCGGATCGCGCGAGAAGACGAAATTGTGATGAAGCAGATGATCGTAGCGCTGCCGAAGACCGAGGTAGAGCACCACGCCCGAACACGCCGGCTCATACTTTCGCCGACGCGCGAAAGCCCGCCGCGGTGCGCCGTCGAGCAGCTCGCGATGAGTGCGCACCGAATCGCAATTCGAGACGACCGCATCCAGCTCGATGATGGTTCCCCCTTCAAGCCGCACGCCTGTGACCGCGCCATTCGAGGTCACAATTCGATCCACGCCGGCATTGCACCGCAGCTCGACGCCGAGCGATTCGGCCAACCGAGTGAGAGCGACAGGCACGGCGCGCGTGCCACCACGTGGATACCAGATCCCTTCACGCGTTTGCATGTGCGCGATACCGCAGAGCACGGCTGGCGAGGCATCCGGCGCGGAGCCGACATATTGCGTAAAATGATCGACCATCTGCGCAACCCGCGGATCGCTGATGTGACTCCGCACCACCCCCGCAACCGTGCGTCCCGGCTGCATCGCGAGCACGTCGCCGAGCACGCTCTGCTGGAAAGTCTCGCGTGCATTGAACATGTCGCGCAACCCGCCGACCGGCCGCCAAAAGAAGTAATCGTCCGAGATGCGATGCAGGCGCTCCGAGAGCTCGAGGAAGCGTCGGTAACCCGCGGCCGTTTGTCCGTCCGGCGCAAAGGCAGCCAGTTCCCGCTCCATAGAAGGTAGATCGGAGAGGAGATCGAGCGTTGAGCCGTCGCCAAAGAACGAGCGCCATTGCGGATCGAGTCGGACAACATCGAGCTCGCTGGCGAGATCCTTCCCGGCTTCTGCGAAGATCCGCTCGAGAACCTGGGGCAGAGTCAGGATCGTCGGCCCCATGTCGAAGCGGAAGCCGTGGCTTTCGAGCACCGCTGCTTTGCCACCGAGCCACTCGTTGCGCTCGAAAAGGATGACTTCGTGCCCGCGTGCCGCCAGCACGCATGCCGAGGCCAGCCCGCCGAGGCCACCGCCGATGATACCTACTCGTTTCATGTTTTCTTCTTTCTGAATTTCGCTGCCGCAAGGAGGGCGCGAAGCAGCTTTGCAACGGACCTGCTCAGTGCGCGCCGTCTGCCGTGCGCGACGCGAATGTAAGAGGCGAAGAGCTGCGCATCGCCGCTCGCTGACTCTTCGAAATGCGGATGCGAGCGCCCGCGGCGGATGGCGACAACGTGAGGGAAGGTCATTTCCAAAAGCCCTTCCTCACCGCGCGTGACGCCGAAGCCGCTCGCCTTCACACCGCCGAACGGCATGCGCGGATCAGCGGTCGGTACGATCAAATCGTTGATCAAGACGAACCCGCTCCGAATGCGTGCTGCCAGCAACCGAGCGCGGGATGAATCTGCGGAGAAGATCGATACGCCCAGTCCGAAACGGCCCGCGTTCACCCGCTCCACCGCCTCTCGTTCGTCCTGCACGCAGTCGATCGGCAGCTCGAGGTTCCCCTCGAGCAAGCGCGCGCGAAGCTGATGCACGACGGATGTGACAACGACGATTCGCCGAGGAGCGATGCACGTTTCGCCGCCAGTCAGCCGCGCGCCGAAACGCATCGCCCGCACCACCCGGTCGAGATCCGCGTCGGCCAAACCGAGCTCCACGTCTTCGCCCGAATGCTCCATCACCGCGGGCGTGTTCGACATCGCAAGATCGGCGAGCACAGCGCGCCCGGTCCCGGATGATCCGGTGAAGATCACTTTGTCCACAGCGCCGGCGATCGCTTCCTGAGCGGCCTCAACGCTCTCCGGGAGAACCGTGAGCAGCGC
>JAQGOK010000120.1 GCA_028293645.1 Chthoniobacter sp.
TTTCGTTTCGCGGAGCCGCGCGAGTTCCAATTCAAGGCCGTTTCGCTCCGCCTCAATCTCCGGAGGCAATCCACGATCGGCCCGGCTGCGGATGAGATGCAGTTGATTGGCGCGCAGGCCGTCTGGAGCCGTTCCGTCTTTCGCTTTTTTGACCGGCCGCACGCCCTTGAACCAATCCGGCGGCGTCCCGAGTCCATCGCCATTGTCGTCCAGCAACGCATGTTCCGTGGCGAGCCGCCCCTCGCTTTGGTAGAACGTGTTCACCTTGTTCGCCGCCCAGAGCCACGCTTCCAGGACCGAGGTTTGACCGTCCTTGTCGAGATCGGCGGATGTATCGCCAATGGCTTCGGAGAAGGCACCCCCGAAGCGCGCGAAGTTATCCTCTCTCCCACTCCGCGTCGCGGTGACGATCACCCGTCCCGGCGCGGAGAGTGGCTTGAGGAAGGCACCGCTGGCCGAGAAGCCGCACACAATCACGACCGGACGTTTGAACGCTTTCAATCGTTCGACGATCTCGCTCGCCGGCAGGTCGTCGCCCGCGAGATTCAGCTTCCCATCGCGACCATCAAAAGTGCCGTGACCGAGCAGCACGAGCCAGAGCTCCGCGCCGTCTTTTGGTTCCGAATCCAGCACCGCCCGGACGCGCGCCAGCGACTCTTTGCCGTCCTGCGCCGCGGTGACGACGGTCGCACGGACACCGCCTGTGGCGCACGCCTCCTGCCAGGTCGCTGCCCAGCCTTCGAAAGTTCCGGCGTATTCGTCGGTGCCGCCGGCGCCCGCGATGATCAGTGCCGACGCTTCCCCTTCCGCAAAGCACCGAGCCGCCGAAAGCGAGGCCGTTGCAAAGATCGCGAGGAGCAGAAGCCGGTTCACGAGAGTCCTTTCCAGCGCCGGATGCCCCACTCGCTGACGAAGCAGGCGAGCGCAAAGAGCAGCACGGCGGGCGTATGCCAGAGCGGTTTGGTGAAAGTCTCCGTGATTGGCGCGCGTTTCGCCGGCAGCGTGCGTGCAAAGGCCTCGAGGCCACCGACGGTGATCACTTCGCCACCGGTCTTGTTTGCGATCGTTTGCATCAAGGCTCGGTTCGGCACCAGCGAACGGAACTCCGCCGCCGCGAGGTCGGTCGTCCAGCCGGATTGAGCGACTCCGAAGGCGGCGCCTTGCTCATCGGTGATCGTCGCTTCCGCTTTGAAGCCGCCGCTGGCCCGTGGCACGTAGCTGGCCTCGTAAACTCCCGGCTCACTCGCAGATGGCTCCGTGTTCAGCGTGAGCGGCTCAGCAGTGCCAACCGGCTGCACTTTCAGGACGACACCCGCGTTCTCCAACGGCTCGAAGTTTGGGTCGCGCACCCGGACCTGGAGCCGCACGCTTTCGCCATCCTGCTGCGGGGTGACGCGGATTTCGATCGGCTCCGGCACGTCCGCCACCAGCCAGCGCACCATCTGGCGCCACGCCTTTCCAAGATCCTTTTGGCGCGCTTCATCACCCAGCCCGCTCTGCCAAAAATCGCCAACCAACAGCGCTGCCGTCCGGCCACGGCCGAAACGTTGCGTGATCAGCGCCGGGAAATCGGTCCGGCCATCGGTGACCGTCGCGACCACCATGGCGGCCGGTTTGCTTTCACGCACGCGGTTGAGGATTTCGAATGGCGGTGCCTCGCCGAGCCGGCGGCTCTCTTCCGGCTCATTGCTCCGCAAGCGCGCCCAAGGCTGGAGCCAACCTTCGCGCGTCAGCGCCAGGCGCAGCGGCGCTCCGGCCGTCGCAGGCTCGGCACCATCGAGATAGGCCGGCAGCATTTCTCCAATCGGGGTTCGTTGGAACTTCCCGTCCCCGAACGATTCGGCACCACCGAGCATGAGCAGCCCGCCACCGCGTTCACTGACGAAACGTTGAAGCAAAGTCATCTGCTCGGCGGTGAAAAACTCCGCTTCCAGATCGTCGAGGATCACCGCCCGGTACTGGAACAAGTCTTCCGGCAGCTTTGGGAATCCCGCGCGCAGCTCGAACTCATCACGGGTATTCAGCCGAATCAGCACCGGCTGGTCATACCGTTCCACCTCTTCGCCGGATTGATTGCCAAACCCTCGGAAGAGGGGATTGCTCGATTCACCAGCGCGGCCGCGGAACTCAAACTTCGCCTCCCGTTTCGCCACGCGAATCAGCCCCACCAGCTCCGTTTGCAGGTCCTCCGCAACCGCTCGCTGCAGGAATTTGTATTCCCAATTGGGACGTCCGCCGACGTAGAGCACGCGCTGTTTTTCCGCGCCGCGATCCACGGTGACGATCGTCTCGTTGTTCACGAGCGTTGCTTCCGTGCTCGTTGCCGGATCGGTCTCACTCTTCAATCCGACCCGGACGCGGTAGAAGAGCACGCCGGTTTTTTCCGGGCGAAGTTGGAAGCGGAACGTGAGCTTCTCGCCGTCACGCGGGGTGGTCAGCGTTTGCTCCAGGACCGGCTTTGCTGCTGCATCCGGCCTGGCGGAGTCGATCACGAAAAGCTGCGCGACCACGTCTTCGCCGGGAGCGCCGATGACCGCCACGTCGGCTTGCACCATCACGGGCGCGTCCTCAAACGCGCTCTGGCTGACGGCAGTATTCGAAACCGCGAGATCTCGCGGCGCCTGATCACTGCCGAGGACGATTGGATAAACCGGCGGCAGTCCTTCCAAATCGAGCGCCTCCGCGTCCGACGCGACGCCGTCGGTCAGCAAGACGATGCCGGCGAGCGGCTGTCCCCGATAACGTTCCGCGAGCGCCTTGAGCGAAGTGGCGATCGCTGACGTGCGACCGGTAAAGTCCAGCTCGCGGAAATCCTGCGTCGGCTGGAGGTTCGAATCGGCGAGGTAATTGCGGACGCCAAAGCTCTCGGCCAGCTTCTCGCGCCAGGCGACGGGGCCGTTGATCGCGCTCTGGAGCGCTTCGCCGCGCGACTCCGTTTCGCCGCGCCCGCGCAGTTGCATGCTCAAACTGTTATCCGCCACGATCGCCAGCAGGTTTGCGCCGGGCTTGGACCGTTGATCACTCCACATCGGTTCCAACAGGCAGGCGAGCAGGGTGGCGAAACCGACGAGCTTCAGCGCCGCGCAAAGGATCTTCAGGCCGCGTGGCGCGGAGGTGCGCGCGTAAGACCATCCAATCAGCAGACAGGCTGCGCCGAAGGTGATCGCTGCGGGCGTGATCCACTCCCTGCCTGCGAAAAAAAGCGCGCCGCCGGCCATCAATCAGCTTCCAAACGAAACCCGTGCTTGCGGAAAGGCGCGATCATTTTCCGCTGCGTCCCAGTTCCTCATAATAACGCCGGACCCGTTCGGCGTACTTCGCCGGCACGGGATCGCGATCGATCGGAACGAGGTTTTCTTTCGACTCCCTGCGCGCGAGTTCTTCCGTGAGCCGGTTGCGCAACTCGGCAAGCGGAGTGCTGATCTGCGTTTTCACAATTTCCCAGTTTGGCGGAACGCTGTGGCGCTTGAACTCCCCGCGAATGCCCTTCGCGACTTCCCGCACCCGGGCGACCTCGGCACGCAGGCCTGGGTCATCCACCATCTCTTCCACATTCCGCAGCCGATCTGCCCAGCGGGTGAAATCCTCTCCCGTCAAAGGCCCGACCTGCTCGCGTTCAGAGCCGCCTTCGGTGAATGAGCCGCCCTCGTTCCCGCCACCCTCGTTCCGGCCGCCCCGCGTCCCCGTCTGGCCACGCGGCGTTTGCGCCACATCCCGGAGCGAACGACGAAGGCCGCCTTCACCGCGCTGAGCCGAATCCGTTTGGCGGTTGGCGTCAGCATTACCCTCGCCGCCTTGTCCACCTGGTGAGGAACGGTTCTGAGCCGTCCTTCCGGGCTGCTGTCCTTGCGAGCCGTTTTGGCCGCCCTGGCCGGACTGTTGAGCCGTTTGCGACGAACCTTCCTGCCCCTGCTGGCCTTGCTGGCCTTGCTGCGCCGTGCGCGCTTCGCCTTCGGTTTGCCCAGGCTGTGAACCGGGCTGCTGACCTTCGTTGCCGGGCTGAGATTGCTGCCCCTTCCCGGGCTGATTGCCTTGAGGTTCGCGATTCCCCCGCGCGTCGGCTGATTGCTCGCCGTTCGCCTGGCGGTTGCCGGCTGTCCTCTGACGGGTTGGATCTCCGCCGGGAGCGGCTCCCGATTGCGTGCCGGGTTCACCCTGCTCACCGGGTTGCGCTGGTTCGCCTTTGCCCGGCTCGCCACTCTCCGCCCCGCCTTCCTTGGCGTTCCGGCCCGGCGTTTGGCCGGCGTTCGCCAGGTCAGGACGGGCCTGCGCAAGTTCGCGGTTGAGCTGCTCGGACAGCGCATCCAGCTCCGCACGCGCCTGTCGCAACGCTTCGGCTTCATCGCCCAGAACGCTCTCCGCGGCGCGTTCCACGCCGCTCTTCAACTCGTCGATTTCCTCCCGCACTTTTTCTTCGAACTTTTGCGCCTGCGAACCGTAGCCGCGCTCCGCGAGTTGCTGGGTCATTTCCAGCTTCCGGCTCGTGTCGGCTTGAGACGTTTTCCGCAACGTCTCGTAAAGCTCCTTCGCCAACAACGGTTCCGCCGCTTCGGCTTGTTCGCTGATGCGCTTCATCTCTTCGGTGATGTTGCCGAGCGCACCGCGTTGTTTTTCGATTTGCTGTGCAAGCTGTTCGCGCGTGCTGTCGCCGCTCAGCGTCTTGCGTTCTGGCTTCGCCGACTCCGCATTGAGCTTGTCTGCGATCTCCTGCTGATTTTGCGCGATCTCCCGCGCTTCCGTGCGCATCTCTCGCATCTCGTCGTTGAACTGGCCGCTGGTCTTCTTGCGGAAAGCATCGCGCATTTCCTGCAGGTTCTTCGCCGCGCGCGTGCCGCTCGCGAGCGCCTGCGAAGCCTCCCCTTTCTCCAGCGACTCCGCGGCTTTCTGTGCTTCGCCGCGCGTCTCTTCCAGCTTGCGGCGCTCTTCGGCGAGCTGCGCCTGTTGCGGCGATTGCTCCATCTTCTGCCGCGTCTCGTCGAGGTCAGCCAGCAACTGCTGCTCCTCTTCGCGCAGGCGCTTCAGCTGCCGTTTGATCTCCTCCTTCTCCTTCTCCGATTGCGCCGCTTGCAGCGCGGTCTGCAATTCCTGGAGCCGCTCGTTGATGTCCTCCTGCCGCTGTGCCAGTTCCTTCAGACGGTTGAGCACTGCCAGTTGCTCGCGCTGTTGTTCGTTCTGCTCCGGCGCAGCCTGGCTCTTGGTTTCGTAACGCTGCTTCTCTTCCTTCAGATCCAGCTCATCGAGCTGCTGCTGATTGCGTTGCGCGGCCTGGCTCGAGCTGTTGCTGTTCTGTTGGCGCGAAACTCGGAAGGTGTGCGCAGCCAGTTTGAGCAACGCGTTGTAAGCGGCCTGCTCGGACGCCAACGCCTGTGGCAGCGGTTCGGTTTTTTCCACCGCCTCGGTGAGATGCCCGACTGCAGCCTCCATTTCGGTGGTGACGTCTGCTATCAACGCTTTCCCTTTCGGATCCTCGGCTTTTTCCGCCAGCGCCGTCGCCATTTTCAACGCGTCGCTTTGGGAGTCGCGGACCACCGGAACGTCTTTCAAATACTTGCTGGTTGGGGACTCTGCTGCGCCGTCTTCCGCACGCTTCAGATTCCAGGTGGCGCTGATCACCTGCTTTTGCAGCTCGGCGAGCTTGGTCACTTCACGCGCGGCGCCGCCGGCTTGCTGCTGTTGTTGCTGCTCGCTCTCTTGGGAATCGCCGGGCCGGAAGATCTCTTCGAAGGGACGCACTTCGCCGAAGAACATATCCGTCGCGGTGCGGCGTGGTTTGCCGTCCGGTCCGGTGTCTTCCGCCCACAGGAACCACGAGACGAGCTCATCCGGCTTCACGCCGAGTTCCTCGAGCTTGAGCAGATGCGTCTCGGCGCGCCGCTCATCGGCCCCCGAAACCGTGCCGAGTTCGACCTGCTGCTCGCCCCGACCCGCGACGTTGAAAGTCAGGCCGTACCTGGCGAGGCCGAAGTCGTCCCAAGCTTCGGCGCGAAAGGCGACTTCCTCGAGAGGGGAGAGGCGCTGATCGCCTTTCGGAGTCACAAACTTCAGCTCGGGGCGTCGATTCGGCAGCACCTCGATCAAGATCTGCGCCGGCACCTTGCTGGTCCGTCCGTCGTGATCCACGAGCTGCAACTCATAGCTCTGACTCTTCGCGACTGGGAAAGCGCTGAGGGCTGCCGTGGGCTGATCGGCCTCGATGGTCAGAGGCAGTTCGGTGCCATCCTTCGCCACGAGCTTTGCTGTCTTCACCGGCTTGTTGAGCTGAAAACCAAGATCGAGTTTCGTTCCTTCCACCGCGCTGACACGGCGCGTGTCAGGCACCTGCTTGTCCGCCAGCTTTGTGTATTCCGGGAAATGCAGCGTCGCATCCGCGCGTTCCAGACGAGGGTATTCGAAGACCTCGACCTGGAAGTCGCGCGTCGTTTTCCCGGCGTACTCGATCCGGTAAGTGAGCGCGCTATCGACTTCGGCGAGCCCGCCGCCGAACACCGGATCGTCGAGGTTTTTGGCCAGGGGAACGCGCCGCTCCGGCTCCTTCTCCGAGTGGAGGACAAGCGTCGCCTCCGACGGAACGTCCGGACCAAAGGTGGCGAGCACGACCAAACCGGACCCGCGCTCGATCGAAACATCGCCGGGCGTGACTTCCACGCCTTCGGGCAACGCGGGCGGCGCCGCTTCGCGTTGCGCAATGGGAGCGGCGACGGACTGCGGGCGGAATACCGTCCAGCCGAGCACGGCGAAGGCGGCAAGCAATGCCACGCTGTGCGCGAAGACGGTCCAGCCCGGGACGGTCTTCACCCACTGCTGCTTGCGCGCTTGTGCGGCCGCTTCCGAAAGCACGCGTTGCTGGAGAAAGCCGAGTTTGCCGGTCGCGACATCCGGCTGCTGTTCGACCGCCGTGAGCAGGAGCGCGTGCAACTCGGGATGCCGGGCTTCGACCTGCCGCGCGATTCCGCGATAGTCCGGCTCCCAGTTTGCGGCCGCGCGCTTGCCCATCCAAAGCGCCGCCAGCGTGAGCAGCACAATGGCGACCGGAGCAGCCCCGAGCGCCGCGAGCGCCGCGCAAGCCAGGATCGAGAGCGCCGTCCAACGCAAGGTGCGGAGCAGGCGCTGTCGCGCGACGATGGGCTCGAGAGAATGTTTGAGCAGCGGAGTGATCATGTCTGCGCGGTGGCTGGGCGGCCGATGGTGCGGGAGAGTCTTCCCGCGAGGATGGTTTCGAGCAAGAGAGCGGCGAGTGCGGTGACAATCAACCAGCGCCAGACTTTTTGGCGGTTCTCGAGTTCCGCGGCCTGGATGCGCGCGCCTGCTTCCGGTGTGACGGCGGGCAGGTTCGCGGTGGCATTCGTTAGCGGAACCCCGAGCGCGATGAACCGTTGCGCAGCGAGCGGCGCGGTGCGGCTTTCTTCCGGTGCGAGATTCACGACGAAACGCTGCGTGCCGGGCGTGATCGCATAAACGCCGGGCTGGTCGGTGCCGGCGAACTTGGATTCGGCCGCCGCATCGACTTCGCTGCCATCCGGTTTGCGAATCCGGAACGGCTGCGCCGCGCTCGGCAGCGGCACCTCATCGCCGACGAAATACTGCGCCTTTTGCACAGGCAGATTCCGGCTCTGCTCAAGGAGAGCATGGAGCAGGGGAACGAACTTCGATGAGAGCGCGAGCTGGCTGTCGCTCGTGCGCCAGCTGCTCGTGAAAATGACCACACTCCCTTTGCCCAGCGGCGCCTGCACGATCGCTGGATCACCGCTGTCGAAGCGGGCGATGATCCGCGCGCCGGGCAGGGGAGCGGTGTCGAGTTGCCGATGTTTCCAAAAGTGGATCTTCGTGAAGTCGCTGAAACGTGGATCGGCAAATGCGGCGAAGAGCGGATGCTGAAAATCGATCTGCCCGAGCAACGCGTAATCCTTCACCTTCGCTTCCGCCGCGGGAAGCTGCGGCAAGTCAAACAGCCGCGCGACGGTCTGCGCGCTCGTCACGGAAGTGAGGGGTGCCACCACGATGCGCCCTTCGCGTGCAAACTGCCGTGCGGCCGCAATGGAGGTCTCCACAGGCTCCTCCCCGAGCACCAAAAGCTGCGCCTGCTGCAGCTGAAAACCGGGCACCGGTGCATTCCCGGCGTGCGCGACGATTTCCACACGCTGCTGCCGGGTCGTCGGAAAACCTCGGCGCAAATAGTAGAGCGAGCCGCGTGGATCCTCGGCGGGGTCGGTGCCGAGGAAGAGCACCGGAATCTGCGCGGTCTCCGGCGGCAGCACGTAAACCGTGTTGTCGAAATCGGCCTGGTCTCCGCTGAAGGTAAGCTTTGTGGCAGTGGCATCCGGCGGCTTCGGCGCGCGCACCGTCTGGCTGCGTCCGCTGGTGATCGTGACGCTGAGTTTCGCCGCGGCCTCTCCGGGCTTTGTCTCCGCCCACTGCACGGCGAGCGGTTCGCGCATCGCTTCGCTGGCGCTGGAAATCCGCAGGCGCACGGACGCTTCTCCGCTTCCCGAATTCTCCGTCTCCTCGCTCTCAACGATCCATTGAATGCCGGCGTTTTGTTCCTGCTTTGCCTGCACGGTTTGCAACGTCACCTGAATACTGCGCGGCCATTCGTAGCCTTGCACGCCGTCAACCCGACTGCCTTCCTGAAGGTCTGAGACGATCACGATCTCGCGGGGATGCGGCAGATCGTCGCCGGGGGTATCGAGCAGACTCGCCGCATGCAACAAGGCGGTATCCAGGTGCGTGCCTTCCCAGGTCGGCATGACGCCCGCAAGCCGCTGGCCGGCGACCGCGGCGCGCTCGCCAGGACCGAGAGTCTTCCACTCCTCAAAACTGATCACCGGCCGCACGCTGCGATCGAACGCGAC
Organism: Chthoniobacter sp.; assembly: GCA_028293645.1. GTDB lineage: Bacteria > Verrucomicrobiota > Verrucomicrobiia > Chthoniobacterales > Chthoniobacteraceae > Chthoniobacter. The sequence continues at coordinate 8,850 of JAQGOK010000120.1, forward strand.
CACCGCCACCTGATCATCCGGCCCGGCATTGCGCAGCAACTCCTCCACCTTCTCCCGCGCTGTGCTTGCCAGCTCCTCACGCCGCATGCTGGCGCTCGTATCGAGAAGGATCACCGTGCGTTTTCCCGTGCCGCCGGCCGCGGTGGCAGACGTGGCCTTGCTCTGCAAAAAAGGGCGGGCGAAACCGAGCGCGAGCAGGGCGATCGCCAGGCAACGCAGCAGGAGCAGCCAGATGTTTTCCAGGCGGCTCCGCTTCGTGACGCGTGGCGGCGTCGGCTGCAGAAACATCAGCGTGCTGAACGGCGTGACCTCCCGCGTCGTGCGTCGGATTAGATGAAACGCGATCGGTCCGAGGACCGCCAACGCGCCGAGAAGAAACAGCGGTGCGAGGAAGCTCATGCCGGGCGAGAGTTACCGTTGGCTTCCCCGCGCGCGGTCACTTTTTCAGCGATCTCCGGCGCTTCGTTTTGGGCAGAGGCTCCAGGCCGGTCACATGGGGCACCGACAATTCCTTGATCGCCGGGTCTTCTGGTCCTCGTTCCGGGACAATCTTCGCGACGAGCATTCGGTTGCCGATTACCCATGCAAATTCCGGATGGGGCACGTCGTGGTGCGAGCCGTCACTTGGGAAGATCCGAAACGGCTCGAACGGTGTCGCCGCGAGGTGCTCTCGAAGGCCGGAGATCGTGATCATGGCGCGCCGCTTATATCACTTCAGAGTGGAAGCGGCGCCAGCGCAAATGCCCCCCCGTCACGCCGCGGTCCTCCGCCGCGCCAGCTTGCCGCGACTGGCGCGGACTTTGAGGAAGTCGAAGAGCGCGAGTTCCAGCGGTTGATCACTGGTGAGGCGTTGGAGCGTCACTCCCAGGCGTTCGCACACAGCGCGAACTTCGGCGGTGTGCGCCTCGAGCCGCCGCTGATACTCCGCGCGAGCAAGCGCTGGTTCGAGGAAGATGTCGCGCCCGGTCTCGAGGTCCACGAAGCGGGCCGGCGCATCGAAAGTGAAGCTCACCTCCGCGGGATCGAGCAGTTGAAAAACGAGCACCTCGTGCCCGCTGGCGGTGAGCAACGCGAGGCTCGTCTCCAACGTCGCGAGCGGCGCGAGCAGATCGCTCACGAGCACGATCATTCCGCGTCGGCGCATCAGCTCCGCCATCCGGCGCAGCGGCTTGATCAAATCCGTGGTCTGCCCGCCGGCCGGCTTCTCCAGCGCCAGCATCAACTGCCGCAGATGCCCGGGCCGATGCCGCGGTGGCAGGTATTCGCGCACCTCTTCGTCAAAGGTCAGCAATCCGACCGCGTCGCCTTGTTGATCGAGGAAATGCGCGAGCGTCGCGGCAAAAGTGTGCGCGTATTCAGCCTTCGTATAACCGCGCGAACCAAAGGTCATTGAGCGGCTGCCATCGATCAGCAACTGACAGCGGAGGTTCGTCTCGTCCTCGAACTTCTTGATGTAATACCGGTCCGTCCGCCCAACGAGCTTCCAATCCAGGTGACGCGGATCGTCGCCAATCGAATACGGGCGATACTCGGTGAACTCGACGCTGAACCCGTGATATGGGCTGCGATGCAATCCGTGCCAGAACCCTTCGACCACTGTCCGCGCCCGCAGCTCCAGATTGCGGATCGCCATCAGCGCCGCGGGATCGAGAAAAGAAGCCGAGGCTGCCATGGATTCTTACGCTTTCGGCAGCGCTGCGAGGTGTGATGCAGCCACGACCAGGGCCTACTTTACGTGTGCGAGCAGGCGCTCGATGACATTCCCGACGGTGATCCCCTCGGCTTCCGCGCGGTAGTTGACCAGGATGCGGTGACGCAGCACCGGCGCCGCAAGAGCAGTGATGTCTTCCTTGGTGACGTGCGAACGGCCTTGCAGCAGCGCGCGCGCTTTCGCGCCGAGCGTCAGGAATTGCGCGGCGCGCGTCCCGGCGCCCCAGTTCACCCAGTTGGTCACGAAATCCGGCGTTCCCTTCTGGCGCGGTCGCGAAGCGGCGGCGAGCCGCACGGCGAAGCGGACGAGGTCTTCCGCGATCGGCACTTTGCGCACGAGGTCGTGAAATCCGAGCACGTCCTCGCCGGTAAAAAGCGGCTCGATGGCTTCGCGCGTCAGCGAAGTGGTCCGCTGAATGACCGCGACCTCGTCGTCTTCGGGCAGGTAATCGATGACCACGTTGAACATGAACCGATCGAGCTGCGCTTCCGGCAGCGGATAGGTCCCTTCCATCTCGATCGGGTTTTGCGTCGCGAGCACAAAGAACGGTTCGGGCAACGCGTAGCGCCGACCGCTCGCGGTGACTTGATGCTCCTGCATCGCCTCGAGCAGTGCGGCCTGGGTCTTTGGCGGAGTCCGGTTGATTTCATCCGCGAGCACCATGTTGCCGAAGATCGGACCTGGCACAAAAACGAGCCCACGGCCGGCGTCCGTTTCCTGCAGGATTTCGACGCCGGTAATGTCCGTCGGCATCAAGTCGGGCGTGAACTGGATCCGCCGAAACTCGAGGTGAAAAATCTGCGCAATGCTTTTGACCAGCAA
>JAQGOK010000127.1 GCA_028293645.1 Chthoniobacter sp.
TGATGCTCGCCGGCGACGCGGCCCATATCGTACCTCCGACCGGCGCCAAGGGCCTCAACCTCGCCGCCTCGGACGTCATCTATCTCTCCAGCGCCTTGATCGCTTATTTCAAGGCGAACGACCATGACGCGATCGCAGGCTACAGCGGGCGCGCGCTCGCGCGGGTCTGGAAGGCGGAACGGTTCAGCTGGCAATTGACGATGCTGATGCACCGCTTCCCCGACACCACCACGTTCGACCGCCGCATTCAGATGGCGGAGCTCGACTATATCGCGGCCTCGGAGGCGATGCGCATGGCCATCGCCGAAAATTATGTCGGCCTTCCGCTTTGACAGGGCCGCTCAAACGGAGGTGGCTTGTTGGGCCGGCTGAGCCGGTTGCGCGCTGGAAAGGACTGCAAGTTCTTTGCGAAGTATCTTGCCAACGTCACCGACGCGGAGAACTAAGCCGTGATCGACAAGCTCAAAGGGCACTCGGCTAAGCTCCACCCTTTCGCGTCCTAACGACATGATTCAACTGGACAATCAAGCCGCCGCACCGCTACCTACGGCATTCGCTTATCGGGGGACTTCTCAAAAGCTCTGAATCGGTAGCGGGGCCGCAGTCCGTTAGCGGTCCCCGGTTCCTCGTCACGTGCAGCTTCTCCAAGGAATGGCCATGCGTTTCTATTCATTCATTTGCGCGATGATGATTGCGCTGCTCAGTGGCTGCGGCGGCGGCGGCGGGAGTTCGAGTGCCGTCAATCCGATCCCGGCGCCACCTCCGCAGCAGCGGAACGCTTCTCTCACCGATTTGAAGGTGGACGATCTTTTCGACGCCACCGCTACCGTCCTCAATTTCACTGTGGCCAAGGGTTCTGGCGCTGCCACGGTTAAGAGCGACGGCACCCAGGGCTACACGCTGGCCAACACCGACGTTCGCTACGACGCTGCTACTAGAGGCTATTCGCTTCGTCTTGGGTCCTCGGCCACCGCTCCCTCCTTCAACGAGATGCAAAGGGATGCCGGGAGTTCCAACGCCGTATTGAGCACATATGCGCGCGTAAGTGGGGCCACGACAGAAGATTTCGTTCTCTTCAATCCTGGACCGGCGAATACCAAGCTGGCTCTGACCTACACTAGCTATGGCGCGTACCAGTCAATGACCGACCGGGGCACTAACCTGGAGGTCGTGTCGGCATTTTTCGCGTTCGGCGTCCGAACGGCTGCAAGCGACCTCCCGCGTTCAGGTTCAGCGACCTACAACACTCTGATCGATGGGCAGTTTGTCAATTCATCGGGTGTGTATGCACTCAGTGGCTCCAGCGCTTTCAGCGCGGACTTCGATACATCCAAGATCAGCTACACTATCGTCCCGGTTGGCACACACATCCTGAACGGCAGCACGCTTTCCTTCGGTCGCTTCTCCGGACCCGGCTCTATTGATACGGCAACCGCCTCATTCCAATCCGCCGGTCTGGTCTTCGGTCCCTATGTTGTGAGCCTCAGCGGCTTCTTCTACGGGCCTGCGGCAGCGGAGATTGGTGGGGTTTTCGCGTTCGGCGGTGGTGCCGGAGCGGGAACGGGTCAGGGAGCGCTGGTAGGCAAGAAAAACTAGCCGGTGCTACTCCTGTCCGTTGCCATTGCGGTTGTCGCGCCTTCGAACCCGCCTTGTCCTGAAGACAAAATCTGCTTCACGAATCTGACCGCTCCACAGCTGCTCGAAGCAGCTGCCAATCTGGAGCGAACCGGAGCGGCACAGGACGCCGAGACCATCCTGCTGGCCGTAACGCACGACCCCGATCCGGAAGCACGGGCCGAGGCGAGGTTCCGGCTGGGCCAGTTGCGCGAGCGCAGGGGAGACATCGCGGGCGCGATAGAGGCTTATCGGGCCCTGCTCGCCGAAAAGTCCAATGCCGGCCGGGTTCGACTGGACCTTGCGAGACTGCTCGCAGGACAGGGTGATGAAGTCGGTGCGCGGCGGGAGTTGCGAAGGGCTTCGGCAGCGGGCCTTCCCGACGACGTATCACGTCTCGTCGATCAGCTGTCATTGGCGCTCCGATCGCGTAGACCCTTCGGCGGATCGATCGAGGTCGCGCTCGCTCCCGATACCAATATCAATCGGAGCACTCGCAACCGCACGGTCGATACGGTGATCGCGCCTTTCTCTCTCTCCGAAGACGCCCGCGGCCAGTCCGGCGTCGGAGCAGCCATCTCCGCCCAGGCCTTCGCCCGCGGCCCTGTGTTGGATGTTCCTATGCTCGCCCGGCTTTCAGGACGGGGTGACATTTACCGTAGGAGCCGGTTCAACGATATCATAGTGTCGTTCGCCACCGGACCGGAAATTGCTTCGAGTTCCGGCAGGTGGCGGCCAGCGGCGGTGATCAACCACCGGCGGTACGGCGGTCATACCTATTCGAACGGATGGGGCGCGACGGTAAACTGGCTTCGCCCCCTCGACGGCCGAACGCAAGTCGAAGTCGATGCGACCGCCCTGAAGATGGACTACCCTAGCCAACCGGAACAGGACGGAATACTCTACGACGCCAGTGTGGGCCTCGAGAAGGCTGTCACCCCGCGCCTGTCCGTACGATCCACCATGGGAATGTCCCGACAATCGGCGCGGGAGGAAGCTTTCGCTTCCTGGTCGGGACGAGCGGGCGCTCTGCTTGCGCAGGCAATTGGGCGGCAGATCGTCTTCGGCCAGATCGATGTGAGCATCCTGCGCATGGATGCGCGACAGTTTCTATTTCCACAGGTGCGCAATGAAACACGACTGGACCTCACCGTGGGCGCTTTGTTCCGCAGCTGGAGTTTTCGCGGGCTCTCGCCCCTTGTGCGACTGGTCCGTACGGAGAATTGGTCCACGCTCGATCTCTACCGATATGATCGAACACGCGTGGAGTTTGGGCTGTCGCGCGAATTTTAACCTGAGCGGGCGTGATCTGAAGAAGTGGGCTGGAGCGGGTAGAGGGAATCGAACCCTCGTCACAAGCTTGGAAGGCTAGTGCTCTACCATTGAGCTATACCCGCATGCGCGTCTGGCCGGCCCGCCGACTGCCACGGCAATGGCGCCGCCGTCAACGTTCAGTTTCACGTCGTCGCTCTGCGCTCGATCATCGCGCGCCGCTTCCACGCGCGGCCGATCCGCTCTAGGAGACCTTGGCTGT
>JAQGOK010000151.1 GCA_028293645.1 Chthoniobacter sp.
TTGTTTTTCTCCCGCGCTCCGGGTCACGCTCCGCATCCCCCCATGAGAACCGTCTTCGCCGCGCTGCTCGCCTTCCTTCCACTCGCGTCCGCCGTGGAGCCTTGGGCGGACGAGAAGCTGCCGGTCATCGACGGCCTGGAGCTTTGGCTCGATGCCGAACGACAACCCGCCGGCCGGACGGCCCGGGCCCTTCCGCCGCTGGCCAAGACGGTCGAAGTCTGGCTCGACGGTTCCGGCAAGGCGCACGACGTCCGTCAAACCGCGCCGACGGCGCAGCCGAGCTGGCAGCAAACACCAGGCGGGGCGTCCGTGCGGTTCGACGGCAAAGACGACTGGCTCGGCGCCACTGGTCTCGCTGCGTCCTTCGAGAACGCGACCGTGTTTGTGGTCGCTGCGCCTCGCGCGAATCCGGGCGATTACCGCGGATTCATTTCGTGGACGCAGACCGGACAGAACGACTGGCGCACCGGCTTGAACCTTGATCTGGGAAAGCAAGAAACGCCGACCTTCTCGCGGCTGAATGCGGAAGGCGCGGGCTTTACCGGCGAATCCAACCTGCTCAACACGCAGCTCGATTTTGGGACGTTTCACCTCTTCAGTCTGGTCAGCGCGAGCGGAGCAAGTGGGACTCGCCTTTACCTCGACGGCACGCCGGAGGATCAACGCGGCCGCACTCGCGCGACCATGCGGATGGATGAGCTGGCAATCGGTGCGCGTCTTTACACCACGACCAGCGCTCCGCCGGCGGCCCACAGCTTCCTGCAGGGCGACATCGCCGAAGTGCTGGTCTTCAGCCGTGCGCTGAACGACGCCGATCGCGAGAAGATCGAGAAGTATCTGCTCGCGAAGCATCGCGTCGTGAAGGCGGCGCCGCGGCCGGGCACGCAGCCACTGGTCGCGGTCAAAGATCCCCCGCTCGTGCAAATGCTGGTGCCCGGCTTCACGGCACGCACGCTTCCGGTCGAGCTGACGAACATTGATTGCCTGCGCTATCGCGCGGACGGCAAGCTGGTCGCCGGCGCTTACAACGGGAAGATCTGGCTGCTGAGCGACTCGAATGGCGATGGGCTCGAAGATCGTGCGGAGCTGTTTTGGGAGAGCGCAGACTTGAAGGGCGTGATCGGAATGGCGGTGACCTTGCCGAATGATCCGCGCGGCGAAGGCGTCTTCGTGGCGACCCAGGCGCGCATCCTTTTCATCGTGGATAAGGATCGCGACGGGCGAGGCGACGAGCAGCGGGTGATCGCGAGCGGCTGGCCAAAGCAGCTCATGGGCGGCGGCGGCGGGATCGTCGATGCGGTCGGGCTCACCATGGACAAAGAGGGCAATCTTTTCTTTGGCCTCGGCGTCAGCGCGTATGCGAACGCCTACGAGGTGGACCCGAAAACGGGCGTGGCCGGGTATCAGCGCGGGAGCGAACGCGGGACGATCCAGCGCATCTCGGCGGACTTTTCCAAACGCGAAACGATCTGCACCGGCATTCGTTATCCGGTCGGAGCGGCGTTCAATGCACTCGGCGATCTGTTCGTGACCGAGCAGGAAGGCGCGACCTGGCTCCCGAACGGCAATCCCTTCGACGAGTTGTTGCAGATCCAGCCCGGCCGGCACTACGGCTTCCCGCCGCGGCACCCGAAGCATCTGCCTGACGTGATCGACGAACCGAGTGTCTTCGACTTCGCCCCGCAGCATCAATCGACTTGCGGGCTGGCTTTCAACGAAGGCGCGCAGAGCTTTGGCCCCGCCTGGTGGAAAGGCGACGCGCTGACCGCGGGTGAAGCGCGCGGCAAACTCTGGCGCACCAAGCTCGTGAAAACGGACGCCGGTTACATCGCGCAGAATCAACTGATCGCCGCGATGAGCATGCTCGCCGTGGATGTGGCGCTTTCACCGCGCGGGGATGTGCTGGTGGCCTTGCACAGTGGCGGGCCGGATTGGGGGACGGGACCGGCCGGCGCGGGCAAAATCGTGAACCTCAGCTATACCGCGCCCGCAGCGCCGCAACCCGTGCTGACCTGGAACGCCAGCCCGACCGAGTGGCGCGTGGCCTTCGACCGCGAACTCGATCCGACGCAACTGCGCGAGCTCGGCAAGGGAGTGAAGATCGAGCAAGGCACCTATGTGGCGGCGGGCGATCGCTTCGAGTCGCTCCGGCCGGGATATCAGGCAGTGAAGGATCAGCTCGCCGCGCCGCGGTTTATCGTGCCGGTACTCAGCACCACCTTGAGCGGTGATCGTCGCTCGCTGATCTTCACCACGCCGCCACGCACGGCGGCGCTGAGCACCGCGATCACGCTTCCGGATTTCACCGGCACTTCGGCGGTGCCTCGGCACGCGCAAGCCGATGTCGCAGGAGACCTCTCGGGCGTCGAAGCAGAGTGGACCGGTCGCGACGGCACGGTTTGGCGCGGCTGGCTCCCCCACCCCGACCTGGCCGTCGCGCGCGCACTCACCGCCGCCAGCGCAGAACATGCACAGTTGTTCGAACTCCTCGGAAAACCGGGCCAGCTCAAGCTTCGCGGTCAGCTCGACCTTTACGAGATGCTCCAGCCCTCGATCCAGCCCGGCGCGAAACTGGACTACGAGCGACCAACGGAACGGGTCGCGGTGCGGTTCGAGTCCGGCCAGTCGTTCGTCGTGAAACGCGGCGGCGTCCCGGGTTCATCCGTGCCGAATAACGCGAGGCGGCAATGTTTGGAACTGAGCGCCGCGGGCGGAGCCGGGCAGTGGCTCCCGTTCGAAATCGCGCTCACCACCGGCGTTGATGAACCCGATCTCACCGCGACCTGGAGCACGGCGGATGATCGTCGCGCGCGCGCATTCCCGCTGCGGCGGATCTTGCTGCCATGGGCGCAGGCAAAGCCCGAACCGCCGACGCTCGCCGCGGATCGCGAGATTCCTGAGATCAAGGGAGGCAACTGGCTTCGGGGCGGGAAACTCTTTTACGGCAAGGCGACGTGCGGCTCCTGCCACAAGCTCCAGGGTCAAGGCGGCCTCGCCGGGCCCGATCTGTCCAACCTCTCGCAGCGCGACTACGCGAGCGTGCTGCGCGACATCCGCGAACCGGGCGCGGCGCTCAATCCCGAGCATCTCGGTTATGCCGTCGAGACCAACGATGGCGGCTCCTTTGCGGCGGTGCTGATCGGCGGAGATGAGCGGGAGAGCCGCTTCGCGGATGCCGCAGGCGTGAAGACGGTCGCCCGTGATTCGATCAAGGCGATGCATGCGTTGTCCGCCTCGTTCATGCCGCCGGGGTTGCTTGACCTGCTCGACGCTACAGAGCAACGCGACTTGCTCACGTTCCTGCTGACCACGTTCGAGCCCGCGCCGCTCGAAGCGAAGAACCCTCCTCCACCTCGCTCCCGTGCGGAGGTCGGCACGCTACTCCGGCAGCTTTCCGAACCGGTCCCAGCGCTCGGGCCTGCACTTTCCAAGATGAAGATCGTGCTCTGCGCCGGACCGAAGGATCACGGCAAAGGCGAACACGATTACCCGCTTTGGCAGAAGCGCTGGTCCCGCCTGCTCGCGCTCGCGGAGAATGTGGAAGTCGAGACCGCCTGGATCTGGCCGAGCGCCGAGCAGTGGCAGAACGCCGACGCGGTCGCGTTCTTCTCCAACAATCCCGGGTGGAATCCCGAGCACGCCGCCGAACTCGACGCCTTCCTCGCCCGCGGAAAAGGCGTCGCTTACTTCCACTTCGCCATCGACGGACACGACGATGGTCCGGGACTCGCAAACCGGATCGGACTCGCGATTCACAAGAGCAGCTGCAAATACCGGCACGGCCCGGTGGACTTCAACCTGCACACGCATCCGCTCGCCGCAGGGCTTCCACCGCTCCACCTCCTGGATGAAACTTACTGGGGCTTGGTGGGGAACGAGGATCGCGTGAAGCTGCTGGCCAGCGCCGTGGAAGAGGGCACATCACGCCCGCAAATCTGGACGCTGGAGGAGGGCCAAGGCCGCGTCTTCGTCTCCATTCCGGGGCATTACAACTGGACCTTCGATGATCCGGTTTTTCGGGCCTTGGCGTTTCGCGGACTCTGCTGGGCGGCAAGGCAACCGATCGACCGGCTCGCCGAACTCATCCCGATCGGGGCGCGGATCGCCGAGTAAGCCGTCTCACCTTGCAGTTACTTACCGACAACCATGACCATCGAAGGAATCAAAGGCTGTTACGAAAAGACGGGCGGGCTCTTCTACTTCGCTCGCATGTGCTCGAAGATTCGTCTCCGACATGCGGGCACTCTACCGGGCGAATACGACGATATGCTCGGACAAGGATTTGACGGCCGGACGTGTCGCTATCTGTCCGTGCGGTATGAGGACGTGCGGGCGCAGGTGCTCTCCGGCAAATCCGACGAGGAGACGCTCGAATGGTGCATGTCCGCCGGTCGCCGGCTGAGCGACGAGGAAGTGCTGATCTATAACAGTTTCATGAGCAAACGCGGCTGGCGTGACGATGAAACCGACGAATTCATCCCGGGCATGATCAAACAATACGGGCTCACCGACGACGGCTCGGTAATTACCGATTTCGATCTGATCGAGATGGACGAGGGGCGCTGGTATCCCGAGATGTGGCGCGACGCCTGGAAGTAATCCAAACGCCCACGCATTGTCGGCAGCTAAGGCTTCAGCACGACTTTGATGCAGCCGTCTTCCTTGTCGCGGAACGTCTTGTAAGCGCCCGGCGCCTCCTCAAGCGGCAGCCGATGCGTAATGACGAATGACGGATCGATCTCGCCGGCTTCAATCTTGGCCAGCAATGGCTGTCCGTAACGTTGCACATGAGTCTGACCCATCTTGATGGTCAGCGCTTTGTTCATCGCCCCGCCGAAAGGGAATTTGTCGATCATCCCCACATACGCTCCGGGGACTGAAACCGTGCCGCCTTTGCGGCAGCAATAAAGCGCCTGGCGCAACGCGTGCGCACGATCCGTGGCGAGCATTACGGTGGCTTTCACCTTGTCCAGGACCGCATCGATTCCCCCGGTCTCATGGGCTTCGCAGCCGACGGCATCGATACACCGATCCGGCCCCCGGCCGTTGGTCATCTGCTGGAGGCGGTCATAGACTTCGGCGTCCTGGTCAAAATCGATCGTCTCAGCCCGCCCATGCGTCCGCGCCATCGCCAGCCGCTCCGGGACCCGATCGATCGCAATCACGCGCCCAGCGCCCAGCATCCAACAGCTTTGGATCGCCATCTGGCCAACCGGGCCGCAACCCCAAACCGCGACGGTGTCGCCTGGTTCGATGTCGGCATTCTCCGCCGCCATATAACCGGTCGGAAAAATGTCCGAGAGAAACAGCACTTTTTCGTCGGGCAGGTCCGACTCGATCTTGATCGGCCCCACATCCGCATGCGGCACGCGCAGGTATTCCGCCTGGCCGCCTGCAAAGCCGCCCATCAGATGCGAGAACCCGAACAATCCGGCCGGCGAATGACCCATCACTTTCGCCGCCATCTCGGCGTTCGGATTCGTCGTGTCACAGCAGGAAAACAGCGTTTTCGAGCAGAAGAAGCACGAGCCGCAAGCGATCACGAACGGCACGACGACGCGGTCGCCCTTCTTCAATTTCGTCACCGCGCTTCCCACCTCGACGACAATGCCCATTGGTTCATGGCCGAGGATGTCCCCGTCCTCCATGGTCGGCATGTATCCGTCGTAAAGGTGTAAGTCCGAGCCACAGATTGCGGTCGAGGTAATGCGGATAATTGCGTCAGTTGGTTCCTGAATGACCGGATCAGGAACTGTATCGACGCTGACCTTGTATTTGCCGTGCCAGACGAGTGCTCTCATAGATAACAGTTCTTCGCGCCGGCGCGGGTCCGCGCGCGGCTACAAACCCGGCAGGATGAGAATCGCGGCAAAGTTCAGGGTTAAGCCTTAGAGCAAGCCGACTCGGCCGGACGAGCCAGCACGTTGACTTCGCAGGAGGTGGTGCTTACACCATCGCGCCGGTGAACCCGGGCTCTTCTGGCAACTCTCAAATCTCGCTGCTCACTGCGACCTGCATTGTCGTGGCGAACATGGTCGGCACCGGCGTTTTCACCAGCCTCGGTTTTCAAGTGGGCGGATTGCCCTCCGGATTTGCGCTGTTGGTGCTGTGGTTGGTCGGCGGAGTGTGTGCGCTTTGTGGAGCGCTTGCGTATGCGGAACTGGCTGCAGCCTTACCCCGCTCGGGAGGTGAATACCACCTCGTCGGGCGGACGGTGCACCCGGCTGCGGGATTCCTCGCAGGCTGGCTTTCCGCCACCGTCGGCTTCGCGGCGCCAATCGCGCTCGCGGCGATGGCGCTGGGCAAGTATTTCAGCGGCATCATCGGTTCGGAGGCGGAGGGTGGAGCAGCCAAAGGTGCGGCGCTCGCCGCGGTGGTGTTGATCACGCTCATTCACCTGCGCGGCATTCGGTTGGGTGCGATTTTCCAGAACGTTGCCACCATCTTCAAGCTGACGCTGATTGCAGTCGCGCTCGGCGCGGGATTCGCGGTGACCCAGACGCAGCCCATCTCTTTCGCACCGCTGGCCGGTGACGGTGCGCGGCTGCTCAGCGCTCCGTTCGCGACCAGCCTTGTCTATGTGATGTATGCCTACACGGGCTGGAATGCCGCCACTTACATCGTCGGCGAAATCCGGGAACCGGCGCGCAACGTCCCCCGTGCGCTGCTGCTGGGAACCGGCCTCGTTGCGGTCCTTTACATCGGACTGAATGCGGTGTTCCTGCGCACGACGCCGGTG
>JAQGOK010000217.1 GCA_028293645.1 Chthoniobacter sp.
AAAAGGCCCAGAACCAGGACAAGGTGATGGTGACCCGCTCCAACCTCGACCTGTCGTTCTCGGTCCTGCAAGACCAAGTGGCCACCTACATCGACATGGAAAAGACCCTGAGCAACATCAAAGACGCCTCGGGCGATGACCTGTTGGTTATCAAGAAAGCATCCGATGCACCTCCCCCCGCCCCTCAATGAGCCGGGGCCGCTCTTGGCCTATATCGAGAAGCTGAAGGCCGCCAAGCCCGACACGGCCAGTCTGGTGGTGCAGGCGGTGCGCCGCGCGCTGAACACGCCGGATGGTGCTATCCTGTTGGATTTGCTGGAAAAATCCATCCTTTACAACCTCACGCCCGTCTCTGAGGACGTTCGTGCATTGGCCGCGCGCAACGCCCAATCGTTTATTGCCTCCGACCTCAAGAGGATTTTGGGCAATGAATCTGACAAACTTCTGGAACGGCAAGATGACCCGCCAAGTCGCAGAGCCGGGTTCGGGCGGCACCGCGCCGGAACCGACCCCCTCGGCTGACCTGTCGTTCATTCCTCCCGATTACGTGGTGGATGGCAAGCCTGACCTGACGAGGTTCACCGAACACTATCAGGGGCTTGTGGCGGCCGACGCCCAGTACCGTGAGCGCGCGGCGCTTGTTCCCGAAGATGCCGCCTACGAAATGACCCTGCCCGAAGATTTGAAGTTCGACGGGCTGGACCTGCCGGAAGATTTCAAGGTGGACCTGTCCCTTGATGACCCGCTCTACCAGCCCATTGCCGCGGACCTCAAGGCGTTCCTGAAAGACGTGGGCGCCCCCAAGGAAGCAGGCAAGACCGTCGCCGGCCTGATTGCCCGCTACGAGGCGGCCAAGACCTCCAAAGTCATCACCGCGCTGAAAGAGGATGCCAAGACGCTTGGCACCCCGGCACAAGCCCGTGCCCGCGCCGAAACCGTTGCCCGTGCCCTGTCGAACCGCCTGCCTGCTGAACAGGCCAAGGCGCTCCAGGGCATGACCACGAGCGCCAAGGCTCTACAGGCGCTTGAAGCCCTTCTCGGTCCCACAGCCGCGATGAAACCTCCCGTGCCGGTGCCGACTGTGCGGGACGACCTGAACGACTTTTACGGCACCGCGAAACGATAAAACCTAACGGAGGTCAGCAATGACAGTTCTTACGCAATCTACGTTGTCCATGCTCGAGCTCTACAAGGGTTTGGACGCGCACGGCCGCTACATCGACGTTATCGAGACGATGAACAACACGTCCCAGAACATCATGGATGACTGGGTGTGGATGCAGTGCAACGGCCGCACCAAGCACACCCGGTCCATCCGCACCGGCCTGCCGACCGTGGCATGGACCTCGCTCTACGAGGGCATTCCGCAGTCCAAGAGCCAGAAGCAGGCCGTGGATGACACCACCGGCATGGTCGAGGCGCTGTCCTCGGTCGATACCCGCCTGCTCAAGCTGTACGCGGGCGAGTCCACCGCCATCCGCTCGGCAGAAGGCCGCGCCTTCGTGGAAGCCATGGCGCAGGAACTGGTCACTGCCCTGTTCTACTACGACCCCGCCACCAACGCCAAATACCCCAAGGGCCTGGGCGCTCGCTTCAACGTCAAGTCAACCTCGGGCGCCGGCAACCAGATCGTTGACGCAGGCGGCGTGGGCTCTGACAACACCTCCATCTGGTTTGTCGAGTGGGGCTATGACGGCCTGTCGGTCATCTACCCGGAAGGCACCGTTGGCGGCATTCAGCGCGAGAACAAGGGCCAGCAGCGCGTGGTCGATGGCAACGGCAACCCGTACTACGTCGAGGAAGAATACATCGGCTGCAACGTCGGCTTCTCCCTGGGCGACTGGCAGCGCGTGGTTCGCATCGCCAACATCGACGTGTCGGACATGCAGGCCGGCTCGGTGAAACTCTACAACTACATGCGCCAAGCATACTGGAAGTTGAAGTCGCGCCGCACGAACTCGGTCATGGACCAAACTTCCCCCGGCCGCGTGGCTATCTACGCCAACCGCGACGTGCTGCAAGCCTTGGACGCCCTGTCCACCAACTCGGGCAGCACGGACAGCTTCATCCGTCTGAACGTGGGCGAGATTCAAGGCCAAGAGGTGATGATGTATCGCGGGATGCCTCTGCGCGAGACTGACGCTATCCTTTCGACCGAAACTCGTGTGGTCTAAGGAGGGCCATGACATGATTTTAAACCAAAACCAAATCCTCTCCAGTTCCCAGGCCATCACGGCAACGGCTATTTCGCAGAACGTCATCAACTGGGGCCTGACCGGCGTCATGTACGGCGATGCGACCAACACCCTGCGCGACCTTGGCGCGGGCGGCGAAGTGCCGTGTCTGGTTCAGGTGGTGGAAACCTTCGCTGGCCTGACCACGCTGACCATCACCTTGGAAACGGCAGACGATGCCGCCCTGACGACCAACGCTGTTGTGCTGGCATCCAGCGCCGCAATCCCGGTCGCATCGCTCAAGGCCGGCTACAAGCCGGGCGGTCTGCGCTTCATGCCTTCTGGCACGATGAAGCAATACTACGGCCTCCGGTATACGGTCGGGGGCACAAACGCAACGGCGGGCAAAATCACTGCCGCCATCGCTGTGGAGGTTCAATCAGCATGAGCGATATTGAAAAGAAGGCAGCGGAAAAGGAAGCGGCAGTTCAAAAGGCCGTTTCCCGCACCGCAGCGGAAGTCGAGGCAGCCCCTCAACGGGTGGCTGCGGACAAGGCCGTAGAGGCACAGGCCGCCGTTGGCCGGGCAGCCGTGGAACGTGTGGTTGCGGAAAAGGCGGCTGAGGACAAGGCCGCCATCGCGCGTGCCACGGCTGAGGACGTGAAGGTTGGGGTGGAAACCCTGCCGGTTGACCGCCAGTCCATCGAGGACCGGGCCCACGACCAAGTGCCGCAACTGCCGACGCCCAACGTGGCCGACACGCTGCCGGCCCTGAACCGCCCGCGCATTGCGACCCCGCTGGATGGCGGTGACGAGGATGCGGCCACGATGACCGTTGTGACCATCGCCCCCGGTGCTGGTGTTGACGGCCTGATTGCGGTCGGCTCGCGGATTGACGTGAAGCCCTCGCTGTTCTCGGCGGTCTGGATGCGTCCTGCCACCAACGGCGATGCACGCAAGCTGGAAGCGTGGCGCAAGAACAAGGTTTGACGCCAGAGGTCATAAAGGCGTCCTAGAGGGGGGCGGGGGAAACCTCGCCCCTTTCGCATGTGCATTGGCCCCCGATGGGCTGCACTCGCATAGTCCGCGTCACCTGTAGAAACGAGGGACGCCATGGCTTTTGCCTACATCACAGAATACCGGCGCCAGCCCCTTGATGGGGTGGAGCGTCTTATCCCGGCCGGGCTCGAACCGTCGCTTACGGTGCAGAAACTCGCCATCGGCGCAGGGTCGGTGCAGTCGGCGGCGTTCCAGGCCAACACCACATTCGTCTGCATCAACGTGGACGCGCCCTGCTCGGTGGCCTTCGGGGCAAACCCAACGGCGACAGCGGCCATGACCCGCATCCCATTGGACGGCACGCAATTCTTCGGCGTCATCCCTGGCGATAAGGTCGCCGTCATCACCAACACTTGAGGCAGCCATGAATCGCCCCCCCATGAACACCATCCGCGCCGCCTCCGACATGCTGGAACTGGTGCGCCTTCTGTCCACCCAGGAAGGGTTGAAGGAGGCTCTTGCCAGTTTGGAGGACGCCACCAAGGCGCAGGACGCGCGCGAGGCCGACCTGCAAACGCGCGAGAACGCCATTGCGGAAGCCCGCGCGGCGGCTGAGGACGCAAAGTACAAGGCCGACAACGCGACTGCCGCATACAAGGGGTGGGAAACGAGGGCGCGTGCTGCTGAGGCCGCTGCCAACGAGGCCCAAAAGCAGGTGTCCATTCAGATGGCAGAGGCCGATGCCAAGTTGGAGGATATGGCGAAATTCGAGAAGGAATTGAAGGCGCGGGCGGCCAAGCTGGATGCCCTGGCCGCCGATCTGGATGCCATGTCGGAAGAAATGGACGGCCGCGAGGCAGAGTTGAAGGCCAGAATTGCTGCACTGGACGCTCGCGAAAAGGCCATCCGCTCGGCCATTGGTGCCTAAGTGGCGGTCAAGCACACATACCAGTCCCCGACCGCCAACGACCCGACGAAAGAGATTTCCTCTACGCGGTGGAACGAGGCGCATACGATTGACGCCGGCACGGTGACGCTGGCGATGCAGGCCGACATGGCGACGGCTTCTGTGGTCTACCGCAAGACGACGGGCAGCGGGGCGCCAGAGGTCCAGACCCTTGCCACGCTCAAGGCCGACCTCGGGCTGACTGGCTCTAATAGCGGTGATGAGACGGCGGCTGGCGTTCTGGCCAAGCTGCTTACGGTGGACGGGGCGGGGTCCGGTCTGGACGCGGATCTGCTGGATGGCCTGTCATCGGCAGCCTTCGCCACTGCCGCGCAGGGGGCGCTTGCCGCCTCGGCATCGCAACCGGGGCATACGCACGCACAGACAGACGTGACCGGGCTGGTGACGGCCCTTTCTGGCAAGCAGCCCCTTGCCACAGTGTTGACCAACACAACTGCCAGTTACACCACGGCGGAACAGACGAAACTGGCGGGTGTTGCCACCGGAGCGACAGCCAACTCTGCTGACGCGACCCTGCTGGCCCGTGCGAACCATACCGGCACGCAGGCTGCCACGACTGTCCTGCCATCGGGCGGCGGCACGCTGCAAGATTACGTCGGCTTTTCCACCCGCGCGGCGTTTGTCACATGGGCCAGCGGCAAGACGCCATCTGTGGGGACGCGGCTTAGCGCAGGTGGCTATGCCTACCGTTACACGGGGTCTGGAACGGCTATCAGCGACTTGGCCGGATGGGTGCCCTTCGGCACGCCTACTGTCATGCACTTCGGCGCTGCGGCGGATAACGTCACGGACGATGCCGTTGCGTTCAACGCACTGGCAGCCTACCTGACCGCCTCCGCGTCTGCCTTGGGGTCCATCCCTGCCGGAAGCTATCGGCTCGCTTCTTCGGTCACGCTGACCACTGGTGGTTCTGTGTCGGTCAACTGGGCGCTCTATGGTGAAGGCAAGCGGGTCACCAAGATTTACGTGGACTTCGCTGGCGCTGGCTTGGGCGTTTTCAACCTTGACGCCACAACCAGCACCGGCCCCGCCTTCGGGAATTTCAGCGTACATGCTCACTCGAACCGGGCAAGCACCGACATTCTGCCCACTGTCATTAAAGCCGCCAAGATCGGCAACGCCTTCATAACCAAAATCCACATGCCAAGTGTCTACTATCGCGGCAAGTTGCTGCAATGTGGCGCCCTGGCAAATGTGCGTTTTGAAGGTATCGAGAGTTTCAATGCCGGGTATTCGTTCGCCTACAAGGACACCGGCGCTGCGCTTTTCAGCAACGTCGGCGCGGCCCTGACCTCTGACACTGCCATCTTCTCGGCGGGTGACGTGGGCAAAGTGTTCAACTTCTCGCCCTCTGGGTATGTGTCAGGGTCAGGGGCGACAGGCAGTTCCACCTATGCTCAGGCGGTCATCTCTGCTTACATAGACTCCACGCACGTCACGCTTGCGACCGTGCCATCGGTGGACGTAACCGGCTGCGCGGGCATGTTTGAGGCGGCGCGGGTCAGCGGCTCCAGCGGCGGGACCAACTTGCAGGCAAATGCGGCTTGCTTTCGCACCGACCACGTTGGCGCGCAGATTTGGGTTTCTTCGCCCAGCAGCACGGACAGAATGCAGGTCGTGACCATCACGGCCTTTGTCGATGCCAGCAACGTCACCATCAGTCCCGCCTTGACGGCCACTGTCACGGCACAGGAGTTTTGTGCCCCGGTGATGGACATAGGGGACGGCACGGCTGGCAACGACGTTCAATTCGATGACGTACATATCGAGTTGTTTGCCGGTGTGGCGCTCGGTCTTAACAACCACACGCTGATGCGCTTTGTGCGGTCCAAAATACACGGAAACTTCCCTGCCGATGCAAGCCGGATCACTTCGGCGCTTGGCTGGATTTTCAACGGCGGCGGCGCATGGGACGGCGGTTCCATTGCCGACAGCGTTGTTCGTGGCGAGGCCGCATGGAGGTTCTTCAACCAGCGGGCGCAGAACTTCGTATTTGCCGACTACTACGGCACCTATAACGAAAATGTGCCCGTCTGGAAACTGGGGGTCATCGGCGGCGGCACGGCCCCCTACACGTTCGGCGGGGTTGTGGTCAATGGGGCCAACCTGCGGACCTATTTTGCCCCGGTTCTGGCGAACCTGTTCTCCGACGCGAACGCCACGCAGCGGTTCCAATTTACCGGGTTCCTGCTAAATCAGACCGCACTTGCTACCTCTGTCTCACAAGCTGCATTTGGCTGGGGGAATACCGGGTCTGGAACCAATATCGGAGATTGGGACACCACTACGACTGCCAGCGGAGTTTACAACTTCTCTGTTGCCACCACAGGCACACGTCCCACCATGTATGCGTCCAGCGATTTCGGCACGGTCGAAGTCCGCAGGTACAGTTCGGTCCATTTCGTGCAGACCGCAATCCGCCAAGGCGCGGCCATTACCCCCCTCATGGTATGGCGCACCTACAGTAACGGCACATGGTCAACATGGCGGCAAGTCGTCGATGATGTGACGGGCGCCGCTTTCACAAGCACACTAAAAGGTCTGGTTCCCGCCTCCGGGGGCGGCACGACAAACTTCCTGCGGGCGGATGGCACCTTTGCTGCCCCACCTTCATCCGGCACCACGTCGAGCGGGAAAGCCTACGCAAGGCAACAAGGGCTAGGAGCAATCTAAATGGTAGCCAACATTGACCCGATTTTCGGCAAGACCATCCAGAACAGTTGGCAAACGATGACCACGGCTGACACGTCGCTGACCGCTCCAAGCACGGCAGGGGCACTTGTCGCGACCGCTGGCGCCGATGGGGCGATGGTGTTCCGTCTGTTCGCCAAGCCGCTGGGGACGAACATCCAGACCGTCATCCGGGTCTTTGTCAACAATGGTTCGACGGTGGCGACGGCGGCAAACAACTCCCTGCTGCGGGAGTGGACCATCCCGGCATCCACGGCAGCGGCAAACTCGGCGCTGTTGGATTACGAAATCCCGCTGAACCTCAAGCTGAAGGCCACGTACCGGATTTATGTCTCGGTCGGCACGACGATTGCGGCGGGCTTGGCCGTTACCGCAGAATGGGCGGATTACTAAATGAGCGTCCCCTTTGCGCTGCCAAGCGATTACGGCAACTCCAAGCTGGTCCTCGGCATGGGGGGTTGGGTTCCCCTGCTGATCCCCGAGGGAGCGAAGTGGCTGAACATCATCCTGAACGGGGCAGGCGGGAATGGCGGGGCAGGCTTTACCCGCGCTTCCGGTGTCGCGGGCGGCGGCGGGGGTGGCGGCGGATGCGGGGCCATGTCGACGCTCTTTCTGCCGAACTCGATATGGGTTCCGCAGGTCTTATATCTCTACCTGCCCTTTCCGGGGCAGACGGCCTATATTGCTCACAAGCCAGATAGATCAGGTATCGACAACTATTGGCTACTGACCGCCAACTCCGGGGGTAACGGTGGCGCAGGGACCGGGACGGCAGCCGGTACAGCGGGTACTGCCGGTGGTGGTTCGGGCGCTACATCCACGACCTACCAGCGTCTAGGGGTGCCTACCTTTGCCAGCGGATCGGCAGGCGGGGCCGGTGGCACACAAACAGGTGCTGTTGGTGGTCAGGCCAGCGGTCTGACGGGCGGCTTTACCACAGCCGGTGCAGGAGGCGCTGGTGTCACGTCTACGGGCTTTGCCGGTGGCGGCGTGATAACCGGGGGCATTATACCCGCCGGTACAATCGCGGCGGCAGGGCAAGCCGGACAGGACGGCTGGGAAAACCTTCGCAGCCCAATCCCCTACGCCATCGGGGGAGGTGGCGGCGGCTCTGCGGATGCGGCTGTTGGCGGCAAGGGGGGCAACGGCGCTCCGGGCTGCGGCGGTGGCGGCGGTGGTGCAGGCACGACGGGCGGCGCTGGCGGAACGGGCGGCAACGCTTTTGCAATGGTGGCTTGGGGGTAACTGGCGGTGTTTGACGAAGCCATCTTTGACCCGACGATATTCGACACGCCTTCGGTGACGCCCACACCATCCCCAGCCAAGGCTCAGAAGCAATTTGTCGTCGCTCCCAAGAAGATGGGCCGCATGATGGGTAGCTGACGTGCATTGGCCGGATTGCTGCGAAACGGGCAGTGTCCGGGCATGGCACACAACTTCTCAATGTTAGACTTAATGAACGCCGCCCTTATGACAGAGGGCTTTGAGGAAATCGTCGCGGCCGATGACGGGTCCGACGAATGGCGCCTCTTGTCCCGGAACTGGCCGCTGATTGTGGAGGCCGAACTGGAAGATGGCATGTACTCTTTCAGCCGGAAAGAGGCGGTCCTTCTATCCCGTCAGCCGGGCCTGTTCGGGTTCGCAGATGCCTACATCGTGCCGGCCAATGCGCTGCATGTGCGCCGGGTCTGGGTCGCGGATGGCAGGGGGGGGCGCGTTTCCGACTTCCCATGGGGCCAGGACAACACCCGCGTCTTTGTCGATTGGGCGGATGGGGTGGTCATCGAGTACCTGGAAGCGGCCGACCCGTCCTTCTGGACCGCCAACTTCTCGCGCGGGGTGCAGGCGCGGTTGCAGGCGGTGTTGCTGAACTTCCGCGAGGAAAAGAGCGCGGCTCTCGAAATGGACAAGCAGGCGGAAATCTATTTCCAGCGGGCCCGCACCAAGTCGTCCAAGTCCCGCAGCGCGACTGAGCAATACAAGGAAAGCGCCTACCGTCGCGCGAGGTTCGGCCGTGGCTAGAAAAAGCACTATCACGCAACGCTCCTTTGTCATGGGGGAGTTGCGGCCGGAATTTCTGGAATCCGACGATTTGAAGCTGCGGTCAGAGTCCCTGCGAGGGGCGCTGAACACCCAAATCAAGGGCACGCGCACGGTCAGGGCGCGGATGGGCTCTGCCTTTGTACGTTTCGCGACCGATGCTCGCGCCCTGTACGAAATCAGGACCGACACGGACACGGTTTTCGGGCTGATTGTCTATGAGGACTCGCTGCGGGTCATAGACGAGGACGGCGTGAGCCTTTTTGCCAGTTCCGCCGTTCCCTGGCAGCCGCTCGGTCGCGTGTGGGTCGAAACCTTCCGGGGCGACACGCTTCTGGGCGGGCTCAACGGGATGAAGGTGCTGAAATATGACGGCACCTCATGGTCCATGGTAAACTTCAAGTTCGATGACGCGCCTGCTGGTGGACTGGCCCAGCCGTACTGGGTCTATACCAAGGGCATCACCCTCACCCCCTCTGCCCTTACGGGTTCCATCAGCCTCGTGGCCTCGGACCCCGTGTTCAAGGCGGACCATGTGGGGATGCGCATTCGTTACCACAGCCGGGAAATCCTCATCACGGGCGTCATCAACAGCACCCATGCGCTTGGCACAGTCCAATCCTCGCTGGCGCCGTCCATCCGCCTGACCGCGGCCAGCATGGCATCCTTTTCCGTGGGCGATGTGGTGGTGAGCGACCCCACGGGGTTTACCGGCCTTGTGCGCGCGGTGACGGCAACCACCATCGACATAGTGACGCTGACCTTCTTTGACGGACCGGCGACGGGGGATTTGCTGTCCGGTCCCTCGGGCAGCGTCACCCTTACGGCCACGTCGTTCATTTCGCCCCTGTCCTCGCCGGTCTGGGACGAGCCCCTGATTGGTCCGGTTCACGGCTATCCTCGGGCAGCGGTTTCAGCGGCGGGTCGGCTGGTGCTGGTGGACTTCCCGGATGCGCCAGACGTGATTGCCTTGTCGTCGGCCCGGTCCATCACGGATTTTGGGGTAGGGGCCGAAGATGACGATGCCATTGTGCGGGCGGTCGGGGACAATCAGCCGCGGTTCCACCGGGTAATGAACGCGGGCGATCTGGTCTTTCTGACCGACAAGGGGCTCTACTATGTGTCCCTGCGCGACGGCGGCCTGCTGACGCCTTCCACCTTCAACCCGGTCCTGTTCGACAAGCGCGGCGCGGCCATTACGCTGCCGGTGCAAATCGGCACGTCAATCGTGTTCGTGGAAGCGTCCAAGCGGGCCATTTCCATGGCGACACTGGATGGCAACATTTACCTGAAATGGTCGGTTCGCACCCTGTCCACCCTGCATAGCCACCTCATCAAAACGCCAACCACCCTGGGCGCCCCGTCATCCTATGCCACCGACCTGGACAAGTACCTCTTTGTCGTCAATGCCGATGGCACCATGGCGGTCATGTCGTGGTCAGAGGACTTTTCCCCCGATCACGTCGGGTTTGTGCCCTGGGCCACGGAAGGTTCCTATATCGCCGTCACATCGCTGTTCGGCCGCTACTGGGTGATTGTGGACCGCACCATTGGCGGGGTGACAAAACGTGTCATCGAGAAGTTCCGGCCAGCGGCTCTCCTGGACTGCGAGGTGCCCTATGACGACGCGGTTGCCCTGTCCGATACCGATGTGAGCCTGCATGGCGGCGGCTGGTATGGCGGGACGCGGACAGTCGGCAGCGACGGCATAGTGCCCGAGACTGAGGATATGCCGGCCGGGGCCATGGTCGGCTTCCCGTTCACTACCCAAGTCCTGCTCTGGCCGGTCAAGCATGTGGAAAGCCCTTATACCGGCATCGTCAGGGCGCGGCCAGTCCGGGGCTCGGTGGCGCTGCTGAACAGCGGCGTGTTCAATATCCGCACCAACAACACGACCCGCGTGGTGGGCGGCTATACGGCTGGCGACGATGTGTCCCTGCCGCCTCCGCTGAGAACGCGCGTGGTCAAGTTCAGCATTTTCGGCAACCGCGAGTATCCCGAAATCGAAATCACCAAGACGGAGCCGGGCCAGTTCGAGGTCATGGCCGCTACGCAAGAGGTAACGATGTAATGGGCGATCCAGTCACGACCGCGCTCGTAATGCAGGGCGGCACGGCCATCATGGGTGGCATGGCCGGGAATGCGCAGGCGCAGGGCGAAAAGCAGCGCGCGGAAGCGAATGCCTATATCGGCAAGACGCGGGCCATCAACACCACGGCATCCTCTGCGGAGTCGCTGAACGACGAACTCGCCACCTTGCGCGCGACCTTTGCGGCGAACGGGCAGCGCCCAAGTGTCGGAAACAACGCGATTTTCGACAAACTGTACCAAGTGCGCAGCCGTGAGGGCCGGATTGCGGCGGGGAATGACATGAGCGCGTCCTATGACTGGCAGCGGCAAGCCCAGAACGCGGGCAGGGCTGGCTTTGGCTCAATCGTCGGCGGCTTCGGACAGGCCGCCCCGTCCATCTTTGACCTCTATAGCAGGCTGAAATAATGGCAACCATCCGGCGCATTGCCCCGTCCACCCCTCAACTCGCTTTCCAGAATGTCCCGTCCCAAACAGGGGCGGGCTTTCAAGCTATGGCAGACCTTGCCAAGTCGGCCTACGACATGGTGCTGCCGGATGCGGTCAAGCAGTACGAGAAAGAGGGTGCCGACGCCGCCCGAGCCATCGCCCAGCAGCAGATTGGCGAGCCTGCCGCTGCGGTTGCCCCGACCAATGGCGGTGGGTCCAGCATCAGCGACTCCCTGGCGCGCACCGAGAGCGGCGGCAACTATCAGGCCCAGAACAAGGAAGGCTACTTCGGCAAGTACCAGTGGGGCCAAGCCCGGCTGGACGATTACAACCGGGCCAATGGCACGACCGTCACCAAGGCAGAGTTCCTGTCGAACCCCGGCGTGCAGGAACAGGCGCAGCAATGGGCCGAAAAAGACATCATGGGGAACCTGAACGACCTGATTGGCAAGTCGGTCAATGGTCAGGTGATGACCCCGGCCGCTCTGATTGCGGTCGCCCATCTAGGCGGGACGGGCGGCGCGCGGAAGTATGTCGAGAGCAACGGGGAATATAACCCTGCGGACTCGAACGGCACTCACCTGTCGGACTATGCCCGCATTCACGGCGGGGCCGGCAACGTGGTGCCCCCCACGATGATACGGGATGCGGACGGGCAGTTGGTGGCGCGGCTGCACTCGCCCATGTCAGAGCCCTTCCGACAGGCTTACAACGCGGCTGCGGGCATCGCCTACAATGCCGACATGCAGATGAAGGCCACGACGGACCTGATGGGCATATCCCAGCAGTTCGCGCTCGACCCGCAGGGCTACCAGCAGGCGGCCAATGCCTATGTGTCCGAACTGGTGTCCAAGGCGCCAGCGGTGTTTCAGGAAGATTTGAGGGGGTCGCTCACCAATGAAGTTCAACGCCGGTCGCTTGGTATTCTGGAAGCGCAGCAATCCGACATTCGCCAGCGTGCCGAAAACAGCACTAACGCCTTGGCCGAAAAGCAAAGTTCCGATTATGCGGCGGCTGTTGCCAGTGGCGACCCGCGTGAAATAAATGCGGCCCACGCTGCACTTTCAGCCACACTCAAGGCCAAAGAGTCCCTACCCGGTGCAGCCTGGACGCCGGCACAGTCGGCCAACGTGTTCGATGCGGCCGAGAACGAGGGCAAGCGAGCGGCATCCGCACGGGACAGCCAAGCCGCACAGCGGGCAGAGAATGCGGCCAATGCCATCCAAGCGCGGCAGGCCAGCGAATTGTCGGCAGCCGTGGCATCTGGCGACCCGGCCAAGATTGCGGCGGCAGAGGGTGCGCTGACGGCCACGCTCGACCAAAAGGCGAAGGCGAACGGGTCAACGTGGACGCCAGAGCAATCCTATAACGTGGTGGCGGCGGCGAAGGCGGCAGGGCAGCAGGCAGCCCAGCAGGCGGCAACCACTGCCGACCGCGAGACGAAGGACAAACTCAAGGGCATCCTCGACATGGGGAACAGCGGGATTGTCAGTGCTGACCAGTCCATCCTGAACGACCCTGAGATTGCCAAGAAGTTCCCAGAGGAAGTGCTGGCGGCTAGGGCAGCGCAGAACATGGCGCAGACCATGCCGCAGTTGTTTGAGGCGCCGCCGGCTGATGTGCAGCACCAGGCCGACCTGTTGCGCAAAACTGCAACCTCCCCCCTGCAAATCGCCACCATCAACAAGATGGATGAGTTGGCAAAGACCATGGCAGAGGCTTACGACAAAGACCCTGTGGCGGCCGCTATCAAGTACCGCAAGGGCAACCTGCCCCCGGCGCTTCCCGATGCTGCCACGATGATTGCGGCCCCAGCCGCGGCAACAGCGATGATGAAGGCGCGGCTGGGCTACATGACCGACGCGACTGCCCATGGCTACAACCCATCCGGGGCGCTTCTGAGCGGGGCGGAAAGTGACCAATGGGGCGCCATGTTCAGCAAGGAAGTCCCGGTAGAGGCGCGGCTGGCGGCCGCTACGCTGGTCGCGGAAGGCTTCGGGGATAAAGCCGGCATCGTGTTCAAGGGCCTCAAGGGGGCTGATCCGGTCACCCAGTCGGCTGGACAGTTCGTGGCAAGCGGCGGAGATGCAGCAATAGCTAAAGAGGCCATGACAGGGCAAGCCATGCTGGATGCAGGCATGTCCAAGGGCAAACTGCCGGCCGTGGATATTTCGCAGGTGGATGCGGGCTATGCGCAGGCGCTCGCGGGGCTGCCAATTCCCCAAGCCGACATAATGAAGCTGGCAGCGGGCTACTACGCCTACCACAATCACGAACCTATCAAGGACGCGGCAGACGCGAAGAAGGCAGCCAAGGACGCCGTGAACGCGGCACTGGGGGCCAGCACGGACACAGCGGGGCGCACGACAGGCGGCATTCAGGCCGTCAACGGCCAACCGCTGCTTCTGCCCTCTGGCGTCCGTGGGGCCGATGTAGAGGCTGTCCTGAACGGTTCAGGTGGGGCAATGGGCGCTGTGGGCTTGGTTGGTGGGGCTCTGCCTGTTCTCGGCCCCACGGCACTGGCTCTGGGGTACGGCCTGTCAGATACCGCGATTAGCCCCGCATGGCAAAGCAGCGGCCTTGGCGCGAGCAAGGGCGGTCCCCCGATGATGGGGACGGTGCCTCTCTCGCAGTCACAACTCAAGGAAACCCGCATCATCCCGACACCGCAGTTTGGTGAAAACGCCTACCGGATGGAATTTCGCGGGGCGCCTGTCCGCGACAGCAAGGGCGGGCTCTACGTGTTCGACCTGACCCAACTGGTGAAGGGTGCAAAATGACTTGGTTAAAAGCGGGCGCGGTTGAACCTATTCCTACGGCGGACCAACTACCGCGCGATATGTCCATCCCCAACACCCCCGAGGCGCTTTCTGCTGCCACCAGCAATGCGTGGCGGAATGCGGACGGCAGCACCTTGCTCGCGCAGGAAACCGAGAACGAAACCAAGAAGCTGCAAGCCGACATTGAAAAGCGGTTGGGCACCGAGCGGGTCAAGGCACTCTACTTGCAGAAGGGGTTTCTCAACCCGGACACCACCCCGTTCGGGACAGCACCTATTTCCTCTATCGTCATCGACCCGCTGCTAGAGGCCGCCCGCCAGGATGCGGAAATCAACCCGGATGCGTGGAAGGGTGTGGACCTGTCCGTAGAGGGCATCAAGGCCCGCGTAGATCAGCGCCGGTTGCAGGAACATCAGGACGAGCAAGCCATCATGGCCATGTCGCCCCACCCGGTTGCCGAACAGTTCCTTGGCGGGCTGGCCGCAAACATGGCTGACCCCAAGCAGTGGGCGCTGATGGCCTTCAACCCAGGCGGCGGCTTCCTCAAGGCGGTCGGCTGGCAGGGCGTTCTTGGCATGGTTGGCGCTGCGGCCAATATCCCATCAGAGCGAGAAGTGGCACCGGCGCTAGGCGAGGAAGGCCCCGATGTGCAGCATGAATTGCTGATGGGCGGCCTTGCAGGCTTGGGGCTGGAAGGGTTGGCGCGCGGCCTTGGTCCCGCCATCCGCGCTGCCGGCAAGGTGCCGCCTCTGTTGCGCGGTCTGGCCTACCATGGCATCCGCGAGACGCCAACACCGGACGCGCCCCTCATAGCCGCCGCAGAAGCCGCGCTACAGGCCGACAAGCCCGTGGCTGAGGCGGTAGCCCCCCTGATAGCAGAGCAGCCCCCAGCACCGTCTCTGCCGCCCCGTGAGCCCCTGTTCGCGTGGGATAACCTGCCGCCTGACGCGCCGGAACCGACCGCGCTGGCCCCGGACCCGGTTACGACGGAGGCCGTACCGCCTGTCCCGCCCAAGACCAAGAAGCCGGTCGATTTGTCCACGTTCGTCGTTCGTCAAGGCGGCATCTGGAAGGGGTCGGACACGGGCGAGATTGCGGCACTGGAATACAAGCGCCCCGGCTTTCTCAAGAACAACAAGTTCGAGCGGTCCACGGCGGGCGATAATGGCGGCGGGCATCCCCTCGACACCATCCGGGAAATGGCGGTAGAGGCGGGCTATCTGCCCAAGGATGCGACCATCCGCGACTTGCAGGACGCCCTGGCCGCAGAGCGCAAGGGCAACAAGGTCTTTGCGCAGTCCGACTTGGGGCAGGCGCTAGAGCATCAGGGGCAGGAAGCGGCGGCACGGCAAAGCCCTGATGCACCCCCTGAGCCTGTCACGAAAACCGACACAGGCTGGAACGTAAGCCCCCATGCCTACGACATGGCGCCGAACGGCATGGCCGACTTGGAAACCGACCTGAACGGCTATCTGGACACGCAATGGCCGGGGGTGAAACTGACCGCCTCTGAGCGCCAAGAGTTCACCAGCCACATGATGACTCACGGTGGAAATGCAGAGGACGTGATGGTAAGTATCCTGTCACGGGACATTGACCTTGCCGAGACAAAGGGAGCGAAAGCCCATGCCGAAATCACCGACCCAGCCTGGAAACAGTTCCTCGATGAAGCAGTTGGCCCCCGAGTACCGGAGGCGGGCGCAAGCGGTGCTGGACGACCCGACCAACTCCCCCATGCAGATGGCGGCGGCGCGGCGGGTGCTGGCAATGGTTTCAGCGTGGAATCCACAGTCGCTAAGCCAAGCCCAGCCCCCGGAAGCCTAAGCGACAAGGATATTGTTGCGCTGTTTGCCGACGTAAAAGGCAGGGGGATTGCTGCGGTCAAGAAAGACCTGCTGGCGGCATCCGCAAAGACCGGCGTTGAGGGCAAGCGCGCGGCCGCGATGTATTATGTACTCAACGACAACTCTTTGGCGCCAAGGTCGGCCAAAGCCATCCCCGACAAGGGGGGGGTAGAGGTCATTGGCGACGTGAAGCCGTGGGTAGCCGAAATAGTCACCGACATGAAAGATGCGGCCGGGCTGTCCGATGTAAAGATTAGGATTGTGACCGCCGATCATGCCGTAGGGCTGTCGGATGCTGAGGCGCATTCTGCGGACCTCACCCCTATCAAGAACCAAGTTTCCGCAGATATGCGGGCCGGGGTTGCGCTAATTACCAAGAAGGATGGCGGCTACGTCTGGACGCTTGCACTAGGCAACTCCCTGCATCGCACGTCCCGGACCATGGAAACCCTCGCCCATGAAATCGGCCATATCGCGGAAGCGGAACGGTTCAAGACTGCCCCGATGGAAGAACGGGCGGCGGTAATCGCGTCCTTTGCAAACTGGCGGGCAGAGTTCAAATCCTCAACTCGCGCGGCAGTGGAGCGGTATTCTGACCGACAAGGCAAGCGGCTGATGCGGGCGTTTGGCGCAAACAACGCAGACCAGTTGGAAAAGGCGGTCGGCCCTAATCTTCTTCCAGACAGCTATGCAAAGGGCTTTTCCGAGTGGTTTGCGGATATGGTTTCCCGCTCTATCAGCACGTCGGAGTTCGGCAACGGCCTCGTGTCCAAGTTCTTCTCTCGGATTGCTGATATGTGGCGCGGCATCGGGGAAAGGCTTCGAGTCAAGGGCTACATCAACGAGCCGGTGGACCAATGGCTGCGGACTCTGAGCGACAAGTGGGCAAAGACTGACACGAAATTTCCGGTCGAATCCACAGCCATTGGCGACCAGTACATCGTCCCCGGAACCGAGCGCAGAGCCGTTGCCAACCGAGACGCCGCCATCATTGCCCTGAAACAGCAGCAGTCCAAACTGCGCCGGCCAGACCAGATGCGGGTGGAGGATGATGCGACCGGGCTCTTTGCCGCACCCAACCTCGACCTGTTTGACGACATGGCGTCCCCGCAGGCCCGCGCCTATATCGACCAAGTGGCCGCGGATATGTCCATGCGTGTGGACCAAGGCTTCGGCGTGGACATTCCCCCCGGCCTGACGACGGATGAGGGGACGCAAATCCGCGACGTTAAGGGCGTGCTGGATGAGTTTGCCGAAATGGACCGCATGGAAAAAGAGTTTGCGGACTGCATGAAGATGGGAGTTCCCGATGGCGTTTAGCTGTATCGAAGGCAAGGCAGAGGTCGGCAAGGTCAGCAAAGCCAAGGTGGCGACCGCCAGCAAGCGCATTGACGAGATTGTGGCGGCACTGACGGCACAGGGCGAGGACATATTCTCTGCCCGCCAGCAAGCGGATGCCCGGTATCTGGACGAGTTGAAACTGGCGAACACCACGGCCAAGTGGCGCTTAATCCACAAGGTCCGGGTGATGAACGGGTTGCAGAAGGCGGTCGATGCCACGCCGGTCAACAAGCTGGCTGGCCTTGGCCCCAAGATGATTGAGGACGCGCATTACGAGGCTCGGGCCATCCATCACAAGATGATGAGCCAAGTGACTGATTTCCTGCAAAAAAACGCGCTGAACATCAAGGGCCAGTTGCCCGACAAGGCGCAATACAAGGAATTTCTCAAGGCGCTGCGAGGTGAGGCGACCACCGACTTGGCGGCCAAGCAGATGGCGGATGCCGTCAACCATGTAAACGAGGAAGCGCGCAAGACGCTGAACAGTCTCGGCTACAACATCGGGAAGCTGGACAACTGGGGCATTACCCAGACCCATGACCAACTGGCAATCCACAAGGCCACGCTACCGGTGTGGCGGGCCTTCATTGATGACAAGCTGGACTGGTCCAACATGATTGACCCCAAGAGCGGCATCAAGTTCGGGACCAAGCCCAGCGATACCTACCGGATGCAATTCCTGTCTGGCGTCTATGACAACATCGTTTACGGCCGGGACGCCGGCAACCCGGTCTGGGGCGACACCCAGAGCGGCAAGGCGCTCGAGCAAAGCCGGGTGTTCCAGTTCAAGGACACGGACTCGTGGCTGGCCTATAACACCAAGTTCGGCGGCACGGACCCGCACAACGCCATCCTGAGCCATTTCAGCGTGACCGCCCGCCGCATCGCCCTGGCGCGCAAGTTCGGGGCCGACGCGCAGACCGCCTTGAATTACATGGGGCAGATCACCTCCCAGAAGATGAAGGATGCGCAAGCCGGACTGCCCGCCAAGATGATAGCGGACGCCGGGGTGGCTCACGCCATGCGCATGGAAAAGCTGCTGCTGCACGGGGCGCAGGCGCCAGTCGGTTGGGTCGCGGCGTTCTGGGTGGCGCGGCCACTGGCAACTCTGCGCAAGGTGCTGTCGTCGGCCCTGCTGGACCGGGCCATCATTATTTCTGCGCCTTCCGACCTCAACTCAACCCGGATTGCGGCCTCGGCCATCGGCATGAACCCGGCCAACATCATGTCCGACTATGTGAAACTGATGGCTGACAACGTGAAGGGCGGCGGTACGACCAAAGACGACCTTCTGCGGATGGGCCATATCTTCGACACCTGGGCCAACCCCGGCGTGACCATGGCGCGGTATGCAGAGGAATTTCCCGCTGCGGCTTGGGCCGACAAACTGTCCAATGCGGCAATGCGGTGGCAGGGGATGAACGCCCATACGGACGGGCTGCGGGTGCTGTTTCAGCGGGCCATGGGCGGGCACTTCATGTCCCTGGCCCATCTGGGCATGGACGAACTGCCCGACATTATGAAGCGCAGCATGGCCGATGAGGGCATCACGCCTGCCGACTGGGACGCCTTCCGGTCCACGGACGGGCATTTCACCGCCCCCAATGGCGCGACGTTCTTGGACCCCCTGTACTGGCGCCATGCCACGACGATGGCAGACCCGGAAGAACTGTTCCTCAAGATGCAATCCTTTGTCGAGCGGTGGACAGACCAAGCCGTTCCCACGACAAGCCTCAAGGCGGCGGCGTTCATTGACCCCTCGGCTTGGGGCCAGACACCGGGCACCCCGATTTATGAACTGGCAAAGTCGGTCGGCATGTTCAAATCCTTCCCTCTGGCCTTTATCGACAACCAGTTGAAGCAACTGAAACTGCGCCAAGGGGCAGCGGCCAAGACGGGCTATGCCTTGAATGTCATCCTGTCCTCGACGGTCATCGGCGCCATGGGGATACAGATTGCGGATATGAGCGTGGGGAAAGACCCCCGCCCCATGGACGAGGGCGACTTCTGGTGGAGCGCCTTGCTGCGAGGCGGCGGGCTGGGGCCGATTGGCGACCTTATTTCCACGGGCACAACGTCTTGGGGCGGTGGACTAGCTGAGTATGCGTCCGGTCCTGTTGTCTCTGTCGCGAGCGATGCGTTCAAGCTGACCCTCGGGAATGTGGCGCAAGCCTATCATCAGGCCATCAACGGGGATGATATAGACACCCATTTCATGCAGGAACTGTTCAAGTTCCAGCGGCGCTATACCCCCATGGGCCAGTCCCCAATCTGGGCCGGGGGCGCCGCGATAGACCGGCTGTTGTCAGAGCAACTGCAAATGCTGCTCGACCCAGGCAGCGCCAATGCCTTGGCAGAGGCGGAACAGAAGCGCGTGAACCTCTACGGCAACGCCTCTTGGTGGGGACCGGGCAAGGCGCTGCCAGAGCGCGGGCCAGACTGGGCGAACGCCTTGGGGCGCCAGCAGTAGCCGCTGTGCATTGGCAGTGAGATAAACCGTGCGGCAGTTTCGCCGCATGACAACCATACCCGCATCCTCCCGCACCACCAAGATCACGCTGGCTTCGGCAACAGCGGGGCCTTTTGACATTGATTTCCGCGTCGTGGCGGCCGACTCGCTAAGGGTCTGGGTCAACGACGTGGAGCGATTTGACTGGGCGATGAGTCCCGGCGTCATCAGCGACTATTCCGACAGTGCCACCATCACCTTCACGTCGGCCCTTTCAAGTGGTGATGTGGTGGACATTGCCGGCGACTTCCCCATTGGCCGCGGCTCTAACTATCTGGTTGGCGACCCTGGGCTGGTGCGGAAGCTGAACCTCGAACTGGCGCACCTCTGGACGGTCGGTCAGGAACTTGCGCGGGACGTGGGCCGGGCGCTCAAGCTGCCGCTCGGCGTCACCTCACAGGCATCGTTCAGGGCCCGCGACATTCTCACCGTGAACGCGAGCCGCACGGATTTCGTGGGCAAATCCCCTGCGGAAATTCTGGCGACGGTGGGCGGGGCCTTGGGCAACGACTCCAACGTGTTCCCGACCGTGGACGAAATGCTCTACTCGGGCGGTCTATCGGTGGGGGCGGTGGTCGGAACGCTTGGCTATTACGAGCAGCTTGACGGCGGCGGCGCGTTCTATGTCATCAAAACCAATGACGAATATGGCGCCACGCCTGACGGGCTTATCGACCATCAGGTTCCCGGTACGTCCATGGTCGCGGAACTGCAACACAACCGCGAGTTCAACGCGCAAGCCTGCGGGGTCCGCGAGGGCGTCGAAAGCAGCACGGCATGGAACAATGCCTTCTGGCGGGCGGCATCCTTGGCCCCCACGACCCCCGATGAAGCGGTAGCCCCGGTCAAGTTCGTCTGCACAATCCCGGTCCTGACCAACAAGACGCTGCATATGTCCCGCAAGCCCGCGAACGAGTTTGTGTCGGGCGCCCGTGTCATCATGGACGTGTACCACCCCGGCTCGATTACGGCGGTCGGCGGCGGCACATTTGAGTCGCACCTGAACAATGAGATGGCCCGCCTGACCACGCTGCACGGCTCGACCGTTGCACTGGGCAGCGCCCTGGCGGCGCAGTTCTTGAAAGCAGACCCGCAACTGCCGGTATTTCTCGGGGATAAAATCGAGCGCCCGCTTCCTCTGATTGCCATGGGCATCACGCGCGGCACCGTCGAATTGAAGCAGGTCAGCCCCAACTACTGGTGTTCCGGCATCCGTATGAACCAATGCCAGATTACCAAATTCGTCCCCGGCCTGATGCTGTTCGGGTTCCGCAAGTACGGCATCCTCTACACCAAAAACCTGAACAATGCGGTAAAAACCAATGATGTAACGGTCAAGCAGTGGGCGCAAGGCGACCTCACGTCCCACGGCGGGCGCATGATGCCCGGTGGCTATGGTGAGCCGCGCAACTTCACGGGCGACTGCATCGTGAGTTGCCAGAAGGACATGATGTGGTTTGCGGGCAACACGGGCTGGTCCCGCGCCGCCGTGGTCACGCTCGACCTGTGCGGCACGGCTGAGTCCGACCGCTGGGCAGGCCGGAACATGTACCCCGACTATTTCACTCGCTGGAATGATAGCGTGTGGGCCGATCATGGCGGCTCAATCAACCAGCCGCAATGGGACCACATGGCCCCGTCTGTTGGGACCGGCGACAACGATTTTTATTCCATGCACGTCATGCAGGGCACGGCGGATGACGCGGACGGCGATGAGCAATTCCGCATGGACGGCCTGGACTTCGGCGGGCAGACGGGCTGGGAAAACTGGAACACCACCAACCCGGTCAACGTCTATGGCGCGGACATTGACAGTTCCATCACCCAGCTTTTCGGGTCTGGCATCCGGTTCTATCAGCCGACCATCACGGTGGGCAACACGGCCAAGCACGGGTGTATGCACCCCGTCGTGCGGTGCTACCCTGCGCGGTCGATAAACCTCATCAACACCGAGTTTGAAAACTGGGGCGGTTCCATCGGCGTCATGCCCTTCGACCGGGGCGTGGTCGGCGCTCCCAACGTGGTTTCGTACAGCGGCAGTTACACCAGTTGGAACGCGCGCAACCGGGTGGACAGCGGTTCCTATACCGGCGCGGTCCAGTACCGGGGCACCATATCGGGCGGAACGGGCAATCTTCCATCCAGCAGCGTCACGACCGTCGGGGACTTCTTCTGGGTCACGGAAGCCGGGACCTATGGCGGGCAGGCGATGGCGAAGGGCGACATTCTCTACGCCCTGACCTTGACGCCAGGCACCTCCTACGGGGCAAACTGGTATCTCGGGGCGAACAACAACGTAACCGCGCTCGGCAGTTCAAAGACTGTCGGATTGAGCAAGACGCTGAACACGATGGTTGCGCGGTCATCTGACGAGCCTGTGCTGTGGATTACCAAGCCTGCTGGCCACTGGATTCAGCGGATGGAAGTCGGGCTGACAAAGGCAGAAATTGACTTCGACGGGACCGACGTGGTGATGACTACGCCCGGCAAGATCGCGGTCAAGAACTGGAATTTCCAGAACGGCGGCGATTATGAGCCTGCCAATAACGGCACCCAGGCATTTGGGTCAAATACCGCCAGGGTTTCGAACGCCTTTGTCACACGGCTCAACCTCAAGGGCATCACCACGACTGGCATAAACATTGCGGGTGGGTCCGGCTCCCCGGAGGGCGTCGTAACGGCGGGCAAGGGTTCGCTCTATCTGCGCGACGATGGCGGGGCCGGGACGAGCTTTTACGTCAAAGAGAGCGGCAGCGGGTCAACCGGTTGGGTTGCGAAATGATTCTTGTCAGAATTGCGCGCGGCATCAGTGACCATTTCCCAACCCGCGCTACCGAATGGCATATGTGCCTGCCCGCGGTCTATGTCGGGCTGGCCCTGAGTTGGCAGCCTGACTTGTTCTCAAGCAACAGCGCCTATGCCAATGCGGCGGCATGGATGGGCGAGGCGGCTTGGTCGGCCATGTTCCTGTTTGCGGCCTGCCTGCGGCTCATCGCCCTGACCATCAACGGCACGTTCAGGTCATTCCAGTGGTCGCCCATAATACGGCTGGGGGTGGCAATGTTTACCGCCTTCGCCTGGGGACAGCTTGGCATGGGGTTTGTCTTGCTATGGCTGGAAACAGGCCGCGCCACGTTCCTGATGGGCATTCTGGCGCACCTCGTTCTTGTCGAATGTTTTAATATTTTCCGCGCCTCGCGCGACTGGGCGGAGGCACAGCATGGCCGTACTCGACTGGCTAAAGGATAGTCTGCCCGAGATAGGGACGGGTGCGCTGGTGATTGTGAGCGTGACCGTGGCAGCCATAGGGCGGCGGTTCGGGGCCAAGGCGCCTGAGCAAGCCCACGTCGAGTTGGCTGGCGCCGTGATTGATAGCAGCGATGTCAAATCCATCGTCGCCGCCCTGAACATCAACACTGCCGCCGTGAAGGAAAACTCGGAAGTACGGCGGGAAGGCGACGGGCGCATGATTGCGCAACTGGATGAGGCCAACAACAGGCTGGAACGGATTAAGGACGAGTTAATCCGCGGCCCCAGCAGCGCAAAGAGGTACTAGACAATGGCTTACACCCTCGGCAGTCGCAGCATGGCCAATCTGGCTGGCGTAGAGCCTCGCCTGATGCGGCTGGTGCAGCGGGCTATCACCTTGACCACAATGGATTTCGGGGTGGCTGGCAAGGCTGTGCGCTCCGCTATGGAGCAGCACGAACTGTACCTCAAGGGCGTCTCGCAAAAGGACGGCTACAGGCACAAGTCCAACCACCAGCCGCATGTGGACGGGTTCGGGTATGCGGTGGACCTGACCCCGTTCATCAACGGGCAGTTCGACGTGAACAACCTCGCGGCGCAGTACCCCATCGCGGCCGCCATGTCGCGTGCATCGGCGCAACTGGGCATCCCGGTCACATGGGGCGGCAACTGGATTGAGCCTTTGACCGGCGAAACCGTGCGGGACATGACCGCCCTTGTGGCCCGGTACAAGCAACAGCATTCCGGTCCTGATTGGATAGATTTACCCCACTTCCAACTGCGCTGAAAGCCAAGTGCATTTGCCCAGAACCGGAACGCGGCCAAGACAGGGGCAGGAAACCTGACCCTGAAAGGAACCGCCGTGTTTCGCATCGCCGCTATCATGCTGCTGTCCCTCGCTGGGTGCGCCCAACTGACGGGTGACCCGGCTGCCGACTGCCTTGCCGCCCGCAACGCTGTGCGCCAAGCCCAGACCCTCTCGATGGCCGCCAGCGTCATCGCCGCCAGCAACCCCAAATCCGCGCAAATGCAGACCGCAGCCGCCCTGGCCGCGTCCAATCTGGCAAGCGCCGTCTCGCTGCAAACCAGCGTTTGCCCCGCATTCTGAAAGGAAACCCCATGTCCTTCGTCAACGTCAAATCGGCTTGGCTGATGAAAACCAACTGGGTCGCCGTACTCACCGCTTTGCTGTCGCTCGGCATTGCGCTCGGCCTTCCCATCACCGAGGCCCAGAAGGTCGAGATACTGAGTTTTGTCGGCACTGTCGGCCCGGTCATCATCGTCATCCTGCGCAGTTTCTTCACCTCGTCGGTCACCCCGGCTGTGGCAGCGAAGCTGTAAGCCATGTCAAAACGCAGTTGGACCAACGCCATGCTCAGGACCGGACTGGGCACCAAGCGGACGGCGCGGACTTCTGCGACCATTTCCGTACCCACGCCGCCTACACCCTCTGATACGACACCCCCGGTCATCACGGGGCTGTCCTACTCGGGTGGCAATGCGACGTTCACCCTGAGCGAGGCGGCAACCACCTTCCTCCTGTTCAGAACGTCGAGCAGCCCCATAGCGTTCGGCTCCTTCTCGGCCGTCATGGCGGGCGCCTTGGTGGCAGACAGCTTTTCCGCGAGCGCCGGGGCCAACACGCGGGCCATCAGCATTTCGGCCCTCACTGTAGGAACCTGGTACTTGCACGCGGTCGCTCAAGACGCGGCGGGCAACAGCACGCTGGTATCATCGGTCAGCGCCGGCGTTGTCATCGCCGCGCCGGGGTCGCCCCCGGTTCACGTTGCACCGCTAGCCCCGCGCTTCATGGAACAGGGCTCGGGCACCGTCACCTTTGCCACGGCGGCCTGCTTCACCGGGGCCACCAGCTACAGCTTGGTTTCCCCACCCGCAGGCGTGACCATCAACAGCACAACCGGCGTCGTGTCGGTCAACGTTCTGGCGGTCATCGACGCCACATTCACCGTGCGCGCGACCAACAGCGGCGGCGATACCGACGTGCCGCAGTTCGTCATGGTCCTGAAAACCCCGGACCTGTGGGTGGACCCTGTTGCCGGCAACGACACCACCGGCACCGGCACCTTTGCGGCCCCCTTCCAGACCCTTAACAAAGCCCGCGACACGCTCTCGGGCTCGGGCAAGCGCATTGCCATCCGTGCCGGCACCATCGCTGTCACCGCGACCCAGAACCCCTGGTGTTCGGGCATCGCAGGCGCCCACAACGTCATCAGCGCATACAACAATGAGGCGGTCATCTTCGACGGCGCCGGGCTCACCTCGGGCAACGTTTTCTATATGTACGGCTATACCACGCTGGCGAATGTGGCGGTGCGGAACAACCCGATTACGGCCGGCATCGGCACTTGGAACACCGGCAATATCCGCGTCGTTGGCTGCGACGTGTCGGGCCATAAGAAAGGCGGCATCTACTTCGGCGGCGATACCACCATCACGGCCAACCATGTGATTGAATGGAACAAAATCCATGGCAACGTCACGGAGAACTCGGCGCGGGCCATGTCGAGCGGCTGGGCCGTCGCCTGCGCTCTCTCGCGCCAGAACGACTCGGTTGTGCAGTACAACTGGGTTTACCAGAACTACGGCGAGGGCATCGGCTTCCTGAGCATGTTGCGCTCGGATGCCCGGTCCAACTGGGTCTATGACTGTTTCAGCGTCGGCATGTACCTCGACAACGTGGCCGGCCAGTCTGGAAACACCGTCGATATTACGGGCAACCGGGTGTTCGACACCGGCAACACGGCATTCTACCGCAACCGCTCGTATCCCTCGGCGGGAACGTTCCTTCCCATGGACGGCATCTTGGCGGCCAACGAGGCCAGTGCGCCGGTCCAAATCCAGACCGATTATCTGAATGCGACAGGCAACACTCTCTGCGGTGTGACCGGGCCGACCTATGGCAGCTTTGGCGGCGGCACATACAACACCGTGGGCACCCACTCTGTCATGGCACCCAACGTCTCTATGGCTCAGGGCAACCACCTTGCGGGCTGGGTACAGCCGGTTGTCGTCGCTGATACCACGGCGCCCGTCATCACCGAACTTGCATTTACAGACGGAAATGCCTCGGCGCGGATGGATGAAGCGGGCACGGTCTACTACCTGTTCAGCACCTCGGCCACACCCATTGCCCAGTCCGCTTTCGCGGTGGCCATGTCGAGCGCCCTGGTTTCAGGGTCTTTCGCTGCCATCGTTGGGGAGAACGTCGCCTCGGTCAATCCTGCTGCTTTGACCGCGGGCACTTGGTATTTCCATACCATCGGCCAAGACGCTTCTGGCAACCGCACTGCCGTTTCCGTGGTCAGCGGTTCTTACGGTGTCGCAGGTGCAGGTCCAGTTGTCGTTGCCAGCACCAAGCTGACGACCAGCAACTATCCGACCGGCACGATTGCCAAGCCGACCGGGACCGCCAACGGGCACATGATGGTGCTGATTATCGGCGTCAAAGCGCAGGCAACCCCCGTGACCCCAACTGGGTGGACCCTGATCGGCTCGGACATTGCGAACGGGGCAAACAATACCGGGCTGTTCGCATACAAGCGCGTCGCATCCTCGGAACCTGCGACCTACGACCTTGATATGGGCGGGTACTTCACTTGGTCGGCTGCCATCACGACGTACTCGAATTGCAGCGCGGTCGGCTCGCTAACTTCGACACACAACAGCTACACGCAAAACCTGACCGGGCCGACTATCACGGCCACTGGGAACAGCCTCATCGAGACGATTGGCGCCTTCGACCAGGATACCATCACTGCCCCGTCTGGCACCACCCTCGACCAGCAAACCACGACTGCGGCGGGCTACACCGGCATCACCGTCGTCCATGAAGGCCCTGTCATTGCTGGCACCACAACCGCTCGCACATTCAACGGCTCAACCCCCGGTTCCTCTGCCGTGGTCGGCGTCTTGGAGATTAAGGTATGAGTTTCACCTTCACTGTGACTGTCCCGCCGCCGCCCCTCCCGGCGCTCAGCGGGTTTATGACCTCGGCGGCAGCGACCCAGCGAGCGGCTTTAAGGGCGGCACACACCATCGGCACGGGCGAGGGCGGGTTCACCGGCTTTACGTCACGCACCGGCTTCACAACGGTTGTGGTGACTTCGGCCACGGCGCTCGTGACGGCCTTGAACGCGATGAGCCTCAACGACAAGAAAATCTTCAAATGCCAATGGAACGGCGTCTCCAACCCAGCGTCCTACACCATTACCGGCCCAGGCAATGCTTCGATGACGCCAAACGCTCTGGTTGACTGGGGCTATAACCGGCCCGTCATGGCTTCCATCATCGAGCCGGATACGGGCTATACACCCGCAATCGGCATCGCCTCGGGCACAACGGGGCTATCGTTCAGCGGCACTCACTGGCACGAGTTCAACGACATGAAGTTCACGGGTGATGTGGAGTTCGGTCCCACGCCCGGCTACCGAAATGGCATTGCCATCGTCGCGATGAACCGTTGCGACATTCAGGGCAGCCTGACGACAACCACCATTCGCACCTTGCACATGGACGGCTGCTCGTCCTCGGGGTCTGCCATGGTGATGGAGATAAGAGCCAACTACTTCCGGTGCTGGAACCACAAGGACACGCTGCACACTAACGCGCTGGACTTCTGCCACGCCTATGGCCTGAACGGCAGCTATGCTGCGGGATGGAAGTTCAACATCTGGTTTGCCGGCATTACCCTGCAAAAAATGGTGCCGGTCACGTCGGGCAACCACTTCGACTGGCTCCAATATTCCATCGCGGGCGAGACTGGGCTGGGGTACAATATCCTGGTGGAGTATTGCGTGGTCAACGCAAACTCGGAGGACAGCCAGAATGTCTTTACCGCCAGCAAGGTAACGGGCCACACCAATAACATCCTCATCCACAACTCCATTTTCGCGCTTAACGCCTACCAATCCGTCGGCCTCATCGACCCATCGGGGGCGGGCACCATGATTGTGGACAGGCTGCTGACCCTGCGCGCTGCCCTCGGGCCTGGGCCAGTCACGGGTGTGGCGACACCCCCAGCGACGGACAGCAAGCCGTACATCGGCGCGGTTGGGTCCAACGTGAATGCGGGCGGAAGCGTTCAGGTCACGAACAGCTACTTCTGGAAATCGCCGGGGACCGAAATCATTCTGGGCGACACGGCGACGGGCGATGGCGTGGCCGTGCCCATTACCGTCTCTGGCAACGTCATGGTGCAGCCGCACAGCGCCGGGGTCAGCCCAAACCGGCCGCAAGACCTGTTCACCGGGCCGTTCACCTTCACCACCAATGACTCTGGGTTCCTGCGCTACACCGACCCTACTGCCGGTATCAGCGACCCTGTGGCGGCCAACACGGCGTTCCTCGCCTTCGTCAAACCCAAGGCTGGCTGGGGCGTCAACGCTGGCCCCCGCGACCCTGCGACGTGGCCCACGCAGTTCGACCGGGTGATTACCTGACCATCAAGCCCCCGTCCGGTTATCCGCGCGGGGGCTTTGCTTTGCGCAGATCATCCTCGGTTATGTAGACACCGAGCGGCACAGTACCATCCGGTCCAAACTTGGTTTTCCATATCGCAGACAGCAGATAGTCTGGCGTCCTGAACGCCATGTTGCAGGCGCGCCGGGATTCATAGACGCCCACGATATAACTACCGCATGAACTGCATACGAACCCGTCGTCAGTCTCGTGGATTGCCATCGTCTATCCTCTCGCTCTGGCGTTCAGCGCGCCGTTGATATTGCAGGACTTTAGCCTGATTTGTAATCAGGGGGTCGCGGGTTCAAGTCCTGCTGGGGGCACCATGAAATCAAGGACTTAGCGTATCTTCCCCGGAAATCTCTGAACGGCTCTGAACGGGCTCGTTCTCAAAGTGTTCAGAGCGTCTTGCGCGGATGAGGGCGGCGATGCAGTCCGCAACCATCCAAGGATTGCAGCCCATACTAAATGCCCGCTCTTTTTCCGCAATTACCGCACACTGCTCGCGTTCCGCACTTACCGCAGCCTCGGCCCGGTCGAGGGCGTCACGCAGGGCGACGAGCGTGTCCGCCGTGCCCCATTGACGATAGTTGCGGTGAATAGCTTCTAGGTGTTCCACCGCTTCCCGGCTGATATCGACGTTCATTTCTTCACCCTCAACTGAATGACCTCGGCCACCTCGGCCCCCCGGTCGCGGATATACCGCTGCGTCGTCGTCGGGCTGGCGTGGCCTGCGGCGTGCTGCATCTGGACCGTGCTGGCCCCCAGGCTCTTGGCGTGCGTGATGGCGCCGGCCCGCACGTCCATCATCTTCACCTCGTCGGGCACCCCTGCGGCTGCCCTATAGCGACGGAACTTGGCCGTGAACCACGTCCGGTCATAGGGCTGGCCGTCCGGTTGCAGGATGACCGGGCCCACGCGCTTGTCGGCGGGGATGGCGCGCAACCGGGCCTGAATGTCGGGCAGGTCATCCAGAGCCCATATCATCACCCGCGGCTCGCTCTCGGCCGTCTTGGACACGACCTTGTGGATGGCGGCCATGTCGCCCTCTATCATGCCCCAGGTGAGCCCATCGGCCCAGCGGCGGTCCTTGCCGGTCCCGAGGAAGTGGCCCCGCACATCGACGGCACGCAAGGTCAGCCACCATTGCAGGCTGATGGCGAGGGCGAACATCGGGTCACCGGCCTTGTCGGCGGCCGCAATGATGGCTTCTATCTGGGGCTTGGTCGGGGCAACGTCACGGGGCGCGGATTTCTTGAACCGCATCTTGGACAGAACCACTCCGACATGGGCAAACTCTCTGGGATTCAGCGCGGTCGCATAGTTGGCGATAATCCGCAGCATCGTGAACTTGCGGCTGATGAAGGCTACAGATCGGCCGTTGCTCTCCATGCCCCGCTGCAAGATTTTCAGCGCCTCGTAGTCGGTGTCTGCAATCAGCTTGGCCCCTATGGCAACAGACAGGTAAGCCA
Source organism: Chthoniobacter sp. (assembly GCA_028293645.1). Classification (GTDB taxonomy): domain Bacteria; phylum Verrucomicrobiota; class Verrucomicrobiia; order Chthoniobacterales; family Chthoniobacteraceae; genus Chthoniobacter. The sequence continues at coordinate 30,062 of JAQGOK010000217.1, forward strand.
GCGACTCGCGGTAGCCCTTGGCGGTGTTCTCTTTCACCTCCCGGAACGGGCTGAAATCATCGGTCAGGTACTTGGCAATCAGCCAACGCCACGAGTTCGGGGCAACCTTGGGCCCCTCCTGCTCTGACCGCCAGTTCAGCAGGCCCCGTTCCAATTCACGGGCTCGGGCGGCGCGGATGAGGTCTTGGCCGTCTCCCGCGCGCCCTGGCAGGCGTATGGCGTCCTTGCGGTATCCTGCGGCAATGTCTGGACGGGGTGCGCGCCAGTAGAAGGCGTGCTTGGCTTGGAACATTCCGGGGGCGGCAAGCGGGTCACTCCCGTCGAGGGGCAAATCACAGCGCATCGAAGTTTATCCCTGATGATGATGGTTGGTGGTGAACAACCTCCCTAGCATCCGCCACAACGCGCCGTCTGGCAATCCACGCCTCAACGTCGGCCAGCAGAGTCAGCCCTATCAGGCGGTCCTTTTGCGGGAATCCCTCGCGTTCCAGCGTCGGGCGGTTGGTCCTGAACCACGCGACCGACTTGTTCAGCAGCGCGGCCAAGTCCTTGTCTGCCACATAGGCGGGCGTAATCGTGGCGCGCGGCGCGGTCATGGCGCCACCTGCGCGCGGATGGCGGCTGCAGAGGTGCCTGGCCGGGTGGTCATAATGCACCGCCAAGGTCACGCAGGGAGGCGCTGAACGTGGCCAGATCGGATTGATATGCCGTGTCCTCGGGCCAATGGGCTTGCTCGCTCAACACCCACTCTGCCAGTTCATCCACCAGATGCGGCGGGACAAACACCATCGCCGCCTTGTCCGCCTCGGCCCGCGCCAGTTCAGCCTCCAGCGCCGCGATCCGGTCGGCGGCTTGCGCGGCGTCGGCCTCAAGCGCGCGGATGCGGTTTAACTGGATTACAGTTTCCATCGCTACGGCGTTCCAGCTAGGCAATGGGGTGACTGGCTCGAGTTCATAACTGAGTTGGGCGACTATAGCCGCACGCTCTAAATCGGATAGTCCACTCATCATCGTCTCCATCTGTGGGGTTGCAGGCGCAGGCGGGGCGCGTGGTGGCGCTCATGCCGCCACCACAGCTTTGGGCGGCTTCGGGAGCAGCTTCGCGGCCTCGTCCTGGTGCCAGCGAAACGAGTCCACCTCCATCAGGTCGGGCGTCTCATCTTCGGGGTTGCGGCTCCAGCCACCGTGCCGGTGGTTGACGATGTTCGGCGTGTCGTCCCGCACATTCTCGACAAAGCCCAGCAGGGCTTCATGCTCGGCCTGCGTCATCACGACATAGCCAAGGGCGTCGGCGGCACTGACTAGGCTCTTGACCGTCATATCGACCAGATAAGCCCTGCGGTTGTCGTCTGTCGCCCAGACAGCAGCACCAGCATATTCCACAACATCGTTGCTGCGCAGTTTGGCGAGCGTGAACTGAGTCCGGTCAAAGGTCATTCTTCTTCTCCATCTGAAATAGCTTTGGCGTCGTCGTAGCCACGCTGTTCAGGGCTGTCGGGGTCATAGGTGTCGTCATCGTCGATGTCGGGCCACTCGAAATCGGGCTCCATCACAGCCCCCACACGGCATGAACGACGGCGATGATGACCATGGCGGTAAGGACGCCAGCCGCACCGTCAAAATACTGGCTCATCCGACAATCTCCCAATCCGGCCCGGTGATGAGGCCCATGGCGACCCAGCGGGCCTGTGTCTCGCAGTGCCCCCGCAGCATGGCGTCCAGCACGATTGCCGGGGTCAGCCCGCGGCGTTGATAGGTGTGGTTGTCGATGGCGTCATGGCAGGCCGCACAGGCTATGGCGCTGTGCAGGTCGGACACCTTGGACCGGGACGACTTGCCTATGCCGGGCAGGTGCGCGTTGACCGTCGTGCTGCTGTCGTGGTTGCAGATGCCGGGCAGACGTAGCGCGCACTGCATCCCCTCTGCGGCCGCCATGATAGACTCGCTGCGAATTTTCGGAAGCAGCAGCGGCGACGTGGCGCGGGGGTCGAAGAACTTGCCTATGGTCATGGCTGACCTCCCAGCCCGCAAAAGCCCTTCACCGGGACCATGCCCAGTTCGGCCTTGTTCTCGGCCACATAGGCAGCGGCTTTGGGGTAGGGGGCCTTCTCGCCCAGTTCCTCGGCCTTGGCGCGCACGGCGGGCAGCCAGAGGGGGTGCTTGGTGGTGATTGTCTCCCACCGCCAAGCCATGCACACAGGGCCGCGGCAGCCGGGTGTAGACGGCGCCGAAAAGGCACGGGCAGCGGGACACAGCAGGGCTGCGGCTTCCTCGGGGGTGTTCATTGCGCTGTCTCCTTGGTGCTGCGGAAGCCTGCCAGCCAGTCGGCCGCCAGTTCCGCGTCATTGTCATAGGGGCAGTCCGTCTCGGCCTTGCCCTCTTGCTGCGCGGCCACGCCTGCATCCCAAGCGGCTGAGCCTGGGAAGGAGTCCCCGGTGCTGACAGAGGCCGTCCAGTGAGGCTGTGCGGTTCCATCCACGTCTGCGGGGGCTACCTCCTGCCCACGGGCCTTGGCGGCAATCCTCGCCAGTCCAGTGGTGGGGACCGGGGGCGTCACATCGCGGATTGTCGTAAGTTCATCCTCGTCCGCCATCACCCGGCGCACGTCCTCGGCAGACACGGGCAAACGTTTGGTCAGGCGACGGATTACCGTCTTTTTCCACATTTCGCCTTCCCAGTCAGCCCAGATGCCCTTTGGGGTGTCCGAAACTGTGGGGCGCTGACCTTTCACGAAATCCAGTTGTGACGCACCAGACCGCCGCACCTTGTCGATTTCCTCGGCGCTCATAAACTCGCGGATTGTGGAGCCATCTCTCAGCTTGGCGATAGCATAGGCTGCCAGAGGCTTGCCCCGGTCGCCAAACAAGATGGGCTGATGCTCAAGCCGCTCGTCGTCGCCCACAACATAGGTAAAGCGGTTGTCCTCAATCTCCTTCTCATAGACGATATGGGCCCGAACATCGGTCACGTCGCCAGAGTTGCGAGCGGTCTTAATAAGCCCAAACACCATGGGCATGGCTTGGCACTTGCTGACATAGTTGCCGTTGGCATCCTTGGTCTTGAACGGCACAAGCGCTGCCTCGCGCCCATCGGGGACCAGCCCGGCAGCGGCCAGCCTGCGTATAGCCTTGAACAGGCTCTCGGTGTCGCATTGAAGGATGGCCGGGTTGTCCGTAATTGCAACCACAGCCGCGTTCTTGAACGCTTCATAGGACACATTTGACGGCAGCATTCCCAGTTCGCCGCTGTCTTTCAGCCGGTCAAGGTTCTGTTTGAACACGACAATCGGCGGCTTGGGTTTTTGGTCTTGGGTTTGGAGGTCGTTCATGGCGCAACTCCTTGCGTATTCATTTCTTCAATCATCCTGGCCCACGTCGCATCATCCCAGTGGAACGACCCGACATGCTCGCCCGGTCCCGGCCAGTGGTTTGACTTCAAGCACTCGGCAAAGCGGTCCAGAGCGCGGCGGTTGTGGAACTGGCCCATGCGCAGGACTTCCTCGGACATGGACCGGATGATGACGTGGTGGGGCGCTTCCCCGCACTGGGCGATGATGCCGGCCGCACTAGGCCACTCGCCAAGCAGCCGCTCCATGCCTTCGGCGCCAAGGGCGATCTGCATGTCATAGCGGTGCGCCCTGATGCGCTGGTCCACCAAGTAGCCGTTGAAGGGTTTCCCCTGCGTGGCAATCTTCTTGTAGTCGGTGACAATCCCCTCGGGGTGGATGGTGTCGGGCCGGGACAGCACCCACAGGCCGGTGCGCTCATCCTGCCAAGCCATCGTGACCTCGGGCAGGCCGCCCAGGATAGACTTGGCCGCCTCATCCTGCATCAGCACTTCGCCCATGGTCAGGATTGTCTCAAATTCCTCTTGCGTCAGGTAGTCGTCGGGGTTCGTGTCCACGGCATCCCAGTACTCGACCGACTGTACGGCAGCATCGGTGCCGCGGCCTTCTGAACAGGCTTTGCGCTGTGCCGGCGTCGGGCGGCGGGGCTTGTCATCGGGGTGGATGGAAAACGCGGTCAGCACCTTCTCGGGCCCGCCCTCTACCAGCAGCGCCATCGCCACACCCAAGCGCAGGGCGTCCGTCTCCTTGCGCACCCAGCGGTTCGGATTCAGCACGTGGAAGGCCCACACGTCTGCCGGCGTCTTTTCGTGCATGGTCCGCAGGATGCCTGACGTGACCGACACACCCGCACAGGGCTGGTTGTGGTGCTGCGAGAGCGGAATGTTGTAGAAGCCGGGATCAGAAATCTTCTCGCCAGCAGCCAAGGTGCGAATATCGAACATGGGGTTCCTCTAAAAAAGCCCCCGCGGCCGGGGAGGGAGTCAGCCACGGGGGCGAGTTGGGGCCGAAGCCCGCCAACAGGGACGATGCGCGGATTACCCGCCGCGCCGGGGTCTGGTGAGTTCCTGGCGGCGCTGGGCCACCAAGTTCAGGATTTCTTTGGTCGCGCGGCCGTCCGCGACAAGCTGGCGCTCAAAGCCCTCGCACTCGCCTGCACAGCGCAAAGTGCTTACCTTCTCGCGCAGGGTGGGCTCGGGTTTCAAAATGGCACCTCGAGGTCGCGGGAAAAGATTTCAATAGAGCTTACTGGCACGTCAACAACTACAGCCCCTGCGACCGCTTTCATCACGAAAAACTGCTGTCCGATATACTGTTGCGCGAGCCGGCCAGCCTCAGTTTCGGCTAACTCTCGGGTGTAGTGCTTAACCGTTGGTGACCGACCTGCGGGGTTCCAGACGAGCCAGAACCGCTGTGTCTGACGCGCGCTCATCAAAACACCACCAGGGCGACCAGAACGACCGTCGCCAAGGCCGCAAGGAAGTACCAGCCGATGACCTTGTATTCGTCGGGCTCGTCGTCCCGCGCCAAGTCCCGGAACAAGTCCTCGACGTTGTATTGCGTCATGTCGGTCGAAGCGTTCCAGTGCAGCAGCCGGTACTTGGCGACAGCGCAGGCGTCATGCCAATTTGTGGATTCTGCAAGGATTTCGCAGGCAAGCCGCACCGCTGTCTCAGATGAGCCGGCGTTCAGCAGAACCTCGCGGGCGGGGGTGAACTCGTCAATCGCACTCATGGCGTGATCTGCGAAGGTGGAGGCTGTCATGGTGTCTCTCCCAAGGTGTCCGGGAGGCACAAAGCCGTCTCTCCCGATGAGAGAGACTATACCGTGTGTTATTTCACATTGTCAATCGACTGAATGAGAAATTTCGCAGTTGCTAAGCATGGAAATTTGCATAGGTTAGCGCTATGCGCCAAACCATCAATCTTACCGACTATCAAGTACTGGCAGGTGTCTTGGCGATCAGGCTCGCGGAGGACGAAGGATTGAAAGGGCAGCTAGAAGCCGCGCTTGCTCATCTTCGTCGTATTGTGTCAGAAGGCGAACCAACTCAGGACGAAGGCCCGCCGTCGTCGGAAGGCCCATCATCTCAGCGGGGTCCGCATTAAGGGCTTTTGCCAGCGCCACAACGGTTGACAGCTTCGGGCTGACCGTGTTGCGTTCTTCAATGTCCTTCACGGCGCGGGGGTTCAAGCCAGCGCGGCGAGACAGTTCCGCTGCACTCAAGCCTGCGTCGGCCATGAGCCTCAAGAGGTTCGCGCGGAAGTTTTCACTTTCATTCATGCCGGAAGTGTTAAGCCGAAGAAACTCATCTGTCGAATGTGAAGTTTTCCGTTGCGCGGTGAGATATTTCTCATTATCTTGTCGGTCATGCAAAGACATTCCGACCTTATCAACGACATCAAAGCCGCCGCTGACGCCTTGGGCATCTCCCCTTCCACTCTGGGAGAGAAAGCCGGACAAGGCGGACGGTTCTATGCTCGCCTCTTGGACGGTAAGCGAGTTTGGCCTGAAACGGCTGACAAAGTGCGGGCTTACATTACTCAACGGCTTAACTCCTTGGCATCCGAAGGTGATACTTCACATTCGGTTAGTCAATGGACGGAAATGTCGTTTGGCGAAAGTACCAGTGAACAAACAACGAACCCTGCCAATTTCCACGGCGCCGCAGAAAAATGAACGCCCTCGCGCCACGGGAACTGCGCTGGAACTGCACCGACAAGGGGTGCTTCCGCAACCTCTGCCCCAGACTGGGCGTGTTCGACACCTGCTTTCCGCGCCGCATCGGCATGTCGGATATTGATGGTGTCGTGGAGATAAACGGCCGGTTCCTGTTCCTCGAATGGAAGTCGGAAGGCGGGTTTCTGGGCACCGGGCAGCGCATCATGTTCGAGCGCATGACCGCCCTTTCCCCCCGCATGACGGCCATCGTGGTCTGTGGCGAGCCGGTCAGCATGGCCGTCCGCTCGATACAGGTGTTCCGCAATGGGAAGGGCGGGGCTGTTGAGCCTGCCAGCCTTGCTGAACTTCAACGCAGAATTACCGCCTGGGCCGCGAAGGCTTGGGCGGCACGTTTCAAAACCCACACCGAGGGGGAACTTTAGCCGCCCATCCTACGGCGGTCACAAAGCTGTCCTACGCGCGGGGCCCCCGAGGGCCATCCATTTCTTCCCCGCAAGGCAGCACAGGCGCTCTAGTGCAAAGCGAGATGCGCACACCCATCCTGAACAGGAGGCGCCGCATGGCCCGCAAACCCAAGAAACCCACTACCGCAGTACGGCTGGCCTTTACCGGCCCCAGTGTCGAGCATGACCAGCTTATTGACCACGCTATTGCTCGGAACGAGGAGGACCGCCAACGCGCGTCCAGTGCCGGTACGTCACGGTCCTACATCAAGATGTTCCTCGATGAGACAGGCGTGAACGGCAAGGCTCTGTCCTGGTTGCGCATGGTCCTCAAGACGGCCGACAAAGACGACGGCACCTCCAAGGCCATGGACATCATCATGTCGCTGGAAAAGTGCCTGCCGATGGTCAAGCAGCACGTCGCAGGGCAGGGCACGGCGCCCATGGACTTCGACCCTGTAGAGCCCGCTGCCCCCAGCTATGCCGCCGACTTCGACCCGCTGGACCCGGACTTCCAAGACCTGCCTCTGGCGCCGGTCCTGTCGACTGATGCGGATTACACTGATCTTGCGCCGTTGGATGATGACACCAACGACGAGGAAGTGCCGCCCGGGGACGACGACGAATACCTGTCGGCAGCCGAATAACCATGCTCTCGCTCGACGCCCCCGCATACCTCGTACTCCCTGAGCCGATCAGCACGAACGGTCTGTTCAACAACCTGCCGGGGCGCGGGCGCGTCATGACGAAAGACTACAAGGCGTGGAAGGTGACCGCAGCAAAGATACTGATGCTGCAACGTCCCCTTCCGCGCTTTGCCCTGCCGGTGGAGGTGACCTTCTACGTGGGACAGCAAGGCACTGGCATCCGGGACGCTGACAACGTGGTGAAGCCGTACCTCGACGCTCTGGTGGAGAACGGTGTCCTGCATGATGACAGCCGTAAATTCGTGCGACGTATTAGCGCCGTGTGGGTGCCGCTGATGACGGGCTGCGTGGTTAAAATGAAAAACGCTGGAATGGATATTGAGGCCGATGACGTGCGCGCCTCTGTCCATGCCAATTTAAGGGGACTGCTGATATGAACGGCCTGCCGTACTATAAGGCGTACCCGCGCGATTTCTTTGACGGGACAGTGGGAATGGACTTCGAGGTGAAGGCCGCCTACCGGCTTTTGCTCGACATGATTTACATGCACGGCGGGCGGCTCGCTGATGACCCGCGTTGGATTTCGGGGCAGCTTGGATGCAGCGTTAAGAAGTGGAATGGCCTGCGCGCCGCCGTACTTTCGACCGGCAAGGTCATCGCTTTGGACGGCTATCTCGGAAATCTTCGCGCCGATAAAGAGCTACATAGCCTGAAATCATTTCAAGATGTGCAGCGCAAGAATGGAAGCCAACCCAAGAAAATCAATAGCTTAGCTAAAGCCATGGCTGAGCCGCCGCTAAGCCATACAGAACCAGATACAGATACAGAAGAAGAAAGAGAAGCTAAAGCTTCTCCAAAGAAGAGGGCCACAAGGCTTCCAGACGAATGGTTCCTGCCGATGGAGTGGGGACAGTGGTGCCTGTCAGAGGGCTACGCTCAGGACGTGATCCGGCGTGAGGCCGACAATTTCCGCGATTACTGGCACGCGAAGTCAGGGGCCAATGCCACCAAATTGGATTGGCTGGCGACATGGCGCGTCTGGATGAGAAAAATTCCGAAATCAAATGGAGTGAGCAATGGCAATGGAAGTCAGCAAGGCAAAGTCCGGGACGTTATCGCAGCGGCAGCGTTTGGAACATCGGGCGACGATTGGTTTCAAAGTGAAAGCAATCCTCGCCGTGTTCTGGGTCGAGGCTAATCAGGACCAGCAGGTTGAAGTGATGGAATTGGAAAGCTGGATGAGCGTCCTAGAGGAATGCTCAATCAGCGAGATTGAGGCGGCGTGGAACCTCTACCAGCAGGCAGGGCCACGCACCGAGAAGGGCAAGCTGTGCCGCCCTGATGCCGGCTACCTGTGGCGGATTATCACAGCAGCGCGGGACAAGGGCTGGCCGGACAAGAACCCCGGCAAGTTCATCGACAGCATCTTCAAGCCCAAAGACGACTGGCATGACTTCTGGACGGGGCCAGCACTGAATTGATGGACCTGGACGCATACGAGGAACGGGCCGCGATTGCGGAATTTGACGGCGGGCTGACCCGCTTTCAGGCCGAAACGCTGGCGGCCAAAGCGCAGGGCTTAAAACGCTGGGAGGTCATGGATGCAATCAAATCACGAGATACTGAGCAAGCATCGCATCGAGGTGAGGCGGCAAAGCGGGACGGTGCTGACGCTGTGTCCCGAGTGCAGCCACCTGCGACGGAAGAAAACGCAACGCTGCCTGTCGGTGACCTTCAAGCCGGACGGGATAGTGGCGCTTTGCCATCACTGCGGTTGGAAAATGGGGGAGTACTATGACAATGGACGTGATGGAATGGCTGCAAAGCCAACGCAAGCTGGACGGCGCTCTCTTGGTAGCCATGGGGGTTCGGCCGGTACAGCACGAGCATCTGGGGGCCTCGGTGGCGTTCCCCTACCGGGTCAACGGCAAGAACGTGGCGGCCAAGTTCCGCACGGTGGACAAGCGGTTCATGTCCAGCAAGGGCGTGAGCCGGCCCCTCTACAACATCGACGCGCTTTCGACGGATCAGGAACTTCCGGTCGTGATTACCGAGGGCGAAATTGACTGCCTGAGCGTCATTCAGGCCGGGTTCCAGCGGTGCGTGAGCCTGCCGAACGGATGGACAGCCCAAGGCAATGCGACTGAGCCACTTACAGAAGCCCTAGAGGCCCTCCAAGCCTCGCCGTACGTCATCGTAGCCGGAGACAATGACGAGGCTGGCGAGAGCCTCCCACGCGCTGTAGCAACCATCCTTGCGGGGCATGACGTGCGCTACGCCCAGTGGCCCGATGGCTGCAAGGACGCGAACGACGTTCTGATGGTGCTGGGTGAGGGGGCGCTGGCGAAGTGCCTGAACGAGGCCAAGCGGATTGACCCGCCCGGTGGCGTCATCAGCGGGTTCTCGGACCTGCCGCCCTTGTCCCGTCAGCGTGTCCTCAAGATTGGCAAGGAGCCCTTCGACCGGGCGATTGCGCTGGAACTGGGGGAAGTGTCCGTGTGGACCGGCCTGCCCGGTCACGGCAAGTCAACGCTGGTGACCTGGGCGGCCGATGAGATTTCCAAGGCGGAAAAGGTCCGGGTCGGCATGATAGGGTTTGAAACCCATCCGTTCCGCATCAGGGACCAACTCTGCCGGTCGATGACGCACCGGGCTTGGAAGGCCCTGGGCGAGCAAGAGCGGGCTATGGTGTTGAAAGACCTGGATGCACGCTGGCGCATGGTGCATTCGTCCAGCGAGGCCGACCATCACCTTGGCTGGCTGCAACCCATGGTTCGGACGCTCGCGGTGCGGGACCGCTGCAAAATCATCGTCATCGACCCGTGGAACGAGTTGGAGCATCTGCCCGAGAAGGGCGAGAGCATGACCAGCTACATAAACTTCGCCCTGAAAACCATCCGCAACTGGGCCAAGGCGCTGGAAATCCATATCTGCATCGTCGCGCACCCGGCCAAAATCAAGCACGAGGGCAAGCCGCGGCCGCCTACGGGCTACGACGTGGCGGACTCTGCGGCGTTCTTCAACAAGCCGGGTCTGGGCATCACGGTCCACCCCGGCGACGAGGAACACGAGGTCCAAATCATCAACTGGAAAACGCGCGACACCATGCTCTACGGGGTGCAGCGCGGCACCATCACTGTCGAGTTCGCGCCGGCCTGGGGCTGCTACCGGGCCAAGGGCGAGATTGAACACCAAGCATCGTTGGAGTTGGGCGAATGACGCACGAAACCATGACAGACGCACCGCGCTACGTCCTGCTGAACGCGGGCGACGTGATTCAAGAGGGTGATGAGTGGTATGGGCATGGCGGCTGGCGACCAACGCTAATCCCAGTCGGCATGAAACTTGGCGGTGGAGGCGGTCCCGTCCGCCGCGCCGACCTGTCGCCCCTCGCGGCTGTGGCGATGCGGGATGCGCTGATGGACATCGCTGATCCCACGCGCCTTACGTCCTATGGCGACCCCGGCATTTTGCGTGAGCGGGCTTCTTTGGCGCTTGATGCCATCCCCACCCCCGACGCCCCGGCCCTGCTTGCTGCGGCGCTGCGGCTGCCCGAGGTGGCGCGGCTGGTCGCTGCTGTTGGTGGAGACTATGACTTCTGTATGCATGGCCCCAGACGTGAACCCGCACCAAACTGCGAAATTTGCGCCGCCCTCGCCGCCCTTGGGGGTACCGCATGACGCACGGCACCTTGGAACGCACCGACTGGCAGAACCTCGTCACCGTGAGGCCCGGCCCTGTGCTGCATGTGTGGCGCAATGGGACCGAGTTCTGCAACGTGCCGCTCTCATTCACGGGCGCCCTGTCGCTCATCGGGCAACTGACCACGGCCATGCAGATGGCGGGCATCAACAACGCCCTGCCCAGAGAGGGGCTGCCGGCATCCGAACACATCAACCTGCGGAATGCCGAGCGGGCGCCGTATGACCACATCGGGAGCAATGACGAATGAACGCACACACCAAGCCTGATTTGGTCAAGACCGCCTTTCACCTGTCGGGGTTCCTGACCGCAGAGCGCAAGGCTGGATTGCCAGACCTGTCTAGGCAGATAGCGGCGATTGAACTGCAACTGGCCGACCGCTTGAAAGGCGTGCCGGCGCCAGTGGACCCCAGGACCGACACCACCAAGGCAGCACAAGCGGTGCGTATGTCAGAGCGGGCGGACCTGGTGCTGGAAATCATGTCGGTGCCCATCAGCAAGAACCAGATTGCCTACAAGCTGGGGATTTCCTCACAGCAAGCGGGCACATCGGTTCAACACCTGCTTTCCACCGGCCGGTGCGTCATTCACGAGAAGCGCGGCCATTACTGGTCCTACGTCAGCGTAGAGGGGCAGAAGCTCATCGAGGCAGAGTTGCGCAAGCGCGAGGCGCAACTGGCAAAAGAGGCCCAGCGGGACCGCCCCAAGACCCCGGCTGACATAAAGCGGGATGAGATGCACACGATGTTCAAGCTGGGCATGAGCGCGCGTGAAATCGCAATCCACATGAAACTGAGCCGCGCGTCCGTGGCGAACATGCTGAGAAAATCGAGGGCAACATGAGCATTGACGTTAAATTTCTGGGCAAGTTGCAGGCTGCGGGGTGGTGGATTGTCAGCGCGGACGAGAATTGCGCCAAGTGTGCCTGCCGGCGCGTGGGGTGCGGGCTCAAGGTGACCTTCAACCGCAATTCCTACGTGCCGCAGACCGAATTGGCCGATACGCAATGGCAGGAATACGAACTTGGGTCGTTCGATGATGACCGCAAGTTTCTGCGGGCGCGGCGGGTAGCTTTGGGACTGGCAATCAACGAGGTCGAGGGGTCTGCCGGTATGTCGCCAGACTTCCTCGCCAAGTTTGAGAAGGACAATCCGTCAAAACTGCCCAACGCCCAGACCTACAAGGAATGGATGCAGGTGCTAGGCTACAAGTTGTTCGCGCGCCCGGCAGAACTGCCCCGGATTACGCTTCGGACGATTGAGGAAACTCGGGTTCGGACTGCGGCTCGGGCGAATATGAACCAGTATCTTGCGAAGCGGCGGCAAGCTGCGTCTGAATGAAGCGGGGGAGCCTCTGGCCTATGGTCGCAAGAGTTCTTCCCGCAAGTGAGAGTTGCTGGCAGGCGGCGGAAAGTTGTTCCGGGAGCGCCTCGAGGTCCGCGAAAAGTTTTGCCGCGTACTGCTCGCTGTTCAGCCAGGCGTCTAGCGTGTACAAGACCGTGCAGGGGACGTTGTGCTTGGACTTCCAGCGGGACACGGTGACGCTGGTTGTCTCGAACGCCTCGGCGGCCACAACCCCGTAATTTCCCCGGCCCCAGTAGGCGGTTGCCATCTCGTCAAATAGTCTGGTTCGCGCTTCGGGCGTCATGGCGCGCAAGTCGGCAGGTGTCAGCATGGGGTTGCTCCTTCATCGGTTTCAATGGTAAAGCCAGACCGCCCGTGAGGGTGATCTGGCCGGATCGGGGCGGGCGTGTGGTGCGTCCGTCCCACCGGGCTAAAGTTCTTCCCGGTGGTTGCTGTCCCAGAGGAACGTGAAAATCTGGGTGACAAGGTTTTCGGCGGCGTCGGTGTTGTTCACCTTCAAGCCGTACTGCTCCGCGACAACGCGGACAGCCTCAAAGGCGGCGTTTGTCGCCTCGGCATAGACAGTTGGCCGGGACCGCTCGTTGTGGGCTTCGTACTGTGCGCGGGCTTCTTTGTTGGTGATGGTCATAGCGTCATTCCTTCTGCTGGGGTGGGGGCGGCGACGGCAGGGATACCGACAACCGCTTGATATACGAGGCAAGGCGTAGGGTCTGGCTCATTCTGCGCCCCAAGTCCTACCAGAGAGACAGTTGCGCTGTGTGGCGGCCTTTTGTGGGGGCCTCACGCTCGCAGCCGGGGATTACGAGCTGGACACCAGCGGGTGTAAGTTCTTCCCGAAAGCCGGGGGAAAGTTCTTCCAGGGCGGGCGGGATAGCTGCCAGCACGGCCTCGGTCATTGCCTGCGGGTTGTCCCAGTGGTCGCGCTGGTCAATCTCGGCCAAGTTCTGAAAGCCTGCGTCCACAATCAGATACCGCATACGGGGGCAGGGGCCGATGTTGTAGGTCCGGTATCCATCCGACAAGCTGCCGGCCGGGTGTGTGCGGCGGCGTAGCTGCAAGGTGCCAGTGGCGGCGCGAAATATGGTGTCGGGGCGTTTTGCCAGTAGGTCAAAAGCCTGCTCGCATGTGTTCTTGGTCATTGCCCCGCCCCCCTGATACCAACCCGCTCGGCGTCGGCCTGGGTGCAAAGCTGGGTGCGGCCGGTGGCGTCATAGGTGGCAAAGCCGTCAACCTCTATCCGCTTGCCTGCGGCGTCATAAGCAAAGATGCCCTGCACGCGGTAAGCGCCAATCGGGCCGTCTTTCTGGATGGGTGCGGGGGTGGTCGGTGTCTTAGCCATGGTGGTCTCTCCTGTGGTGTTGTGGTGTGTCTGCGTGGTTGGCGCATTGTGGAAGGGCCTGGGGCGGCCCCTCGGGCAATGGGTCACTCGTATGACAACAGGTCGCCGTGTTCGTCTATCGCCATGGTTTCGCTGATCGCCACGAATGACGTGCCGCGACCATTGCCCATGGTGCTTGCATCCCAATGGCAGAACGCGGCGTCCTCGGTCTGGCATTCGGGCAAGATGTGCATCAGGATTAGGAAAAGCGTTTTCATCGGTCTATCCTTTCAGGTTCAAGGGGTGAGCCACAGCCCAGCCCACAACAGGGCGAAAAGGGCTATGACGGCTAAAGCATCGGCAAAAAGGGCCAGTAGGGTGAGCAGGTCGGCAAGGTCACGCATGGGCCGGTGCCTCTGCGGGTTCCCATGCTTCAATCAACTCGCAAAGCTTGGTTTCAATCCGGGCGCGCATTTCCCCGTAGGCAATGATGGTGCCGAGTTTGTCGTAGGTGACTTCCTCGGGCATCCCGGTATCTTCAAGGAAAGCCTCGCCTTGGTCCGTGTTGCAGTGTGCGCAAAGCATGTGGGCCTTGAAGGTATAGATGACCCACTCGTGCCCATCTGCTGCCTCATGGGCGCGGTCCTGCATGGTGTCGCGGCGGTCCTCTGCGGTTTCGTCGCCAGCGTCGGTCATCACCTCGTCAAATATGTCTTGCGCCAGTTGGTCGCATTCACGGGTGAGCATGTAGTCGTTGATTTGAAAGTCGGTCATTGGTTCAATCCTTTGTTGGGTTGGTTCATGGTTGGCCCATGGGATGCCTGCCCGTGTAGGGCAGGTCACCGATAGGTCAGGCGGCGCAGGGGTAGCGGTGGCCGTCCAGCAAGCCGCAGCAGGGGCATTCGGTGGGAGCATTGCGTGCTGCCTCCAAGACAGTTGCGGCGCGTTCTGCCCGGTTTGCGTTCTCAATGATGCAGGCGGCACGAGCGCGTTCTACCTCTGCATATTCACGCAAGGCGACAGCGGCAGAGCGTCCGGGGGCAAGGCGCACATCAAACTGGACGCCACATTCCTTGATGCAGGCATAGGCAGATGCGCCAATGATGAGTCGAACTTGGGTATCGTAAGTCATGGGGTGTTTCCTTTGTGGTGGCGGTGTGGTGTTCCGCGTTTCGATAAGATGAATGTACACCAATCTGCAAGGCCGTCAAGGGGGTATATTAACAAAATGATACGACAGCGGATGAATAGTTGCTGGTGCATGGGATGGTGCCGCCTGCTCGGTCAGATTGACCCCAGAAACAGCTATAGGACGCACCACCATGACCACATCCAAAGCCATCAGTAAGAACGGCGCAGCCGGTCCCTGGGCGGCACAACCACCAAGGATGAGGGGCGCACTAGCCAAAGCCATCGACCTGATTGCTACAAAGGGGAAAACACAGAACCAAGCTGCCGAGATGGTAGGGATGCACTACACCAGCCTGTCACGCGCCCTAGCCAAACCAGAGGTGCGGGCATACCTCGATGCAAGGAAAGCCCAATACAGCTTGGATGCAGACGCCCTGCGAGGTGTAGCACGGTCCCTTGCCATCCATGTAGGGATTGACCTGATGAACACGGCGCAGTCAGAGGCTGTAAAGGCCAAGATGGTCGAGTTCTTCGCGGGTGAGGGGCGCCAACCCCTTGTAAACGTTAGCATAAATGGCCCTGCTCCATCCGCATACACGTTCACTAAACCGGACCACATAGACGCAACGCCTGATATGCCATCAGGGGTAGAGGATGCACAAGTGGTTGATAATAAAGAACAATCGGATGATGTCTGAACGCTGGCCCGTTCAGAGTACGCGCAAGTGTGCGCACATGCACACCCAGGGGCATACGCGCATGATGCCTGCGCATACACGCACACACACCCAGGCACGCGCGCGAGGGGGGTGGGGGGGAAAATCGGGGCGGCGCAGTCTATACTCGACTCCCCCTCTCTCGAAAATTTTTGTTATCATTTCTCCCACCCCCAATTTTTTTTGTTATGCTCTTTTTGGGGTCGGGTGTCGGAAATCTCGGGGGTTATACCAAGCTTACGGGGGTTTACCGGCAGAATGGGGCTGTTTTGCGTAACGTTATGGCAAGGTTGGGGCTGTTTTTATGACTGACGCGATGGAATATGTGCCTGATGGGCCGGTGCTGAGGCGGTTCTTGTGGGACCGTGAGAAGCTGAGTTGCATACAGGGTCCGATTGAGAGCGGGACGAGTACGTGTTGCTG
>JAQGOK010000214.1 GCA_028293645.1 Chthoniobacter sp.
TCTTTCAGGTGTTTCGGATTGGCCGCAATGTCATGCGGCCCTTTCAGGCAACCAGCCAGGTCGGCGGCAAGGTCAAGGCACGAGGCGGCATGGTTTTGATGCGGAGGGAGCAGCATTTTCTCCACGCATTCGCGGATCACAGCGGAGTTGAGGTGCGCCGACGCTGCGCCTCTTCCGCCAGGCGCGAATGGAGTGCGTCGCTGACCTTCGAAGGGGTGGTCGCCATTTCCGGATGGTATTACGTGCGCTGCACGGTGGCGAACCCGAAGCTGAACGCCGACCGTCGCCGGTGAGCTTGATCGTGTCGCCCGCGGTCGGTAACGTCGGACCAATGAGCACCGTCTCTGACATCGAACGCGCCATCGAGCAGCTGCCACCAGCGCAGATGCTGGAGGTGGCGGCGTGGCTTGATCAGCGACGAAGGAAGGTCGTGGCGTGGCCGGTTCCGCCACCGAACGTGCCACGGGAGGAACTGCAGCGAATTCAAGCGGAGATCGATGCGGTTTTCTCACGCGTGGAATCGTGATCCTTGATACGAACGCGATTTCCGCGTGGGCAGAAAATGATGCGGCCTTGATGGCGGTGTTGCCCGCAGACCGACCTTGGTATGTGCCAAGCATTGTTCTTGGAGAATTCCGATATGGTCTGCTTGGCTCGACTCGTCGCGCGGAACTCGAGCCGTGGCTCGACGCGGTGGAGCAGGCCTGCTTGATCCTGATGCCGGATGCGCTAACGGCGCGTCGCGACGGTACACTTCGACGTGCGCTCGATGCGGCCGCGGTGCGCGTGCCGTATCACGATCTCTGGATTGGTGCACTGGCGTTGCAGCATGACCTCCCCGTCGTTAGTCGCGACGCGGATTTCGAAAAGATGCCGGGAGTGCGTCGCCTCGACTGGTAAGAAGGTTTTTCTGAATGCCCAAGAAGAAGACGTCCCCAAACCCAGACGACCAGCCGCAACTTTCACTGTTGAACGGTGAAGCCGAAGCCGCAGCACTGGCGCTGGAGACGCCGGAGCCGAGCGCCGAGGTGCTGGCCCCAGAGGAACTGACCGGGCCTTTGCCGCGCAATGGCAAGGTCCAGGACGAACAGGCGCCGCTGGCGATCAGTTATCGCAACTGGTTCCTCGATTACGCCAGCTACGTCATCCTCGACCGCGCGGTGCCGCACATGGACGACGGGTTGAAGCCGGTTCAGCGCCGGGTGCTCCACACGTTGTGGGACATGGACGATGGGCGCTTTCACAAGGTCGCCAACGTGGTCGGCGCGACGATGAAGCTGCACCCGCACGGCGACGCTTCGATTGGGGCGGCGCTGGTGTCGATTGGGCAGCGCGGGTGGCTGATCGAGCCGCAGGGGAATTACGGAAACCTGCTCACCGGTGACGATGCGGCGGCGCCGCGTTACATCGAGGCGCGGCTGACGAACTTCGCGAAGGACGTGCTCTTCAACCCGAAGACCACGACCTGGCAGCTCAGCTACGACGGCCGCAACAAGGAGCCGATCACCCTGCCGGCGAAGTTCCCGATCGTGCTGCTCGAGGGCGCCGATGGGATCGCGGTCGGTCTCTCGACGAAGATCCTGCCGCACAACTTCAACGATCTCTGCCGCGCGGCGATCAATCATCTGCAGGGGAAAAACTTTCGGATTCTTCCCGACTTCCCGACGGGCGGCACCGCCGATTTTTCCGAATACAACGACGGCGAACGCGGCGGGAAGGTGAAGGTCCGCGCGAAGATCGAGGAGCGTTCGAAATACCTCCTCGCGGTCACCGAGCTGCCTTACGGCGTCACCACTGAGTCGCTCATCGAGTCCATCCTCGCGGCGAACGCGAAAGGGAAGATCAAGATCAAGCACGTGGACGACAATACGGCGGACAAGGTCGAGATCCTGATCCATCTGCCACAGGGCGCGGAGCCTTCGAAAGTCATCCAGCAGCTCTACGTCTTTACGAGCTGCCAGGTGCAGCTCAATCCCGCGGCGTGCGTCATCATTCGGAACCCGGAGACCGGGGATGACAAGCCGCACTTCCTTGGGGTGCGCGACATCCTGAAGGCCAGTGCTGAAGCCACACGCGTCCTTCTCAAGCGCGAGCTCGAGATCAAGCTCGGCGAGCTGGAGCAGCAATGGCATTGGGATTCGCTGGAGCGCATTTTCATTGAGGAGCGCATCTATCGGCTCATCGAGAAATCCAAGACTTGGGAAAGCGTCCTCGCGGAGATTCGCGGCGGCTTGAAGCCTTTCCTGAACCAGCTCCGGCGCGACGTCACTGACGAGGATATCGTTCGTCTCACCGAGATTCGGATCAAACGCATCTCCGCCTACAACCGGTTCCAGGCAGACGAAGCGATGAAGAAGATTACGGAAGGGATCAAGGAGACGAAGGCTCACCTCAAGAACCTGACCGGTTACACCGTCGCGTGGTTCGAGATGCTGCAGCAGAAGTACGGGAAGGGGATCAAGCGCCGGACGAGCTACGACGAGATCGCGCAGATCGATGCGTCGGAGGTGGTCTCCGCGAATCAGCGTCTTTACGTCAATCGCAAGGACGGCTTCATCGGCCTGAACTGGCGCCAGCACGACTTCGTCACCGAATGCACCATCCTCGACAGCGTCCTCACGATCATGAAGGACGGCTCGCTCAAGGTCGCGAAGGTCGCCGACAAGGTCTTCATGGGTCGCGAGATCATCCACATTTCGATCTGGCCGAAGGACGGCGACACGAACTTCTACACGATGGTCTATCTGGACGGTGAAAGCGGGAAGACTTACGCGAAGAAGTTCCAGATCGGCGGCCTCTCGCGCGACAAACTGTATCCTTTGGCAAAGTCCGAGAAATCCCGCGTCATCTATCTGCACATCGCTCCAACCGAAAAGGAGATGCCCGAGTCTCTCCACATCTCGCTCGACGGCCGAGGTGGCGCACGCGTCCGCGAACTCGACTTCGACTTGTCGCCAGTGCCGGTCAGCAGCCGCACTTCGAAGGGGCTGACGCTTACCAAGTGGTCAGTCAAAGAAGTGAAGGCAAAACTCCCGTCATTACCCGCGGGCCGGTCGAAGAAGTGAGTTGAGAAAAGACGCAGGCAGGTTCGGCCGCAGACTTTCGAACAATCCCCCAGCCGCCAGGCATGTGCCGACACTTGGGTGGCCGAAGCCCCCTCGCCCTTGGTGAACGTTCACGCGGTCCTGTTCCGGTGGCAATCGCGACGCAAGCTGACTTCCTCCGAGAGGTTTCCACCCTGCTCAGGCGCCACGAATTCAGTCGAAGATGCCGCGCGCGAGGCAGCGTTTTCTTTCTGCAATCACGCGTTGCGCGAGTCGTGGGGCATGGGGAAGGTAGGACAACCCGGCCCGCATCACTGGATGCCGCTCCGCAAACCGAGTTTCAGTCCCCCGTTGTAATGACCATCCTTCCCCGAATCTCTCGCTTCCGAAAACTTCTGCTCGTCCTCGCCTGTTCGATTCTTGCCTCGGGTAAAGTCCTCGCCGCTGCCGATAGCGTGCTCGTCTTCAACGAGATCCAGTATCATCCCAGGACCGCAGGCGAGACGGAGTGGATCGAGCTGCACAGCTTGCAGGGAGTGAACGTGGATATCTCGGGCTGGCGGATCGAGGGCGGCGTGGACTTCACCTTCCCGAACGGCACGATCGTCCCGGGGCATGGTTTTCTCGTGGTCGCGGCGACTCCGGGAGCGCTGCCTGGCGTCGGCGCGATGGGGCCGTGGACGGGGCAGCTCGACAACGGCGGCGAAGAGCTGCGGCTGATGAACAACAGCGGGCGCGTGATGGACCGCGTGAGCTACGGCGACAGCGGCGAATGGCCGGTCGGCGCGGATGGCTCGGGCGCATCGCTGGTGAAGGCGGACGAAGAATCCGCGGACTCCGGCCCGAGCCATTGGACGGTGAGCCCGGCAGTCGGCGGCTCGCCCAAAGCCAAAAACTTTCCTGCGGCTACCGATGTGCCGGCGGTCACCACGCTCGTCCCGCTGAATGCCTCGTGGAAATATCGCGACGACAACACAGCGCAAGCGGCCGGCTGGAACGGTGCGGCTTTTGACGACAGCGCGTGGTCGAGCGGCGGCGCGCTTCTTTATGCCGGCAGCCCAAATATCACCGGGGCGGGCGAAGGTCTGCAGGGCTACTGGGCGTTCGAGGAAACCAGCGGGATGACCGCCGCGAATGCCGCCACTGGCGGGACGGATGCGACGCTGTTCGGCGGCATGAGCTTTGTGGCCGATCCGACTCGGGGCCGGGTGCTGAATGCCTCCGGCACCGGCGGGAGCTACGCCAGCGCGGGCACCTTGCCGCAGATGACGCTCACCAACGATTTCACCTGGTCTTTTTGGGCAGACTCGGCGACCAGCGGGGGATCGGCCGTGGTGCTGGGCAATCGCTACAATCCCAGCGGCGTTGAGTGGAACCCGCAGGAATTCACCAAGTTCACGCCATCGAGTTTCGAGTTCTACCGCAGCGGCGCACAGGAAGGAGTCGCTTACAGCGGCGGCGTTTTTCCGACGAACACCTGGGTGCATCACGCCGTGGTGAAACAGGGCGGCACGATGACTTACTACCGCAATGGCGTGGCGGGCGGCACGCGGACCATCACGGCCGGCCAGAACAACGCGCAGCCTTTTTACTTCGGCGGCGACAAGGCGGGCGAGAACTGGAACGGCAAACTCGATGACGTCGCCGTTTGGACGAATGCGCTGCCAGCCTCTTCCATCGTGAGCCTCGCGAATGGCAGCGCGACCCCGCTCACCGCGCCAACGCGCGCTGCAGCGAGCACGCTGACGACGCAGCTCGCGCAGGGTCCGGCGACGCATTACTTCCGCAAAAGCTTCAACTACAACGGAGCGAAGGAGCGCACGACCCTTGCGCTCCAGCACATGCTTGATGACGGCGCGGTCATTTACCTCAACGGGACAGAGGTGCTCCGCGTGAACATGCCGACGGGGCCGGTTTCGCACGAGACGACGGCATCCAGCAATGTCACCGCCACTTCCGTCTCGGGGAGCATCAGCATTCCGACCGCGGCGCTGGTCACCGGCTCGAACGTGCTCGCCGTGGAGGTGCATCAGTTTTCCACGTCCTCGCCGAACAACGACATGGTCTTCGGAGCGTCGCTCGTGGCCACGGAGACGGCGGCACCGCTGCGCCATCCCGGCACCGGCTTCATCTTCAATGAGATCACCGCGGCCACGGATCCGGCTTTTCAGATCGAGCTTCTCAATGGGAGCAGCGCGGCGGTGGACCTTGCCGGTTACCAGATTCGCTCGTCCAGCGGCGCGACGGTGACGCTCGGCGCACAGACGGTCAATGCCGGTGGCTACGCGGTGCTCACGGCTGCGCAACTCGGGTTCACGCCCGTGGCGGGGGACAAGCTTTTCTTGCTCCAGCCAGGCGGGACGCAATTCGAGGACGCGCAGGAGGTGACGAACAGGTTGCGCGGGCGCGCTCCAGGGAAAGGATGGCTTTTCCCGAGCGCGGGAAGTTTCGGCAACGCGAACACCTTCAGCATCAACGCGGACATCGTGATCAACGAGATCATGTACCATCCGCATCCACACCAGACTTCGCAGGAGCAGTGGATTGAGCTTACGAATCGCGGCACGGGCAGCGTGAATCTCGCAGGGTGGAAGCTGAGCGAAGGCGTCGATTTCACCTTCCCGGCGAATGCGACCCTCAGCCCTGGGCAGTATCTGGTGATCGCGAGTGATCCGGCGGCCTTCGCACAGAACCACGCGGGCCTTACCGCGCTGGGACCCTTCACGGGCAGCCTGGCGGGCGCTGGCGAGCGCGTGGTCCTCGAGGATGCTTCCGGCAATCCCGTGGACGGACTGCGCTACTTCGATGGCGGGCGTTGGGCGGACTTCGCGGATGGCGGGGGGTCGAGTCTCGAGAGGCGCGATCTCCGGGCCGACAGCACCTCGCCGGAGACATGGGCCGCGAGTGATGAGAGCAGCCGTGCCGCGTGGCAGACGGTCTCGTATTCGGGCAGCGGCGCGAATGTCAGCAACGACCCCACGCAGTGGAATGAGTTCATCTTCGGCCTGCTCGCGAAGGGTTCGTTCCTCATCGATGACATCAGCGTGAAGGAGACGAATGCGCCGCAGGGAATCAGCAACCGCGAGCTCATCCAGAACAGCGATTTCTCCTCCGGCTCGAATTTCTGGCGTCTGCTCGGCACGCACCGGCACGCGAGTGTGGTGAGCGACGGCGGCAACCAGGTGCTGCGCATCAATGCGAGCGGCTTCACCGAGCACATGCACAATCACGCTGAGACGACCTTCAAGAGCGGCGGCACCTACGTTGCCATCAATCCTGCGAGCACTTATGCGATTTCGTTCCGCGCCCGCTGGCTCGGTGGAAATAACCTCCTCAACTCGCGGCTCTACTTCAACCGTCTTGCGCGCACCACGGCACTCCCCGTCTCGCCCGC
Organism: Chthoniobacter sp.; assembly: GCA_028293645.1. Lineage (GTDB taxonomy): Bacteria > Verrucomicrobiota > Verrucomicrobiia > Chthoniobacterales > Chthoniobacteraceae > Chthoniobacter. Next base: position 6,439 of record JAQGOK010000214.1, read on the forward strand.
GGGCGGCACACCAGGCGCGGTGAACTCGCGCGCTGTCGCAAACATGGGCCCGACCTATAAAGGTCTCACGCACTCACCAGCGGTTCCCGCCTCAGGGCAGACGGCAACGGTCTCGGTGCGCCCGGACGATCCGAACGGCCTCGGCACGCTTTCGCTTTTCTACTCAGTGAATGGCGGTGCTTTCTCGACCGCGGCGATGAGCGATGCCGATGCCGACGGCGTCTGGACGGGCGTCGTGCCCGCCCAAGGAGCCGGGGCAAAGGTGCAGTTCTATGTCCAGGGCACGGACACGGTCGGAGCGACCGCTTTCGCCCCAGCGGCGGGTCCGAGTTCGCGTGCGATCATCCCGTGGAAAGACGGTCTGGCTGGCAGCGGCCCAGCGGCAAACTTCCGCATCACCATGCTCACGGCTGACAGCAACTTCATGCACACCGTGACCCAGGCGATGAGCGACGATGAACTCGGCGCGACGGTGATCTATCAGGAGAGCGAGATCTACTATGATGTGGGTGTGCGGCTCAAAGGCAGCGAGCGCGGCCGCTCGGACGATTCACGCGTCGGCTGGCATCTGCGCTTCGCCCCCCACGATCCTTTCCTCGGCGCACATGAGACCGTCGCGATCGATCGCTCCGGTGCGGGCAGTCAGTTTTCGCAGAAGGAAATCCTCGTCACGCACGCGCTGAACCGCGCGGGCAACATCCCCGGAAGCTACGAGGACCTTGTGCGCGTGATCGCACCGCGCACGACGCATACGGGGGCTGCAATGCTCTTGAAAGCGCGGCACAGCGACGTGCTCCTCGATAACCAATGGGAAAACGGCGGAGACAGTCCGCTGTATGAATACGAGCTGATCTACTATCCGACTTCGACTAACACGGGCGGTGTTGAAGGGCTCAAGCTCCCGCAGCCGGACAACGTCGCGGGTGTCCCGGTGACAAGCCTTGGCACGAACAAGGAACTCTACCGCTGGCATTACTTGCAAAAGAACAACCGGCAAACCGACGACTACGGTGATACCAACCGCGGACTAATCGCCGCGGTGACAGCCATGGGTCTCCCGGCGGGTGCCCAGTTTTACGCCAATACCCGTGCGCGGATCGATGTGGACCAATGGCTGCGCGCCTTTGCCATCCAGCAGCTCTTCGGGATCGGTGATAGCTACGGCACGGGCGGCGGCCAGCACAATGCGGTCTTCTATGTGCGTCCCACGGACGGCAGGTTGCTCTACTTCCCGAAGGATATGGACTTTACCTTCAGTAACGCGGCGACCTCCCCGATCGCGGCGGGCGATCTCGATAAGTTGATCAGCGGCGATCCAGCGAATCGGCGTGCCTACTACGGGCATCTACTCGACATCATCTCGCGGAGCTTCAACTCCGGTTACCTGAGCACGTGGGCGCAGCACTACACGAGCTTTCTGGGCGGGGAGAATCTCACCGCTCATATGAGCTACATCGACCAGCGCGTTGCGTCGGTGCAGAGCCAGATCACCGCGGCGATACCATCGGTAGGTTTTGCCATTACCACCAATGGCGCGCAGCCGATTACAGTTGGTTCGCCCTTTGCCACCATTGCCGGCCGAGGCTGGGTGAATGTGCGGGAGATCCGCGTGGCGGGGAGCTCGCAGCCGTTACCGGTGACCTGGACGGGGAGCAGCACCTGGCAGGTAAGTGTGCCGGTCGCCACCGGCACGCAAACAGTGACCCTGGAAGCGATTGGCTTCAATGGAAGCGTGCTCGGCACGGCGAGCATTACCGTTACCAATACGGCGACGACCGACTGGCCGGCGCTTCGCATCAATGAGTGGATGGCCGACAACGCCAGCCTGCTCGATCCGGCGGACAATGACGCTGAAGACTGGATAGAAGTGTATAACCCGACGAGTGCGGCCGTAAGCCTTCAGAGTTGGCAGATCGCCGACAGCTCGACGAACTACACCATTCCCGCGGGATATAGTGTTCCCGCAGGTGGGTTCCTACTCATTTGGGCGGATGATGAGACCGTGCAAAACACGGGTACGGGCCAGCTCCACGCGCCGTTCAATCTGCGGGCCGCTGGCGAAAGCCTTACTTTGCGAGCGCCGGATGGCACACTCGTGGATACGGTCACTTTCGGTCTTCAAGAATTGGATATCAGTGACGGTCGCTACCTGGACGGCGCGTCCACTCAGCATCGCCTTACCTACCCATCGCCGCTCGCGCGCAACATCCTGACGACCTCCGCCGTGACGCGCAGCGGCGCCACCGTGACGCTCACTTTCACCGCCACACCGGGCGTGCGTTATCAGCCACTCGTGAGTGACGACCTCCTGACTTGGGTGCCCCTGGGCGGAGTCCTCACGGCAACGGCCGACACGATCAGCGTCCAGGATGATGTGGGTACAGCCACGAAGCGGTTCTACAGCATTGAAGTCGACCCGTGACTCGCCTGGCCACCACACTCGGATCAGAGAACGAAACCAAACACATGAAATCTATCGCCCTGAAACTCCTCATCGCCCTCGCGCTCGCCGTCCCGACCTTCGCTGCCGACAAGCAAGAGCGCGGCAAGAAAGAAGGCCCCAATGGCGGCCGCGTTCTCATCGCCGTGGAGCCGCACCTCGAATTCCTGGTCACGAAAGACCGCAAGGTCGAGATCACTGCACTGACCGAGGCCCTGAAGCCAGGGAAGTTCAGTGGCCAGGTGATCGGCGTCACTGCCGGCGACCGCAGCAAGCCCACCAAGCTTGAGTTCAAGGAAGACGCAGGCAAGCTCGTCTCGACCAATGCGCTGCCGGAAGGCAACGACTTCCCGGTCTCGGTAAGCATCAAACCCAGCGCAAGCGGCAAGGCGGTTTACGAGAAGTTCAACCTGAACATGGAAAAGTGCCCGACCTGCAAGAATGCGGAATACGCCTGCGTCTGCGATCACTCGCAATAGGGTGAGGACAAAAAGAAGAGTTAAGGTCACCACGTAACGGGAACGCCGCGTCCTGCTCCCTGTTCGGTCCTTGGCCTGCGCGATGCGGATCGCCATCGGGTATTGTCCGGACCATCTAATCAAGCGGCCCGGCAGGAACCGGCGCAAAGATAGACGCGAGCTATGCTGGAGTGCTGACACGACGCTGTCGGTCTGTCAGCGTGGGCACGTGAAAGTGCCTTGTGACCTCAACGCGCTTGATCGCGCGGTATCCGCGCTCAAGCACAGGATCATGAAAACTGAGCAGGACCTCGAATGCTTTTCTGGGTCGAACCTGAGTCCTTTGGGTGTTTTCCTGCAGATCGGGCTCGAACGTGACCGGCAGGCGCTCCAGCTCCTGGAAGAAGCGATCCACGCGGCTGGGACTACGGTCTAACGCCACTGCCGGCGCCCTCGCTCGAGGGATCAACGCCCCTGTGATGCAGCAGAGGACCACCGCGCCCGAGGCGCAGATGATGCTCAGCTACGCAAGGATGTTGTCCCACATGAAACCGCGCGTGCTTTGTATCGATGACGAGCCAAAGATCGGCCTCTTCATCCAGGAAGCGCTGGAGCAGACCGGTTGCTTTTTCGTCGAGTCGGAGACGAACGCCTTGGACGCTGTCGTCACGGCCCGCCGATTCCGGCCCGATGTTTTGGTAATCGATATCAAGATGCCGGGTCTCGACGGGTTCACGGTAGCACGCCGGATCAGGGAGGAGCCGTGGCTGCGCTACCGACCGATCCTTTTCTTCTCCGGGTTTGAGTACGAAGTGCCGTTGCATGCCGCCGACGAGGCGCCCATGGAGTTTCTGAAGAAGGGCGTGCCGCTCCTGACGATTGTCCAAACGATCGCGCGCCTCGCCGGTGAACGCCTCGACCTCTATACGCCGTTCGAGCGGCCGGAACGAATTTTGGCGGATGGCCAGGTTGAAGCGGGCGAGCCAACGTAGCCCGACTGCAGTTGAATTGGCTGGCGCGAGCGGTGCTCTGAGAGAGGCTTGACCGTGTGATCGCCGAAAAGTTCCAACAGCATCGTCGCTGCTCGCCTTGCACGCACGACGCGTCCGTGGCCTGGCACCGGAGCCAGCCTTGCAAGGCTGAACCACAGGATGAACCATACTCCTGTCCGGTTCCCTTGGGTGTCGGAGCAGATACCACTCATGTCATCACTACCATGCCTGGCGATGGCCAAACTCAGATGAGCGAACCCGCACCAGCGGAATCGCCGCTCCGAGAAACTGACGACGACCGTTTCCGACGAAGTTTCGAGAACGCGCCCGTCGGCATCGCTCACCTCTCTACCAATGGTCGATTCACGTGGGGAAACGGCAGGCTGTGCGCCATGCTGGGCTACGGACGCGAGGAACTGTCGAGGCTGACCCTCACAGATCTGCTGCTCCCGGAAGATCGGGCCGACGCGCAGGAAGGGACCCGCGCCATGCTGGCCGGTGAGAGGACCACTTACAGTGCGGAAAGCCGTTACCGCCGGCGGGACGGAGAAGTCGTCTGGCTGAACCTGGTGGCGAGCCTGGAACGATCCGGGGCGGGTGAGCCGGAATATTTCAATTCCGTGTTCGTCGAGATCACGGCACGCAAGGAAATGGAGGAAGCGTTGCGGGGCAGCGACGAGAAGTTTCGGCATCTTGCCGACAACATCACGGATGCGTTTTGGATTCGCTCACCGGATCTGCGCGAGGTGCGCTATATCAGCCGCGGGTTCGAACGCATTTGGGGCCGCACGCGGGAGAGTCTCCAAACTTATCCTCACCAGTGGACCGATTTCATCCTGCCTGAAGATCGCGAACGGGTTCAGGTCGCCTTCGCTGAACTCACCCGCGATACACCCAGCCTGGACCTGGAATACTGCATCCTGCGTCCCGACGGGGAGAGGCGCTGGATTCGTGCCCGCGGCTTTCAAGTGCGGGATGCTGAAGGAACCCTGATTTGCCTCACCGGAATCGTCACGGACATCACCGAGCGACGATTGGCGGAAGTCGCACGGGAACGTCTGGCTGCGATCGTTGAAGCCACTTCGGATCTGGTGAGCATCAACGATCCCGCAGGACACCTGATCTATCTCAATGGCGCCGGGCGCCATCTCCTGGGCGTGCCTGCGGATGAAGATCTCACCAACACGGCGTGGACCGATTTCCTGCCGGACGCGGCGAACCATCCGACCTCGACCGAAGGTTTTCCCACCGCAGGGCAGCTCGGCATTTGGAGTGGAGAGACGGTGCTGCTCAGTCGGCGTGGGGATGAGATTCCCGTGTCACAAGTCATCCTCGCTCACAAGGGAGCCAACGGGGAGATCGAGTCTTTCTCGACGGTGATGCGCGATGTCAGCGAGCGCAAAAAGAGCGAGGAAGCGAACGCGGCACGACAGGTCGCGGAACGCGCCAATCGCGCAAAGAACGAGTTTCTTTCCCGGATGAGTCACGAGCTGCGCACACCGATGAATGCGATTCTCGGGTTTGCACAGGTGCTCGAACTCGAAGAGGGACTCAGCCGTGACCAGCGCTCAAGCGTGGATCACATCCTGCGAGGCGGCGCCCATCTCCTCACGCTCATCAATGAAGTGCTCGACATCGCGAGCATCGAGGCAGGCAGCCTGACGCTCTCGCCGGAGCTGATCCCGCTTCCCGAGTTGCTGAACGAAACAGTCGGCCTTCTCCGGACATTGGCTTCGGAGTCAGCGGTCCAGATCGTCGTGCTGCTTCCGGATAGCACCGACTGCCAGATCTCGGCAGATCGGCAGCGGCTGAAACAGGTGCTGCTGAACCTCCTGGGCAACGCGATCAAATACAACCGCCGCGGGGGAAGCGTTACCGTCGCGTATCACGCGCTGGAAGGATTGCCAGCCAGGTGTCGTCTCTCCGTCACCGATACGGGCGTGGGTCTCAGTGCCGAAAAGCTGACCCGCTTATTCCAGCCGTTCGAGCGGCTGGGTGCCGAGCGCACGCAAGTGGAAGGTACTGGCCTCGGACTCGTGCTGGCAAAGCGGATGGTCGAGAGCATGGGCGGGGTTCTCGGAACGGAAAGCGTGGTGGGGCAGGGCAGCACGTTCTGGGTCGAGCTGCCGGCCGAGAAGCCAGGCGCGGAGGAACGGGAGATCACTCGAGAATCCGTCCCGGTCAGCATCCCGGAGCTGCCGGCTGAAGGGCGGGCAATTCTCTACATTGAGGAAGATGTGGCGGATCTGCGGCTGATCGCCTGCATTCTCGCCGGACGCCCGACGATCCGCTTGCGCTCCGCTGAAACCGGAACTCGCGCGGTGGCCATGGCGCAGGAGCATCCGCCAGACCTGATTGTGATCGGCCGTGGCGTGCCCCCGAGCGAACTCGCGGAGGTGCTCACGTTGCTCGCGGCGGGGCCTGGGACTGCGGGAGTGCCGGTGGTCATTGTGACTACCGACGGCACGTCCGAAACGCCGAGTCACACGCTCGCAACCCACACCTGCGGTTTCCCAACCAGGACGAGTGACGTGCGGGCGTTCCTCACCCGCATCGATGAAATTCTTTCGCCCAGCATTGAGTGACCGCTGAGTCGTCCGGGTCGCGGTGAGAATCAGAGCGCAAGGATCCGCTGGAATCCAATCACGAGAAAAGCCACGCCCGCGCAGCAGATGAGGAACCCCACCTTGGCGCGGCGGCCCATGCTCGGGATCTGCAGATTACCCCAGTCGATCCACAAACGAGGTTCCGGCACGACCGCGCCCTCGGGCAACGTGCACGGCTGAAGGATCACTTCTCCGAGTCGAACCGGTGTGCGGGACAGCGCGAAGAATCGCTCGAGCTGGGCCGAATCGACCGGTCGCGTCGCGACGCTGACCGCGACGGCGGTGCCGATCGTCGTGATGAAGATGAAGAGCATCTCCCAGGCGGGAGCAACCGAGCCCCCGCCGGCTGATGTTTTCACAAACCCCGGCCACATTCCGCCCACGATCTCCACGCCCCACGCGGATGAGCAGAACGCCCACGTTGCATATCCCGCACCCGTCGCCAACCAGACCGCAGGCGTGGTGGTCCGCTTCCAGAAGAAGCCCATCCAGAACGTGATCCCCATCACCGGCGTGATCGCGATCATGATTTCGAGCCCTTTCACCACGCCCGGAAACAGAAACGCGAAGGACATCCCCACACCAGCCACGCCGACCATCGCGCATCGGCCGACGGCGATGTAACGCGCCTCCGAACGTGCCGGATCTGCGGCGCGGTAGAGCTTTGTAAAAAGAGCCGCCGCCGCGACCAGGATGGGGCTGCAGGTGCTCATGGAAGTCGCCAGCACCGAGGCGATGAAAAGTCCAAGCAAGCCGGGCAGCAGCGATGGCAAAAACTCGCGAGCGAGCAGGCCGTAAATGTGATCCGGGTTGACTGGCCGATCCAGGAAATAGGCCGCACCGCCGAGACCGATCAGACACCAGGCCACCGTGCAAACGCGCTTGATGAAGGCGCCACAGACAAACCCGACCTGTCCATCTTCCTCGCGCCGACTGGCGGAGGAAAGGCCGAGGTTCTCCGGAATCATGACCAGCATCGCGAGACTGCTCACCGTGAGCATCGTCACATGGAAGACGCCGATTTCCCCCGGCTCGAAAAGGGTGAACCTTGCCGGGTTATCCAGGGTCAGCTTCATGCCGTGTATTCCTCCGACCGCGTGAAGCACACTCGGTAGGAGCAGGAAGGAGAAGACGATGATCAGCAACCCCTGGAAAGATTCGGCGATGATCGCGGCCGTGAGTCCGCCGACCAGGCTGTAGGCCAGCAGCGAGATCGTCAGCAAAACCAGAATCAGGTGGCTGTTCATCGTACTGCCACTGGCGGACTCGATCAGCGCGCCGGTTCCTTTGAGCAGGAGCCCGACCGAAAGCGCGCACTTCAGCAAGCCCGCGATGCAGAACAAATGGCCGACGCTCCGATCAAACCGGGCCTCAAAGATATCCGCCACGGTGATCGCGCGGAAGCGGCGCAGCAGGGGCATCACCAGCCAGAAAAACGGCGTGGCGAACATGAAGAGCCATTGGTACCAAATCCCGGACGCGCCACTGGTGAAGCACTTCGAGGCGACCGTCGTCGCCTGATCGGAACTGGTCCCGGTGCTGAAGGTCGCCATCGTGAGCATCCATTTCCCGAATCTCCGCGGCATGAAGTATTCCCCCGAAGTCTTCACCCCGCGGCCGCTCCGCACCCCAATCCAGGTGATGCCGACGACGTAGATCAGCACCACCACGAAATCGACCATCGAAAGTCCGAGCATCTTTATGGACTACTTCAGCTCCAGACCATGGCGCTTCCAGAACGTCCGCAGCGCCGCTTCCGAGCCATTGAAGACGTTGCGCTCCAAGGGCCGATCAATATTCCCGAAGTAGAGTGGAAAACGATTTGCGCCGTGGTTGTAAACCTTCGGTCGCGATCGGCCGCGCTCCCAATCCACGCCGCCGTACTGCCACAAGGTCCAGTCCGACCAGACGTCGTATTGATCGACCAGCCCGCGCGGACTGCCAGGCGCGGGAAACTGCGCGCTGGCGCCGCTCTCATGCGAGTAAAGTGCGAGCCAATACGGCATGCGCCGGAGCTTCGCCTTCGTCGCGGCATCCGCGTTGCGCAGCAGGAGCTTCAAGTGCGTGCTGTTCTCCAGGTATGCGACCGGCACGACGCCGGTGCGATCTTCGACACGGTCCATGAAGCGCAGGATGTCGGACATGCGCGACTGCGCGTCGAAATCCGCGCAGAGCAACAGCGACGGCGCATTCCACGCGCGGCTGCGCGCCAGCGCTTTCGCCCGCGCGACGAATTGATCGGCCTGTGCGACCGCATCCACGTGGCGCTGCAATCGGTAGTAAACGCCGGGCAGCATTGCAGCGCGATCCGCCGCCGCGAGGAAGTTCGCGCACTTCTCATCGAGGTTGCCGCCCTTGCCGGCTCGCGCGATCAGCGCGCTTGCGCCGTTCGCCCGCAAGGCCGAGACGTCCCGCTCCGAATAGCTGACGCCAGAGCGCTGCTTCTCCTTCGGATCATACGCGGAGACATTGATGATTTGGGGCATCGCTCCGAGCCCCAACTGCCTGCTGGCGAAAAAGCAAAATGCGAAGAGGACGACGGAGGGCAGAAGAACGAGGCGTTTCATCGAAAGGAGGGGAGTAGAGATGAGCCGCGGCATGGACCGCAATGGGCGAGTTGGTCCACAACTGCGCTCGCGTTCCGAAGCATTCGTGTAGCGCGATCCGCTTGCCGGCTTGCGTCTCCATCACGAACCCTCCCCAATCTCCTGTTCCCGCATTGCCATGAAACCAGCTCACTCCACCTTCCACTCCGTCCTCCTCACGCTTGTCTTCGCCACCAGCACCTTTGCGGGTGTCGCGGATCGCACGCTCGACATCTACTGGGTGGATGTTGAAGGCGGCGGCGCGACTCTCATCGTCACACCCCAAGGCGAATCCGTGCTGATCGATTCTGGCAATCCCTTCGAGCGCGACCCGGGCCGCATCCATAAGCTCGCGACGGAAGTGGCCGGCTTGAAGAAGATCGATCACCTCATCACCACGCACTTTCACGTCGATCACTTCGGTGGCGCGGCGGAACTCTCTGCGTTGATCCCGATCGGCCAAGTGCATGACAAAGGCAT
>JAQGOK010000207.1 GCA_028293645.1 Chthoniobacter sp.
GCGGTCGACTCTACGGTGATGGAGCTGTTGGAAATCTTTGGGTTGGCTGCCGAGCGCGACGCCACGTGCAAAAGTCTGCCCTACGGGGACCAGCGCCGCCTGGAAATTGTGCGTGCCTTGGGCACGCGGCCGAAATTGCTCCTGCTCGATGAACCTGCGGCGGGCATGAACCCGACGGAGAAGATCGAGTTGATGAAGCTGATCCGCTTTACGCAGGAGAAGTTCGGCCTCGCCGTGCTCCTGGTGGAGCACGACATGAAAGTCGTCATGGGCATCTGCCAGCGGATCAACGTGCTCGATTACGGCCGCAAGATCGCGGAAGGAACGCCCGCCGAGATTCAGGCGGATCCAAAGGTCATCGCCGCATATCTGGGCAAGGAGGTGGACGATGCTTGAGCTGAAGAACCTCGAAGTCTGCTATGGCGCGATCAGCGCGCTCCAGGGCATCTCGCTCAAAGTCGAGCAAGGCACGATCGTGACGTTGGTCGGTGCGAACGGTGCGGGGAAATCCACCACCTTGCGCGCGATCTCCGGGATCGTGAAGGTCACGGAAGGCTCCGTCGTGTTCAACGGCGAGGACATCACCAATCAACCGCCGCATAAGATCGTCGCGGCGGGCCTGGCGCAATCACCTGAAGGCCGCATGGTCTTCGCGAATCTGACCGTGCTGGAGAATCTGCAAATGGGGGCGTATTTGCGCCGCGATAAAGCCGGCATCACGAAGGATTTCGACTACGTGTTCGGGATGTTCCCGCGGCTCAAGGAACGGGAGCGGCAAACCGCGGGAACCTTAAGCGGCGGCGAGCAGCAGATGCTCGCGATCGGTCGCGCGCTGATGAGCAAACCGAAGTGCCTGATGCTCGATGAGCCGTCATTGGGCATCGCACCGCTGCTCGTGAAAACCATTTTTGAAAAGATCGTGGAGATCAATCGCGAGCTCGGGCTGACGATCCTGCTCGTCGAACAAAACGCCAATCTCGCGCTGGAAGTTTCCCACTACGGCTACGTGCTCGAGACCGGCCGAATCATCCTGCAGGATAAATGCGAAGCCCTCCGCGAGAATGCGCAGGTTCGCGCTGCATATCTGGGCGGCGGATAAACAAAGCATTGAGCTGAAAAAGCCCTTGCTCCGCTCGGGCGGCTGTGGCAGCCTCCCCGTCCTTTTTCGAACCCCAAGTTCACCATGGCATACGCAATTTTCAAAACCGGCGGAAAACAATATCGAGTCGCCGAAGGCGACGTGATCAACGTCGAGAAGCTCGAAGGTGAAGCCGGTGGTGAAGCCAGGTTTTCTGAAGTGCTCTTCGTGGGTCAGGGCAGCGAAATCAAACTTGGTGAGGCCCTCAAGAACGCTTCGGTGGTTGGCGAGATCGTCGCCCAGATCAAAGCTCCGAAAGTGACGGCTTACAAATTCCGCCGCCGCAAAGGTTATCATCGCACCGTCGGGCATCGGCAGAAGTTGACCCGCGTCAAAATCACCAGCATCGGTCTCTAAGCGACCTCCAACTCACTTTCCATATGGCTCATAAAAAAGGTCAAGGCTCCGTCAAGAACGGCCGCGACAGCGTCAGCAAACGTCTCGGCGTAAAGAAATTCGGCAGCGAAGCCGTGATTCCCGGCAATATCATCATTCGCCAGCGGGGCACCAAGTTCCTGCCTGGCAAGAACGTTGGGCTCGGCAGTGACTACACCATTTGGGCGCTCGTCGCTGGTCGGGTTCGATTTGACCGCCAGGGCCGCCGGGTGAACGTTGATCCGGTCGAACAGGTAGCGGCCAGCAACTAGTTTCAGGTCAATTTCCCTCTAGAGGAAGCGCTTCGATCTTCGGATCGAAGCGCTTCTTTGTTTTCAGGAAGTCGTCCGGGTTTCGCAGGAACAGCGGTCATTCGTGCGGACAGAGATTCCCTAAAGCACCGCATTCACCGCGAGGATGATGATGATCGCGATGACCGCAATCCCTGTCTCCACCACGGTCCACGTCTTCAACGTCTGCGCGACGGTCATCCCGAGGTATTCCTTCACAAACCAAAACCCGGAGTCGTTCACGTGCGAAAGAATGAGCGAGCCGGCGCCCATCGCCAGCACGAGCAACTCGCGGTTCGTGTCGGGACGCGCTTCGACAACCGGCAACATCAATCCCGCCGCCATCGTGATCGCGACGGTCGCGGAGCCGACCGCAATCCGCAGCAATCCTGCGATGATCCACCCAAGGAAGATTGGCGTCACGGGAATGGCCAGCGCGACGCCCGCGATCGCGTTGCCGACGCCGGAGTGCTCGAGCACTTTGCTAAAGCCCCCGCCGGCACCGACTACAAGGAAGATGCTCGCCGCAGGGCCCACGCATTGTTCGGTAAACTTCAGGATCTGCGCTCCCGTCAGCCCGCAATGGGTGCCAAACGACCAAAAGGAAAACAGCACCGCGATGAGCATCGCCACCACCGGCGCCCCGATGAAATCCGCAATCTGACGCACCGGATCTTCGGGCTTCAGCGTCACGTCCGCGGCGGTTGCGATCAGCATCAGGACCACCGGGAGGAGCATGGTGAAAAGACTCAGCGCAAATCCCGGCCGACGCGGTGCCGCTGCCTGTCCCGTGGCTTCCGCGCCGAGACCGCCGAGCGCCACCGGCACCCGCGGCGCAACCCAGCGCGCGAGAATCGGGCCCGTGATTAGCGCGGTCGGCAAGCCGACCAGCAGCGACCAGAGGATCGTCATGCCGGTATCGGCGCCGATTTTACCGATGGCCACCATGGGACCCGGATGCGGCGGGATGAGTCCGTGCGCGGTGGAAAGTCCCGCGGCCAGTGGCAACGCGAGGTAAAGGATGGGCGTGCCCGTTTGCCGCGCCAGCATGAAAGCGATCGGACCAAGCAAGACGATGCCGACGCCGAAGAAGACCGAAATGCCGACCACGAACGCCACCAGCATCACGGCATAATCGAGCCGCTTGATCCCGAGCATCCGCACCATCGTATTCGCGATCACTTCGGCAGCGCCGGACTCGGCGAGCAGCTTGCCCAGGATCGTCCCCAAGCCAATGATCATCGCGAGGAATCCAAGGGTGTTGCCCACACCTTCCTGGAAGCTTTTCGCGATGCCGGGCAGCGGCATTCCAGAGCCCAATCCAACGGCAATCGCCGCGAGCATGAGCGCGACGAAGGCATTGCACTTGAATCGCGCGATCAGGACGATCAGCCCGATGATGACGACGAGCGCGAGCAGCAAAAGCCCGTTGGGAGACAGCGTGGCGAGGGGGAGGAACATGGCCGCGCTGTGATAGCGACTCGCCCGCGCTGCGCAAATCCCTAATCGCCGAAGGAATACCAGTAAACGCCCTCCGCGAGTTGCTGGAACTGCGCGCCACGATTGGTTGAAGGCACCACATCCATCTGCCAGGGGATGATGTACAATCCGGACTCCGCCGCCGAACTGGCTTCCAGCGCGAGACTGATTCCGTCCCGGTAAGCGCCCACACGGATCGGCGAAAAAGCCTTGAACGACTTCGGCCAGCTTTTCGATCGGACTGCAAAAAATTTCTCCCCGTGGCCGGCGAAGAGGTCCTTGTAAAGAAGAGCCGCATCCCGACGGAGGCGGGTGACATCATTGCGCCGCACCAACTCTGCCGCGCGCTGCTTTGGATCTGCGCAGCCCGTCACGAGGCTGAGACAAATCACTACGCAAAGGAGGCGGAGCAATGGGAAGAACGCCGCGGGCATGAAGTCGCCAAGCCTAGCGGAAGCAGACTCGATCCGCAAAAACCGCACTCAAGAAAACCATCCCGACGATCCCATTGCTCAGGAAGAAGGCGCGGTTGATTGCGACGAGATCGAGCCGGGCCGCGCTGCGATGTTCATAGATCAGCACGCCCGCGATCACCGCGAGACCGGCGTGGAAGGCGGTGCCGAGATTGGCGGCCCATCCAAACACCGCCAGCACCCCCACCATTGACCAATGCAGGCCTTGCGCCCAAGTGAGGCTGCGCGGAATCCCGACGCGGACGACCAGCGAGCGCAGGCCCGCCCCACGATCGAACTCGTGATCCTGAGTGGCGTAGATGATGTCGAAACCGGCCACCCACAGCAGCACTGCCAGGGCGAGCACGAGCGGTGGAAAATCGAAGTGGCCCCGCACCGCGAGCCATGCGCCGACCGGCGAAACCGACAGCGCCAGGCCCAGGTAAAAATGGCTGAGCGAGGTGAAACGCTTGGTCAGCGAATAGAAAAAGACGATCAGCAGCGCTACCGGAGAGAGCCAGAAGCAGAGCAGATTGATGAACCAGGCCGTCGCCACAAACGCGCCGGAACTCGCCACCAGCAGAGCCACTGCGCCGGCGCGCGAGATGAGCGTATGCCGATCGGCCGTGCGCGGATTGCGTTGATCGATCTCCCAATCGGCGAGCCGATTGAAAGTCATCGCAGCCGTGCGCGCGAACACCATGGCCAGGAGGATCAAACCGACGACCCGTCCCTGCGGGAGACCATCCGCAGCGACCAGCATGGAGCCGAGCGCGAAAGGCAGCGCGAAGATCGTATGCGAAAAGCGGACGAAGCGGAGAACCCGCGCGATCACGGAGTCGCGTCAGGGAGGCGAACCTCCGGGCTCTCCTCGAAGATCCCGCTGAGCTTGTCGTCCACGCGCAAATCAATCAGCCGCCAGACAGTCTCGGACTTGTAAAAATAGAAGCGCCAGCGCAGCGGATATTCGTGGCCAAGCGAAAGATAGGTCGCGCGGACCAGGCGTTCACCGACTGGTTTGCTTTCCACCAGATCGTAGCCATGCACCGCACCGAAAACTTCGACTGCCTCTTTCGTCTTGGTTTTCAGTGAGCGCAGTTCTTCCGGACGCTCGGCGATCTTCGAGCCCCGAGTGAGGCCAAAGTAAGCAGCGTCGATATCGCCCTGCTGAATCAAACCGAAAAACGTGTGCACGATCTGCGCTGGGCCTTGGGGCACCGCGCCGGTGATAGCTGCCGGGCTTGATCCCGAAGCAGCCCTGGTGTCCGTAGGTTTCTCAAGAGCTTTCTCCGGCGGTTTGGGCGTCGCGGATGGAGTCGCCGCGGGTGTCGCGGCCGCGGGCGATGGCGTTGTCTTGGGCGTGCTCGCGCTCGGCTCCACTGCGGGCGTTTTGCGCTCCGTCTTCGCCGGCTTCTCCTGCGCGAACAGCGCACCGGAGAAGGCCAGGAAGGAAAGAGCGAACGGGACGCGGAAATTCATGCGAGCAGGGATTCAAGGCGGCGCCGCGCATCGGAAACCAGCGGCAAACCGTGCGCGAATGTCAGGACTTCAAAATCAAACCGCAACAGTTTTCCCAGCGAGCGACGCAACAGCCGTACATCGCTGCAATACTTCGCCGGCAACACGGCGAGGCCGGTTGATTCCAGATGAATCAGCGCATCGCCGACATGCATCACACCATCCGCGTGCAGCGCGATCTCTCCGGGCCCGCCGCCAGGAAGCTCCACCACATCGAACAGGTCCGAAGCCTCGGCGCTTTCGCCAAGCAGCCAATCCACCGTGAGCCCGAGCTCCGCGACCGCTCCGCTGTGAGCGTGGATCGGGATCGAGAACCGATTGCGCAGCTCTGCTGCAGCACGCGCATGATTGCCGTTGGTCAAAATGATCACGGACGGCTCCGCGCCCGCCAATACTTCATTCAGTGCCTGCTCCTTCAAAGGGATCGGATCGATGAAAATGAGACGCGATCCGAAGCGCCTCGCGCAGCACGAGAGATCAGACTTCACGGCAGGTTCGTAGGCCTGCCAGAAATACAGATCCTCCCGAACTCGCTGGCATTCGCTGGCGATCATTGCGGCTGCTGGAGGACGGGGAACCGAGGTTCTTCGACTTCGCTTCGCGACGTCACGATCGAGAGCTTCGGAGCGCCTGCCTCACGACAGGCCGCGGCCGCTACTTCCCCGCAGCGTGATGATGAGCGCTGTGATCCACTGCGGCGGCAGCAGGTGTGCTGGCCGCGGCCGGGTTGGCCTGGAGATACGCTTCCACGTCTTTCACGACCGCCAGTTTGCCCCACATGATCGACCAGTGGCCGGGGAAAGTGCAGACATACTCATACTCCCCTTCCTGTGTGGGCGCGGTCATTTTCAAAGTCTCCTTCTGCCCGGCTTCGAGCATCTTCGACGCGTGGAGAACGCGGGAGTCCTTCTCGGGAACGTAGGCGCGGCCTTGCTTATCGACCTGGTCGGGCGTTTTACCCTGGACCGATTCGGAGACGGCCTGGCGGGTGCCGGGCTGCACGAAGACGATGTTGTGCGGCATCAAATCCAGATTCTCGAGGATGACCTCAAACGGCTTCCCGGCCTGGACAACCAGCCGCGGGGTGTCGTAGCGCATTTGTTCGCGCACCGTCTTTACGACGAAGACTGTCACGCCCAGATCACGCAATTCCTTGCGGACCCGGATTGCATCAGGCGTCGGGAGCAGCGCCGCCAACTCGGAAGCCGCCTGGATGATCTCCACGAAGTCCTGGGCCGAACGTTGGCCGGCCGGAACCGTCCTGGCCCAATCGATGACGCTGGTGGTGACCGCTGGGACTGCCTCGGGATTCCAACTATCCCGCGGAAGCTGCAAGATCGCCCGCGCCGCGCTGGTGCGCTCGACGCCGCTTCCGAGGTGATCGACGAGGCGTCCGAAGTTTGCCTTGGCATCGGCAGTGCCCATCAGCGGCAATGCCCCCAACACAGCAGCCCGAGCGGCGCCGGTGACTTTCGTGTCCGCGAGCAAAGCAGTCAGCATCGGCTGAAACTGCGCGCGCAAGGTGGGGTCGGCGACGTAGGTGATTGCATCGACGAGCGAGCGGCGCGCCCCCTCGCCTTCGGCAGCGGACCAGGTCGTCTCGGCCTTGCCATCGGCAGAAATCAACGCGGCCCATGCGGCGCGGCGGACACCGGCCTGCTGCGCGTTAACCGCCAACGCCGCGAGACTCGGGCGTGCCTTGATCAAAGCCGCTGGCGGAGTCGTGCCGAGCAGCTTGCCGAGATCCTCGGCGGCGGCCGCAACGTTGCCGCCTTTTGCGTCGAGCCGCTGCAGTGCCGCGAGCAACTCCGTGTCGCGATCGGTTTTGCGGAGCTTCGCGAGTTCGTTCAGCGCCCGCTCGCGCTGCGGCAGGTCGATGGATTTCCGCTCGAGGCGCGCGAGCAGAACCGGCTCCACCATCGGTGCGCGGCCGAGCTCCGAATCGGAAAGGCGCTCCAGCAGTGCTGCCAGGAGCTGAGGATCGTCCGGCAACGCCATGCTCTTTCCGAAGCTGTTCAACTGCGCCAGCGTCTCCTTCAACGTGTAGTCGATGTAGTAGTCGGTCGGCTTGCGCAGAACGTTGAACGCTACGTCCAGCGCGGCGGGCACGTCCTGTCCGTCAAAGAAACTCGCGGCGCGGACCGCTTCCAAACGGACGCGCATCGAGTCGTCAGCGACTGCGGTTTTCACATGCGCGACGGCGTTTGGAACGCGATCACGCCAGTAGGCGAGGACGCGGACTCCTTGCGCCCGGGCGCGCGGCTCGGGCGATGCCAGGACGCGCTTGAGGAGGTCCAGATCGACGACGTTATGCCACTGGTGGACCCACAATGCTTCCAAAACGTGGTGCTCGTAAGCCGGGTCGTTTTTATCGAGCGCGGAGGCCCACTGTTTTGCCGCAGGGACCACCTTTGCGCTGTCGTGTTTGCCGAGTTCGATCTTGGCGCGTTCGCGGACGTTGTCTTCCGGCTCCTTCAAGAGATCGAGCAACGCAGCGATCGGTTGCCCGTCGATCTGCGCCGGCTTGAGCAGCGGCATTCCTTCAAAGCTCAGCCGGTAAATGCGGCCGTGCTCCATCTCGCGATTTGGGTCGCGGAGGTGATGCTGCAAGTGGCCGATGAGCGGCTTGTGCCAATCCATCACGTAGAGCGAACCATCCGGCGCGACGCTCACGCCCGACGGGCGGAAGTTCGGATCGGTGGAGGTGATCAGGTGTTCGAGCGTTTCACCGGCCAGGCCGGAGCCTTCCTCGATGATTTTCGCGCGGAAGATTCCCTGGATGCTGATCACGTTGGTGTTCAGGAAATTGCCCTGAAACTCTGCAGGCCAGGCACGGCTCGAAAGGATGTTCGTGCCGGGACTTGGGCGCGACGGCCGGTTCCAGAACTGCTTCATCGTCGGGTGCTTGCCCTTGTCGAGCCGCCCGCTGAACGCCGGTCCAAAGTAATTCGCGTTGCCCGTCGCGTCGGTCATGATGTCGTTGCCCCAGTAATCGAAAACCTTGCCGTGCGGATTGGCGAAGCCGTAGGGCACATAGCGCTCGAACTTCCCGGTGCGAGGCTCCCAGCGGTAAAGCGCGCCATCCACGTTGCGCACCGGCCCCCATGCGGTCTCGACCTGCGTCCGGTGAAAAACGCCGTCGCTCAGGTAAATCGCGCCGCCGGGTTCGTGAGCCATCGAGTTCGTCTCATGATGCGAATCCGCAGCGTCTAGGCCGTTAAGCAGCCGTTCGACGACCTCGCCTTTGCCATCGCCGTTTGCGTCGCGGATGAAGAGCAGATCGGGCGACTTCATCACCACCACCCCGTCCTTGTAGAATTGAAACCCGGTCGGGCAATTCAGGTCATCGAGGAAGGTGGTGCATTTCGTCGCCTTCCCGTCAGGGCCGATATCGAACACGAGCAGCTTGTCCCCCTCTTTGCTCCACGGCGTGCGCTCGGGGTAATTCTTCCACGCGGAAATCCACAGCCGGCCCTTCGTGTCCCACGCCATCTGCACCGGGCTGACGAGTTCAGGGAACTGTTTCTCGCTCGCGACGAGCTCGACCTTCACGCCCTTCGGCACGGTCATCAGTTTGATCGCCTCTTCCGGATCGAGGAACGTGTACGAGCCGTCGGGATTTGGGCCGGGTTTGTTGGTCCCAACCTTTGGCACCTCCGGCGCGTTTGAGTCGTCGATCTGGATGTCCGTGCCTTTGGCCAACGCCCAGACGCGCTTCTCGCGGTTCTCCGTCATCACGTCGCGCACCGCCAACTCCGGCCAGAGCACCGCACGGTTATCGATCTTCGGCCCGCCTTTGCCGGACTCGTAACCGATGGTCGAACGACCTCCGAAAATATTGTACTGATCCACTGTGCGATAACGGCTGAGCCACATCTCGTTTTTCACCTGCACTGCGCCGCGAATCTTCTCCAGCGCTGCATCGGCGGGCGGCGGCTCCGCTCCGAGCACCGCCTTGAAGATCACCGGCGCAAGTGCCTGGTAACCGGCGACCGTCAGGTGAATGCCGTTATGCGTGAGCGGCTGCTTCGCAGCCTTGTAGAGCTCCTGCGATGGCTTGAACAGATCGACGAACTGCACATTGTTCGCCCGCGCGACCTCTTCGATTGCGGCAGAGTAATTCTGCAGATTCGTGTTGTTTGGAGTCGGATCAGGGAAGTTCGGGTCCGGCATTTTTTCCTGCGCGATGGGTGAAAAAAGCACCAGCCGCGGCGCGCTCGTCCCGTTGTAACGCGCGGCCAGCGTCTCCTTGATCCACTTGTCCATCTCACCCTTGAACTTCTGCACGCCTTCGTAACCCTCGAACGACTCGTTGAAGCCCCAAAACGCGAGGATCACATCGGCCTTCATCTTGGTCAGCCACTCCTCCGTTTTCGGCACATCGTCGGAGCGCATCCGCTTTGCGACCTCGTCGGCCGCGAACCCGAGGTTGCGAATCGTCAGGTCATGCTCCGGCAGCGCCTTGTGGATGAAAGCCTCCAAAGTTCCGTCGTGCTGCATGCGATCGGCCAGCGCATTGCCGATCAGCGCAATGCTCTCGCGTTTGCGCAGCTCGACCTTCGCCGGAGGCTCCGCGCAGAGCGAGCAGGCGAACGCAAACAGGAATGAAAACCGCAGGATGGATTGAAGTGCCATGGGAGGAAAAGGGTCGATAGTGATGAGCCGTCCCCTTCTATTCCGCAAGGGTTGAAAGCATTAGGCAGCGTCCCGAAATAAAGAATCGCGCTCGTGCCGGGGATCGCCGCTCGACACGCATTTCTCCGCGAGGTTTTGCCTCGGCGGAGCTTGGCAAACGAGTGACCGCAGCCGGCGGAGGGCCGGCTTAGGCTCCTTCAGCGGCCGTCTGCGCGAGGCCCTGGGCCACGATGTAATCGTGGATCGTGTTCACCGTCGCCAAAGCCTGACGCGCAGTCTCGGAATTCGGCACCGAGACGCCGAACTTCTTCTCCAGCGATACCACGAGTTCCAGCGCATCGATCGAATCGAGCCCCAAACCTTCAGGCCCAAACAGCGGAAGGTCATCGCCGATTTCCTCCTTGGAAACCTTGAGCATCAAGTTCTCGACCATCATTTCCTTGATACGATCGCGCAGGTTGGGTTCGGCCATGTGTCGGGCGGCGTATTTCGGGGCTGGGCCGCTGCGGAGCAAGCGTTTTTGCGCAGCACGCCGGACCGCGCACGCCTGCTCCCGTCCGAGTTGCTGCAGGCTAGGCGGAAATGTTGCGCCGCCGGCGCAAGCCGAGCAACCCCGCGGCCAGCACACTCAAACTGGCGGTCCCGGGCTCCGGAATCAGAACCTGGAGGACCACGTCGTTGTCATCGATGCCTCCGGTGTAATCGATCCGGTAGGTGTTGGGTCCGACCGTGAACTGAGAGAGGTCCGGCTTCCCAGCGAAGAAGCCACTCGTGTCGCTGGCAGTGGGGCTCAGGTTTTCGAGGATCGTAAATTGCAAACCGACCGGCAGCGGGCCGGTGGACGCGATACTCAAGGCGCTCGCGCCGGATCCGATCGAAACGAGTCCATTGCCGACGATCTTGTCTGCCGTGAGCGAGGCGGCATTCACGTCGATCAGCAGCACGGCATCGTTCGAGAGGATGAGGCTCGGCACCGTGAGCGTGCCGATACTGCCAGCCGCTGGCGAACCGGCGGTAAGCACCGCGTCCTGCTCGCCGAAGAAGTCGCCGACTGACACCGAGCCGGCAATGCTCCCGGTGCCGCTCAGCGTCCCCGCGCTTACCGTGATCGTCGCGGCCGCTGCCGAGAGCTCACCGCTGACATAAAGGTCCGGGCCGTCGAGGGTGATGGGGAGATCGTGTCCATTGAAGGCCCCGGCGAGATTCAGACTACCGCTGCCACTCACCGCCACACCGGAAGAGTTGGAGCCGGCCCCACCGCTTTGCGACGCGCCCAAAGCACCCGTCAGCGTCACGTTGCTGTTCACGATGATCCGGTGCTGCAGGGTGGTGCTGGCCGGCTTGAAGAAATTACTCGTCCCGAGAAACTCGACGTCCGCGCCAGCGAAGGTCGCGCCGTTGAGCTGCCCGGCTCCAATCGAGAGACCGATCGGGATCGCATTCGCGCCGGTGAGCGGGACTTCGGCTTCCAACGTGCCGTCGTTGAACTGAAGCTGCAGAGACGTCCCGAGCCCGAGCGCTTCGTTATCCGCAATGATGATGCGGCCACCCGCGGCGCGATTGAAGCCCGCCGTGCCCATCCGCACCCCCCCCGCAAAACCAGAACTCGAAGGACCTCCGAGACGCAGCGCTCCATCCCCGAGCTTGTGCAACCGCCCGGCCGTCCCGGAAGAAACGTTGCCGTTGATGAAAAAATCCACCGCGGCGGGAGTATCCGTGATGGTGAACGCGTGCAGCGCATTCGAGAACGCGACATCGCCGGTGATCCCGGCCGCTTCCGCCAGGGTCGGCGTGGTGACTGCGCCGGTGATGGTCACGCCGTTCGGCGCGTTGATCGTCACGGGATCATTGAAAACGACATTGCCGAGCGTGTTCGCCGTGCCGCCCAGCGTGAGCACGCCGCCGCTATCGTGGCTCACCGAGCCGCTGAAGAGCTGGAGCGCGGAGAGATTGACGCTGCCCAGGGTGGTCAGGGTCCGGGTCGCGGGAATGAGCAGCCCGCCGGTGCCGGTGAGATCGCGGGTCGCCGCGAGCGTCACGTTTTCACTCACCGCGAACGTCCCGGCCGCGAGCACGAGGTCGTTGTCGGGATTCCCGAGCGCCGCGTCGCTGGTGATCTGCAATGACCCAGCGCTGGCCACGACATTGCCGGTGAAAGAATTCGCACCCGAAAGGATCAGCGTCCCGGAACCGGTTTTGCTCAAGCCCGCCGCGCCGGCGATCGGCGCGCTGATGGTGGCGCTCTCCCCGGCGTTGGTCACCCCGATCGTGCCCTTGCCCCCGAGGGTCAGCTTATCATTCGCTGCGTTGGTGGACCGGATGACGTAACCGGTGCTGTCGAATTGAATGCCGCCATTCGGCGCCACGCCTCCCGGACCGAGCGTCACCGGACCCGGCGTGCCGCCAAAGACCGCCAGATTCGCCGGATTAAACATCTGCGGAGTCCCAGTGCCTTCGGCACTCGCGTTCCAGAAGGCGGAAGTGAGATTCCAGGTCGCCCCCGCCGCGCCGCCGATGCCCGCGACGTTACCGTTGAGATCCCAGTAGAGCGGGATCGCCGCAAACGTCGCCGCCAGCGAGAAATCATCGAGCGCCATGCCATGATCATTGGCTGCGCTGTCACTGTCGGCCCACCGCAACACCGCCGTCGCACCGACGGCCAGGGTGGATGGGAGGAGGTAGGTCCCACCGATTCCGGTCACTCGATTCGCCGGAGCGTTTCCGTCCAGCGGTATGCCGTTGGTCGGACCGGAATCGATGGGACTGTTGAAATCGAAGCTCGGGCCGACCGCCATGAAGTCGGTACCATTGAGGCTGTATTGAAGAACCAGCGTGTTGTTTACGCTGGTCGCCGCTCCCGCCCGCCACTGCTCTCCCGTGTAACTGAGAGTCAGTTCCGCGATCCCGCTGCCGGTGTCATTCTGGAAGTAGAAGTCGGTGTTTCGTTGGGTGCTGCTCGCCGCTACAGAGCCAAGCGCCCGGTCCGAGATCGGATTCGTTCCCTCAACCCCAAAGTTATAGTTACGACCGCTGCTGGAGTCTCCTAAACCAGAGTTGACGACGGTCGAAGTGCTGAGAGGCGCATTGTTACCCGAGCCCACATACCAGCCGGGAATGACGGTCGTATCCGGGACGGGAGTGGAGTTTGCCGTATCGTAGAGCGCGCTGAAATCCTGCGTGTAACTCGGCGTCGTCAGCAAAAATGGCGACTGCGCTTCAGCCGTCCCCGCCCACCAAATGACTCCCAGCGCCGCAGCTACGCACGCGGCACGACCAGTTGTGTGGGAGGTGTCCATGCGGCGGGCAGAGCGTGCGATCAGGGCAGGATGATTCATCAGTATGTCAGCTAAACGGTGAACTGCGGTGTTGGTAGCAGCCGAACGGCTCTCCAGCACCATCGCGAGGGGACACGCGAGAGCGTGCGCGGTTGCGGTGAGGAAGTTGGTTGGCGGCGCGGATCAGCGCCCCTTTTTACAGGGACAGTGCCACGCCGGGGCGGCATTTAAGCGCGTGGCGGAAACTCGGCAAGCGAAACTTGGTTCCGTTCCAAAACGCGGAAACACGGCGCGCACTTGATTGCGCGGAAGGTCTCACCATGTAGCCGGAATCGCTGATCCTGCCCGGTGATCGGGTTCCCCAACCGGGATCAACGCGTCCCGGTTGCAACGACCGGCGCGCCGTTCAGCTCGCCGACAACGAGCCATTTGCGCCAGGGCGATGAAGCCGTGTTGAGCGTTTACAGACCGCCCAGCCGGAGACCGGTGGACGTGACCTCCCCGACGACGGGTGGGAAGGCGTGCATTGCGGGTAGCGTCTGCACGCTGCGAGGAGCAGGTGCTGGTGCGCGGTGATTCCCCGCCATGGAGGCGGCGAGGAAGGATAGCGCCAGTGCGCCCAACGCTAACGCGCCGGCGCCGAGAATGGCAGGGAGTTCGGGGGTCACGGCTTCTTGGTTGATTCTCATGACGCGCCGAGTCTCCGCCTCGCCCCATCAATGAGCCACCCCGGGATTGTAACGTTTGGGTTACGCGGAAACGCCTCTCCGAAACGCACTTGGCCTAGCTCTTCACCGTGCCCCAGCGTCGATGAAGGAAACGTTCCCACGGCGAAAACAGGATCTTATCCGCCAGCAATCCGATCAGCACGATGACGATCATCACTCCCACCACCTGATCCATCGCGAGCAAGTCGCGGCCATTGTGCAGGAGGAATCCCAAGCCGAATCCGGTCAGCACCGTGACGTAGATTTCCGCGGCCATCAGCGAGCGCCAGGCAAAGGCCCAGCCTTGTTTCACCCCGCTCACGATGAACGGCAGCGACGCGGGCAGGATCACCATGATCCAGGTGTGAAACCCACGTGAGCCCATCGTCTGGGCGGCGCGCGCATAGATCGGCGGCACATTGCGGACTCCATTGTCCGTGGAAATTTGCACTGACCAAAGCGTGCCCATGATCACCACGAACTGCATCGCCGCTTCCGTCTGACCAAACCAGAGCAGTGCGAGCGGTACCCAGCAGACGCTCGGCAAAGTCTGCAGACCGAGACCGAGCACACCGATGGTGTCGTTTGCCCAGCGAAACCGCGCCGTGATCAGTCCCAGGGGCCCACCGAGCACCACGCCGATGAAGTAGCCCAGCAGCAAACGCTTGGTCGTCACCCAGAGCGCCTCGAACATCGTGCGATCCTCCACGGAGGCGCGCAGATATTCCCAAACGCTGAGCGGTGAGGGCACCAGCACCGGCGACCACACTTCCGCCCGGACCAGCAGATGCCAGGTCGCGATCAGCAGCGCGAAGAAAACGAAGGCGTTGAAGAAGCGTCTCATATTGAGTTCCGCGGGGCAGGCGGGACGGCGGTGGAGGCGGTGGAGGCGATTAGCTCCAACGAAATTGCCGGACGGACCTGAAACCAGCTCACGTCGGCGGGGCCGTCGGCTTGGTAGGCGGCATCCCAATGCTGCGGGTGTATCATGCTACTTCCCGGCGTTGCGGGGGTCGTCCGCGGGGTTGACGTAGTTAATGATCCACGGCCCCTGGCCGTGAAACTGCACGATGGTCTCACCCTCGACCCAGACGGCGTGAACCATGCCCGGCGGCCAGACCCCGTAGGTGCCGACGGGCAAAACACGGGCGTCGGCCAGCTTTGGATTGTCGCCCATCGCAAGCTTGAACGTCCCTTGAATGATGGTGACCCGTTCCGGTTTCGGGTGGGTGTGGGCGGGAATGTGGAAGCCGTCCGGGACACGAACGCGCATGACGAACATCCCCTCCCTGGTCGGATCGCCTTCCAGCATGGCGAACTTCGCGCCCGGTGGCAGGGAAGGAGGGCCGTCTTTCCATTGGATTTCCGTGGGCGGGTGGAGGTTCGCGTGAGCCGTCTTCGCACCGTGGCTGACCTGCTGGGCGAGCAGCAAAGCCGACGGCAAAGCAACAGCGAGTACCCCGGCCAGGATGAGCTTGGATTTCATAGTGGTGGAGGTTCGCTGGAGAGGAACCGGCGAGTTCATTCAGCGACTTCCTTGTTCCCGGCCTGGTCCCGGTGCGATTTCAAGGCCCGGGTGATCTGCATTGCGTGACTGGCCAGATCGGGGCTGTTGATGTCGCGGGGCCGCGGAAGGTCGATGCGGAATTGCTCCCGAATTCGGCCCGGGTGCGGCGAGAAAAGCACCACGCGATCTCCGAGGCAGACGGCTTCGCGGACGTTGTGCGTGACAAAGACAATCGTCTTGCGGCGCGCCTGCCAGATCGATTGCAGATCGCCGTAAAGCTGCTCGCGCGTCATCGCATCGAGAGCGCCAAAGGGTTCATCCATCAAGAGCACCCGCGGGTTCGGGGCCAGCGAGCGAGCCAGCGCGACGCGTTGCCGCATGCCGCCGGAAAGCTCGTGAATGTTCGAGCGGGCGTAACGTTCGAGTCCGACCAGCTTGATGTAAAACGTCGCGACTTCGATCCGCTCCGCCGGCTTCAGACCCGGCTTCAGCTTGAGCCCGAACAACACGTTGCCGAGCACATCCAGCCACGGAAAAAGCGCCGCTTCTTGAAACATCACCATCCGATCGCGGCCGGGCACGGTAACCAGTTTTCCATCGGCGCGAATCGAACCGCCGTCCGGAAACTCGAGACCCGCGATCATATTGAGCAGCGTCGATTTGCCACAACCGCTCGGGCCGACCAGACAGACAAACTCGCCCTCGTCCACCTGCAGGCTCACGTCGTCGAGGGCATGCGTCTCGACCACGCCGTCGCGAAACCACTTCGACACGCCTTGAATGGCGAGCTTGTGGGGAGCGACGACTTGTAATTCGTCCGCGACTCCAGCCATCACGGAATCGCCACGAGATTACCCAGATCGGGCGTGCCTTTGGCAAAGCCAACGCTCTGCGCCTCTTTCACGAGCGTCTCAAACGGCGCCCGCGAAACTTCACTGGTGAACTTGAGCCGAGTCCATGCACGATCCGAGACCTCGGCGGGAAAATCCGCTTTCGTGAGGACCTTCAGCTCCGCGCGAACCATCTCTTTCGCCTCCGCAGGATGCTCGTTGATCCAGGTGGTGAGTTCCGCGTGCGCGGCAGCGAATTTCTTGAGCAAGGCGGGCTGCTCTTTCTGGAACTTCACGCTCGCGGCGAGCACCGTCGTCAGCGCGTCCTTTTCTTCGAGAAACAACCTGGCCCCTGCTTCGAGCTCCAGGCGCGTCACCCAGGGCTCGACGGTCCAGACAGCATCCACCTGTTTGCTGCGAAAGAGCAGGAGTTGATCGGGGTTCGCGGTTGGGAGGACGGACACTTCGCCGCCGAGTTGCGTGATGCGGAAGCCGTTCTTCTTCAGCCAGGCGCGGCAGGCCACGTCCTGCGTGTTGCCGAGCTGCGGCGTGGCGATCTTCTTGCCGCGAAAATCTGCTGGTTTGCTCAAGCCGGTGTCGCCCTGCACCACCAATGCCGAACCGCCATTCGCCGCCCCGGCGATCACGCGGATCTCGGCACCGCGCGATCGCGAGTAGGCATTAATCACCGGATTCGGGCCGACATACGTGAGATCGATCGAGCGCGCGAAGATCGCCTCCACCGCTGAAGGCCCGGCGTTGTAAACGTAGTACTCCACTTTCACTCCCGGCCCGAGTCGTTCTTCGAACCAGCCTTTGCCCTGCCGGCTGAGGTTGCTCGCCACCAGCGCCTGAGCGTGCGTGATATTTGGAAAATGGCCGAGCCGGATGGTCTGGCCGCAAACCGTCTTCGGGAGCAGCGCAGCCACGAGCAATGCGGCGAACAGGAAGGATTTCATGAGGTGGAGCGCCAGTTGCCTGGTGCGCTCTGATTTAACGACCCGCGCAAAAATGGCGACTCTTCTTTCGCCTCTGCGAAAGGTCCGCGGAACAACCGCGAAATGGCATCGCCGTTCACCGTTGCGGCGGTTTACAAAAGCACGCATGAGCGAGCTCCCCCCTGCCCTTTCCCGCCGCGCGTTCATCTCCACCGCGGTCGCGGCCGGCGCTGCGCTGAGCCTCGATGCGATCGGCCAAACCGCGTCGGCACCACGCTTCCGCATCGCTGGGTTTACCAAGCCCTTCCAGTCGATCGGCTACGAGCACACCGCCGAAGTCGTCGCCGAGATCGGCTGGAGCGGTATCGAATGTCCGGTGCGCCTCAAGGGGCAGGTCGAACCGGAACGCGTGGCCGACGAGCTGCCCAAGCTGCACGCCGCGCTGAAGTCTCGCGGACTCGATCTGGACATCGTCACCACCGACATCGTTGGAGTCTCGACGCCCTTCGCCGAGCAGGTGCTGCGCACCGCGAAACAGCTTGGGTGCAGCCGTTATCGACTCGGCTTTTTCCGCTACAAGCTCGATCAGCCCATCGCGGCGCAGCTCGCAAATCTCAAGGCGGGACTGCGCGATCTGGCAGCGTTGAACAAGGAACTCGGCATGCGCGGCGGCATTCAAAATCACAGCGGCGCCACGCATCTTGGCTGCGCCGTTTGGGACATCCATGAGCTGGTCCGCGACCTCGATCCAACGGCGCTCGGCATCTGTTTCGACATCGGCCACGGCACCTTGGAAGGCGGCACTTCGTGGCCCATTGAAGCGCGCCTCATGGAGCCGTTCTTTGCGGCCGTCTTCGTGAAAGACTTCCTCTGGCAACGCGGCGCAAAAGGCTTCGCTCCTGTCTGGGGCCCACTCGGTGACGGCATGGTGCGGCGCGAGTTCTTTGATTGGCTGAAGAAATCCAGTTTCGAGGGCCCGATCTCCCAGCACGTCGAATACATCAGTGGCGCCGGTCCCGAACAGATCGCGATCATGAAGAAGGACTGCGCCACGCTGAAGAGCTGGCTCGGTGCGTAGAAATTTCCGGCCTGTTTCGGAATCAGCTGCCGTGATCGATTCGCATTCCTCCGCCCGCTGCGAGCGTCTGCTCGATGCGATGCTTTTGGAGCCGCATCGCCGGGTGGAACTCACCGACGAGCTGCACGCCGTGGCGCTCCAAACCAGGGCGGTGTTGGTGCTCGATATGTGCGGCTTCACGCGCGTCACACGGCAGTTGGGCATTGTCGCTTTCCTGCTGATGATCCGACGCATGCGGCGCATCTGCGAACCGTGCTTCGCGGCCCATGGCGGCACGTTGCTCCGGGCCGAAGCAGACAATCTCTTCTACTTCTTCGACAGCCCCGCGGCCGCGGTCGCAGGCAGCCAGGCAGCGCTCGCGGAGGTCGCCAGAGCGAACACCGACGCTTCCGCGGAGGAACATCTCTGCTGCGCGATCGGCATCGGCTACGGACAGGTTCTTTGCTTAAGCGAAGAAAACGTCCACGGCGAGGAGGTCAATGTCGCGTTCAAGCTCGGCGAAGACGTGGCCCAGGCCGGCCAGATTCTCCTGACGGAAAGCGCCCGCGCAGCACTCGATCCGGCGGCCGTCTCAACCCGGCGTGGCTCGGCGGTCGTCTCCGGTCTTGAGCTGACCTTCCACGAAGTGATTCACGACTTCCATCCTTCGGCGAAACAGGACCGCTCCGGCTTGCAACCCGAGCTGATCAACTACTCTGCCGAGGCGGACACGGACTGACTTAGCGACCGGGCGGCTACGACTTCGTTACCATCGCGTCCCCCCGGCGCTGCATCTCGTCGGACGCGACTTCTTCAACCATTTGCGACAGGAGCCATTCGTGGCCGATCGGATCGCGAACGCGGCCATCGCGGTGGCCGGAGCCCGGGGCGAGAGATGGGTAGGCGAGCGACAGGCGGCAAGCGTTACGGGCGATGTGGGCAATGGAAGGAAACGCACCAGCAGCCCGCGATCGGCACCGATCTGCTTGCGCGGATCGAGCCGCATCGATAAGCGTCGGCGCCGATGACGCAACCAGCCGCTGCCGCCAGGAACTCACCGCGGCAACGGCGCAGTGCGACCCGGCGATTTCTCGTCGGCCTGGCGCGGGCGCTCGGCGGAGCGGTCATCTTTTCGCTGCCGCTCTTCATGACGATGGAGATGTGGCAGCTCGGCTTCACGACGGATCCGTTGCGCATCGCTCTGCTGGTCGCGGTGATGATTCCCGTACTCGTGGGGCTGTCGCACTACTGCGGGTTTGAGCCGACGTTCGAATGGCAGGACGACGTCGTGGACGCGTTCGTCGCGTACGCCGTGGCGTTTGTGGCGGCCGCGGTGGTGCTCGCGCTTTTCGGGGAATTACGGCCGGGGATGCCGTGGGCGGAGATCGCAGGCAAACTCTCGCTCCAGGCAGTCGCAGGCAGCGTTGGCGCGTTGCTCGCGGAGGGCCAGCTCGGGATCAAGGACGAGCAGGTGGAGAGCGAATTGGAGAACTGCTCCTACCACGGGGAGCTGTTCCTGATGCTCGTCGGCGCGCTCTTTCTCGCGCTGAACGTGGCGCCGACCGAAGAGATGATCCTGATCGCTTACAAGATGAGCGCCGCGCAAGGACTGGCGCTCGCAGCGCTGTCATTGCTCTTGATGCATGCCTTCGTTTACGCGGTCGAGTTTCGCGGCCAGGCAACGGCTCCAGAAGGCACTCCGCGCTGGAGTCTGTTCTTGCGCTATACCGCGCCGGGTTACGCGATCGCTTTGATCGCGAGCCTCTATCTGCTCTGGACGTTCGGCCGCGTGGATTCCACTGGCCGGGAGCAAGTGGCGATGGCGACCGTGGTGCTCGCATTCCCGGCCTCGGTCGGTGCGGCCGCTGCGCGGTTGATGATTTAACATGAGCGCTTCCTCCGATTCCAAGACCCACCCGAAGAAGTCGCACATGGCCGAGATCCCTCGGATGGAATGGATCATCAGCGCGGTCGGGCTCGCGATCGTGGTGCTCGCGATCAGCGTGCTCATCTACGAAGCGGTCGCCGGCGATAAATCACCGCCGGACGTGAAGCTTACGGTGGAGACGATCTCGCCGCTGCGGAATGGCTTTCTCGTGAAGATCCGTGCCGAAAATGAAGGCGGCGAACCAGCCGCACGCGTGCAGGTGAAGGCCGAATTGTTGGAAGAGGACAAGGTCCTCGAAGAGAGCGACACGCAGTTCGAATACCTGCCGCCGCATTCCTCGCGAGATGCTGGCGTCTTCTTCACGACCGATCCGAACCACGGCGAAGTCCGTCTTCGGGCCCACGGCTACGAAGAGCCGTAACCACGGCGGTTCGGCAGTCCGCAGGAGCACGCGCTTACGCCTTCATCACGCACCAGGCCCTCAAGCCGATCGCTACGACGGCAGCCTTGCGGTCATGATCGCGATGTCGTCCTTGAAGGAGCCCGGACCACGAAATTTTTGCAGCTCAGCGACTACGGTTTCGAGCTGCAGATCCTGTTGTGCGGTCTCGACCAGAGCGCGTTCGAACTGTGCGAGGGAATACATTGCTCCTCTACCCTGCCGGATCTCGAAGGCGCCATCGCTGTATAGGTAGAGCGTCTCCTCCGGAGCGAGCCGATGGGTGAGTTGTTCGTAATCCGCAGTGGCCACACAGCCGACGGCAATCCCCTGCCCCGTCAGTCGGGTCACCGCTCCCGTCCTACGATCAATGGCGAATGCTGGCGGGTGGCCGCCGCTCGCATAGGTGAGCTGACCCGTGGCGATCTCGAGCACGCCATACCAGAGGGTAAAGAAGCGGTTCCCATGTTTGCTCATCGGAAAAGCGGCGTTCAGAGCAGCGAGGACTTCGGCTGGTTGCGCGAAATCCACACCGGTGAGGCTCCGTGCCCGCAACGCATTCAAGACGACCACGGCGAGCAGCGCCGAGGCGACGCCGTGACCGCAGACGTCGAGCAAGTAAATGGCATAGCGGCCCGGCGTCAGCTCCGCGTAGCCGAACCCATCGCCACCGAGCGATCCGGATGGCAGGTAAACCCAGCGAATCTCCAGCGGCGCGTCGATCGGCGGCGGCAGCGAAGCTTCGACGTATTTCGCCGCTTCGCCCAACTCGCGTGAGACGCGTTCCTGGACCCGGATGAGTTCGCGCTGCGAGCCGATGAGTTCTTCCTGCAACGCGATCGTGTCGGTCATGCGCAGCTCTTTCTCCACCAACTCGCCGAGCTCGCGCAGGATCTCGCGCTCGTCAGGCGAGAGGTCGCGCGGCGTCTGATCGGCGATACAAAGCGTGCCGACCTTGTCTCCGCTCGGCGCGCGCAGCGGCTGGCCCGCATAGAACCGGAGGAAAGGCTCACCCGTCACCAGCGGGTTATCGGCGAACCGCACATCGAGGCGGGTGTCGGGCACAACGAGGACGTCGTTCCCGAGAATGGCATGCGCGCAAAGGGAGATGTCGCGCGGTGTTTCGGAGACATCGAGCCCGACGCGCGATTTGAACAACTGCCGGTCCCGATCAATCAACGAAACGAACGCGGCGGAGGTGCCGAACATCCGTGCGGCCATCCGGCTGAGGCGGTCGAAGCGCTCCTCGGCCGGGGTATCGAGCAAATGCAAGGCATGCACCGCCTGCAGGCGTTGCTCTTCCTGCTCAGGGATGGGGGCCGGAATCACCGGCGCACTAGAGCGGTGTCACGCCCCACTCGCAAGGCCGTCGAAACCGCGGCGGGTTGCTTGCGAGTGGCGGCTGCGCCTGCAATGCGTGCAGCACTACTGCAGGCCGCAGCGCAGCTCGACGGTGTATTCGGAGCCTTCGCTCGAGAGCCGACTCGAGTAGAGGACGAACTCTTGCACCTCCCACATCCCGAATTCCGTCTCCGCGTGTTTGCGCAAAAATGGACGGAGCACTTCGGCTGAGACATCGCGGATTCGAGCCAGCGTGACGTGGGGGTGGAACGGACGAAGATCGGGTTGCAGACCCGCGCGCAGCACCGCGTCCTGCAGGTGTTTATGGAGGCCGAAAAGGTGCGGATGCCCCTTCCCGACTCCCGCCCACAGGACGCTCGGTTTGCTGCCGCCGAAAGTGCCCACTCCACGGATCGGCAGGAAGAACGGCGGGACGCGGACGGCAGCCAGCGCCTCGTGCAAAGCTCCTTCCTGCTCGGGCTCGACCTCACCTGGAAAACTCAGTGTGAGGTGTAACTTCTCCGCTTTCACCCAGCGGACGTTCTTCAGCTGAGGATCAGCCGCCGCGAGTGCTTCGCGAGCAGACGCGGGTAATTCCAAACCAAAAAAGAGGCGCTTTGCCATAGACGGTGAAGCTCACCCGGATCGCCAAACGAGGAAAGCGGCGTCTCTCGCCAGACGGTCACGTTTGCGCTTCCGAGATCCAGCACGCGGTGCTCAAAGGAAGAGCATTAGCCGCACCTCAGGTGGTCGTCCGACTGCGTAGCACGACTGCCAGGGAGAGTTTCAGTTCTCGTGAAAACCGTTCAGCACACCATCCACGTCGAAGGCCCGGTCGCGACGGTTTTCGCCGCCTGGAGTGACTTCGAAAGATTCCCACGATTCATGCAGGAGGTCCGAGAGGTGGAGCCACTGGACGAGAAGCATCAGCGTTGGACCGCGAACATTGAGGGTAGCCTCGTGCAGTGGGAGACCGAGGTCACGGTGACGATTCCCAACCAGCGCATCGCCTGGCGCATCTTGGGAGAAGATTCCAGTTCCGGGGCAGTGACGATGCAGCAGACGGGAAGCGGGACCGAACTCACGCTGCGCTTTGCTTACGGCGCGACAGCGCCTTGGGCCGCCATGGCAGACGAGGAGATTCACGCGTCCACCGCGCGCGACCTCGAGTCGTTCAAGAACTACTTCGAAGGCGAATTGCAGCGGCCGGCCACGTAGTTTGCACGTGGATTTTTCGGCGGCTGGCGCCCCGCAGGAGAGCAATCGCAGAAAGTTGCGCGCGCGTTCTACCGGTGGCGCGAATCGGCACCGTTGCGGCGTCCCGCGCTCCTGACCATCCGATCCAACCCCAACGACTCACAAGTGAAAGGCAAAGCCACCCTCCTCGGACATCCCATTCACCCAATGGTCATCGTACTGCCGCTCGGCCTCCTGCCAGCCTCGGTGATTAGCGACGTCATCTACTTCATCACCGGCCGCGGATTCTGGGGCGAGATGGGCTTTTGGCTGGCCGCCGGAGGAATCCTCGGCGGACTACTCGCGGCGGTCTTTGGCACCATCGATTGGCTCGCCATTCCTCCACACACGCGCGCCAAGCGGATTGGCACCATGCACGCGCTGCTCAATGTCGTGGTGATCGGCGTCTTCGTGGTGAGCTGGTCCATTCGCCGCGGTGATGTGAGCCATCCACCAGCGATCGCCACCATCCTCGGAGCTCTGGCGTTGGTGATCGCCGCGGTGAGCGCGTGGTTTGGTGGAGAACTCATTTACCGGCTGAGCATTGGGGTCGATCCGGGCGCGAATCCGGATGCCTCGAGCAGTCTCCGCAGCGAGTAATTCACCGAAGGCTGATGGGATTTTCTGCAATTCCATAAGCGGACTG
The DNA here is from genome assembly GCA_028293645.1 of Chthoniobacter sp. Classification (GTDB taxonomy): domain Bacteria; phylum Verrucomicrobiota; class Verrucomicrobiia; order Chthoniobacterales; family Chthoniobacteraceae; genus Chthoniobacter. Next base: position 23,752 of record JAQGOK010000207.1, read on the forward strand.
GCGGGCTTTGGGACGAAGACCAGTAAACTATGCCTGACGCAAACCTCGAAGCCGTTCGCAAACTGGCGACCGATCTCCGGACTGCGGAGCCCCGTTCTCCTCGCGATGAACTGGGCGGCTATCGCCTCGCCGCCCGCACCCTCGACAAATGCCGGGCGAGCCTGGTCGGCTGGAATGGCGAATACGAATTCAATTGCCCCATGGATCGGCAGTTCTTCGCGGCCACTTCCATCGACGCAGAGGAGTTTAAGGCAGTGGTCGCTTCCGGGGCGACCGATGATGCAGTCGCGAGCTGGATTCAGGAGCATGCTCGCGGCTCGGCAACGTAGGGGTTATTGCGGCTGAACATGGCGGTCATTGGCTATCACGCCTCGCACGAGCAGTTCGCGCCGAGTCAGTTGCTGAAGTGGACGCAGCGGGCGGAGAGCGCCGGCTTCCAGTCGTTCTTCTCCTCGGATCATTTCCATCCCTGGAGTGAAGCGCAGGGTCAGTCCGGCTTCTCCTGGTCGTGGATGGGAGCCGCGCTGGCGACGACCACTTTACCGGGAAGCATGATTTGCTGTCCTGGCTACCGTCAGCACCCGGCAGTCGTAGCGCAGGCCGCCGCGACGCTCGCAGAGATGTTTGAGGGCCGCTTCTGGCTGGCGGTCGGCAGCGGCCAGGCACTCAACGAACGCATTACGGGCGAGCACTGGCCGACCAAAGATCATCGCAATGCCCGCCTCGCGGAATGTGTGCAGATCATCCGTGCCTTGTGGGCAGGCGAAACCGTGACGCATCGCGGTCTCGTGAAAGTGGAGGAGGCAAAGCTTTACACCCGCCCGCAAGAGACACCGCTCCTGATCGGCGCAGCGGTCACGGAAAAAACCGCCGAATGGGTGGGAGGCTGGGCCGATGGGCTCATCACCACTTCACGACCGCCCGATGAGTTGCGGAAGATGCGGGACGCCTTTCAACGCGGTGGCGGAGAAGGCAAGCCGCTGTTTCTGAAAGTCGGGCTCTCCTGGGCGCGCACGCACGAGGAAGCCCAGCGCGGCGCGCATCAACAGTGGCGGGCAGTCGCATTTCCGAGCGAGTTGCTGACCGAACTCCGCACGCCGCGCGAGTTCGACCAGGCCGGCAAGCACGTGCGGCCGGAAGACATGGACTCGGTGCTCCGCGTTTCCTCGAGCCTTGCTCAGCACGCGGAGTGGATCGCCGCGGATCGCGCTCTCGGCTTCAAAGGAATCACGCTGCACAACATCAACACGAACCAGGAAGAGTTCATCGATGTGTTCGGAGAGAAGGTCCTGCCGCAGTTCACTTAGCATCGCTGCTCCGGCGCAACCCTGACGCCCCCCAGAACTGGCGCGCGCGTTCCTAGGTTATGCGTTTAATCCGCGTCACCGTCCCCGAAGGAAAGGCTCACGACATCGCGCAGATCGCCTTTGCGAACGGCGTCGAGCAGGTCACGATTCGAGCGGAAGAAGCACGTGCCGCCAAGGGCGAGACTCGTCGGATGGAAGCTTTGGAAGCGACGGTGGCGACGCCCGTCGCCAAACGGTTCCTGGATGGATTGCTCAGCGCCCCGGCGTTCGATCCGGCGACCATGAGCGTCGCGCAACGCAAGCCCGTCTCGATCGTGACGCACCAGCCGATCGGGAAGTTGACGCGGCCGGTTTTTCATCCAGCGACCGACGTCATGGAAGACCTCTGGCAGTTCAGCCATGTGACGATCAGCCTCGTCCTCCGGATTCTCATCGCCGCCGCGATGCTCGCGCACGGCGTCTTGCACGATCACCTCATCCTGATGGTTGGTGGGTTGCTTTTCATCCCAGTGCTCCCGCCGTTGATGGCGATCGGTTTCGGCGCCATGACAGGCCGCTGGCGGCTCGCTGGACAAGGACTGCTCACCTGCCTGCTCGGCTTGGGATTAGTGCTGATCGGCGGCGCACTGGTTGGCTGGATCGAACCGCGCCCGATCGAGTTCCAGGACTTTCCGGAGCTGAAGCCTTCTTTCATCATCGCCGCCCTGGTCGGGATCGCAGCGGCGCTGGCGAACTCAGATGACGCCGGCAAACGCGAGCTGATCGGTCTCGCTGCGGCCGCGCAGATCTCGCTTGTGCCAATCTGGTTCGGCCTCGCCTGGGCGCTCGGCACGATCAGCAAGGAAGTGGCGGTCGAACGCGCACTCAGCCTGGGATTGAACCTCGCCGCGATCGTGGTGACTTCGGCGCTGACCTACACGCTGATCGGCTACAAAAAGGGGAGCCTGGCCCGATTGCCCGCCGACGCTTAGGCCACCTTCAAGGGGCGGGTCGGCGAAGCGGCAGCCGTTCCCTCGGACAAAGACAGGACACGCGGGTAACAAACCGGTAACACGGGGACGGCAAGGTCGTCCCCATGAAACAAAACCTCCTCTCCACCGGCGCCGCGGTTCTGCTTGCGGCGAGCGCTCTCTCCATCACGACGGGTTACGCCCAAAGTGTTCCTTTGTCCGACCTGCTGGAGAAAGGCATTTACGCGGAAGAAACCAAGGGTGATCTCGACGGTGCGATCGCGCTCTACCAGCAGCTCATCGGCGACGCGAAAACGAACCAACGTCTCGCCGCTCAAGCGCAATTCCGCTTGGGACAGTGTTTCCTCAAAAAGAACCGCACCGCGGAGGCCACTGCGGCCTTCCAGCGTCTGATCAAAGACTTCCCGGACGAGAAAGAACTCATCGCCAAGACTCGCCCGCATCTCCCCGACGCCCTCGTCCTCGGCCCCGTCCCGTGGCCGGACGGCGAGGAGCTGGAGCTGACGATCAAGTTCGCCAACGGCGCCGACATCGGCACGATGGTTTATCGCGCACGGTCCGCGCAGTTCGAAGGGCGAAAGGTCTGGGAACTCGGGGCGCGCATGTTCGCGAAAGCGCATTCCTTCTCGCGCGTCGAAACGTCGTCGGAAGATTTTCGCCCCATTCGCAGCCGATGGATGCACACGATGCTCGGCGATGCCACCGCGACCTACAGCCGCGACGAAGTCGTGCTCAAAAAGGTCGGCGACAAGGAGCCGAAGACGATCGCGGCATCCGGGCCAATTTACGACAACGAACAGGCCATGCACCTGATGCGCCGCCTGCCACTCGCGGTCGGTTACAAAAGCACTCTGCCCATCTTCTCAAGCCTCTCCGGTGTTGTGATCCCGATCGGCATCGAGGTGAAAAGCACGGAGACCATCGAGACGAAAGCCGGCAAGTGGGAGTGCTTCAAAGTGGACCTGAGCCTGGTGAATCAGACCTTCTGGTTTTCCACCGATCCGCGTCGCCTCGTCGTGAGATTCGCCGGCGGAGGAGTGACCGCGGATTTGACCGCAATCCATCAGCGTAAGTCGGGCGAACCGGTGCGCTGGCAGGATGCAAAGCTCGGCGTTTCGCTCGTCGCTCCCAGCGATTGGGTGATTCACCTCCAGGATCCCGATAACGAGCCGGACACCACCTCCGTTTACCTCCTCGATCCGGAGGCGCTTGCCGAATCTTGCATGCTTCGGCTCCACGCGATGAGCAAGCTTGGTGAAGCGGAGAAGAAATCGTCGCGTGCCTGGGCCGACGCTCAACTTGTAAAGCTCACGACACATTTCGCGGGAGCAAAGGTGCGCCCCGAGAGCTGGAAGGAACTGAAAGTAGGTGGACGCGCTGCGACAAGCTTTGTGGCCGACTACACCGATAATCAAAAACAGATGACGTTCCGGGCAGTGTATGCGCTCGGGACGGGCGCGAACGCGGAGCAGTTCACACTCGTGGCGGAGGCTGCGAAGTTCGACGGCGTCCAGCCCGCATTCGAGAGCATCGTCAACGGCTACCAGGCAAAGTGAGCCGGCCGAGCCCCAGCGCGATCCGGATCAAAGGTCGTCCCCTGCGCGCCTGGCCCGCGCTGGTGCTCCTGCTCCTCGTTGTCCTGGTCGGCACGGGGTGCGTCTTGTGGTTCATGGTCGAGGCTTCGCGCAACGAGCGCCTCGCCATCCGCCAGCGGCTCGCCGACGCCTATCGTGGTCACCTCGAACTGGTGCAGACGCGAGTCGCTGAGGCTTGGAAGCAGCAATCCGCGGCGCTGGAAGAAGCAACTCCCAGCGCCGCGGAATTTGCGCGCATCGTCGGCGAAAACCGCGCCGATAGCGTGATCTGCCTCGGTGCGGACGGGCGCGCAGTTTACCCGCGGCAAATTGCGTTTCCAACGCCAGCACTTGCCCGAGGCCGGACCGACGAAGCCGCACAATCGCTTCAGTCGCAGGTGCGAGCCCTTGCGCATTCGGGCGAAGCGGAGGCCGCCATTCGGCTGGTCGTGGAGCGGTTCAGCGAGCCACTCTTCGATCGCGCTCAGGATCAGGAAGGTCGAATAATCGCCGCGAGTGCGGAGCTCTTTGCGCTCGAGCTCATGCGCAGCCCAACGCACCCGCAATTTGGACGGTTGGTCGATCGCCTCGCCCAGCGCCTCAATCGCTACGCCGATTCCGTGATGCTCTCGTCGCAGCGGCGATTCTTGATGCGCGAGCTGCAGCGACTTTCCCGCGCAATGAGCTTTCCCACCGAAACAGCGGAGTCGCTCGCCGGACGCTATCTCGAAGCCACGCTGGGCTTCCCTCGCACCACCTCCCTCGAGCCAGGTCCCCTGCCCGATGTCTGGCAAATGGCTTCGCCGACTCGCCGAGCGATCGCGCTCTTCACCACCGCTGGATTGCGTGATCGCTTGCAGGCGATGGTCGCATCTCAGCCCCTGCCCGCCGGCGTTACGGTTTCCGCACTCGCGCCCGGAGCGGAACCGCCTGGCGGAGAGGACGCGTTGCTGATTGCCGCTCCCGCGGGCACCTCCTTCCCCGGGTGGCGATTCGCACTCACCCTCGACGATCGAAGCTTGTTTCAAACAGCGGCCGATCGCCGCGTCAGCACCTACCTTTGGACCGGCACGCTCATGGTCTTCGTCATGCTCGCGCTCGCGGTCGTCATCGCGCTCGCCTTTAGCCGGCAGGTGCGACTTACCGAGCTCAAAAACGACCTGGTCGCCACCGTGTCCCACGAGCTGAAAACTCCCCTTACCTCGATGCGAGCGCTGGTCGATACCTTGCTCGAATCAGAGCGCATCGAGGAGGTCACCGCCCGCGAGTATCTCCAGCTCATCGCGCAGGAAAACAGCCGGCTCAGCCGCTTGATCGATAACTTCCTGACCTTCTCGCGGCTAGATCGAAACAAGTATGCGTTCAACTTCCATCCGATCGCTCCTGCGAGCGTTGTTGACCAAGCCGTTACCGCGGCGGGAGAACGTTGTCGGGCGCCGGGGTGTAAGTTGGAAGTGCGCACCGCACCCGATCTTCCCTCGATCCACGGCGACTTCGACGCTCTCGTCACCGCACTCCTTAACCTGCTCGATAACGCGATTAAGTATTCGGGCCAAACCCGACACATCACCCTAACCACCAGGGCCAGTCATCGAGCCGTGCAATTCAGCGTCGAAGACAACGGCATAGGCCTCTCTCCCAGTCAGCAGCGGAAGGTATTCCGGCGATTCTATCAGGCCGACGAGCGGCTCTCGCGCAGTGCGGAGGGGTGCGGACTGGGCCTCAGCATTGTGCAACAAATCGCCACAGCGCACGGCGGAATCGTTACCGTCAGCAGCGAACTGCAGCGCGGCAGCACCTTCACGATCGAGATCCCCGCCACGCCAGAGCCAGCAGGAGCATGACCGCCGCGACGATCCTGATTATCGAGGACGACGCCGCAATTTTGCGCGCGCTCAAAGATCATTTCGCCGCAAAAGGCTTCCACGTGCTCACGGCCCGCGACGGTGAGGAGGGTCTGGACAAAGCGCTCACGCAACCGATCGAGGTCATCCTGCTGGATATCATGTTGCCGCTCGTCAATGGCTTCGAGCTCTGCCGCGCCGTCCGGGCGGAAGGCCGTGAAATGCCGATCGTCATGCTCACCGCGAAAGGTCAGGAGGAAGACATCATCCGCGGCTTGGAACTGGGCGCGGATGATTACCTCACAAAGCCATTCTCCATCCGCGAGCTGCACGCCCGAGTGCAAGCACTCCTGCGGCGGCACCACACCGACACGCCAGCCGCCTACGAATTCGGCGACTGCCGACTGGACACCGTTTCGCGCAGGCTCTTCCGTGCCAACGCCGAAGTGACGCTCACCACCAAGGAATTCCGGCTGCTCGAATACTTCCTGCAACGTCCCAGCCGCGCCCTCACTCGCGATACCATCATGGTCGGGGTCTGGGGCAGCGAAGTCCTCGTCACCGCGCGAAGCGTGGACCGCTGTGTCACCACCCTGCGCAGCAAAATCGAATCCGCCCCACACGCGCCAACCATGATCCAAACCATCCGCGAAGTCGGCTACCGCTTCGAGCCGGGCACAGCGAGCCGCGCATGAGTGCTCCCCGTGCAAATCACTTGCCCCCGAAAGCCGAATGCGCAAAGTGCTCCACATCCGCAGCGGACGAAAGGCCCCGCGAGCGAGGTTCAATGCCGGTATAGCTCAGTTGGTAGAGCAGCTGATTTGTAATCAGCAGGTCGTCGGTTCGAACCCGTCTGCCGGCTCTCCATAAACCGCTCTGTAAAAGAAATTGACGATGTAGAGCGCGCGTCCGCTCGGGTCGAAGCGCGCGGCAACCGGCCGCTCGAGCCCTCCGCGCCCCTGCCGCTGCCCCCTTTTTCGAGATTCGCGCTCGCCGCGTGCGTGATCGCAAGCTTGAGCGGCTGCTTCGTGATGCGGCCCTCAACCGTCGCAATACCAAGGTCAGCGGATCAGCCGGGGGTCAAAAGCTCAGTCCAAGACTGAGGCCGATGCGCCAGGCGTCGGGGCGCTCCGCCACCTCGAACGGCCGGCGCCACTGCAGCGCGCCCTGCACGTAGGCGTGATCGCCAAGCGGGATGCGGTGGAGGAGTTCCGCCGACGTGCGCCAGCGGCGGCGACCGCGCGCGTCGTAGCTCGGCTCGCCGGCATCTTCAGTGATGACCGCGAGGGCGGTTTCATCGGTATCGCGGGCGGGAAGCAAACCGGTCCACGCGAGACCGGTCGCGACCCGCTTCTCCCATGTGCCGGGGCGCTGCGCGGCCGCGGAGAGGGAGAGGAAGGCGGAGCAGCCCTGGTCGGCGTCGCGGACTTCGCTGTGCAGGCGGGCGTCGGCGTAGACGTAGAGCCCGAACGGGGTGCGCGGCGAATCGGCAAGCCGCGCGCCGGGCAGCAGCCAGCCACCGAGCCCGATGCGCGCGTGGTGCTGGCGGTTCTCGTCGGCGCCTTCGCGGGACCAGCCGGCCTGGGCGATGAGCAACGTGCGGTTGGCGTCGGCGAGATGCTCGGCGAGGGCGTGCTGGCCGACGCCGTGCTCGGGCTGGAGGCGCACGGCGGCGACTTGCAGCGCAATGCGGTCGGTCGGCTTGAGTTCGATGCGGATCGCCGGCGAGGAGAGCCGGAAGAGGTCGAGCAGGCCGAGGCTGCCGGGCGAAAAGCTGCCGGTGTTTTGACCGGGCAAGCGGGTGAACGTGCGCGTCGAGGGAAGCGAGTGGAAGTGCCAGCCGACATCGTAAATGCCGGCGAGCACGTTCCAGCGCTCGGAGCCGTCGTAGCTCAGCCACGCCTGGTAGAGACGCCCATCCCACTGGTGATCTTCTTCCGCGCCCCAGACGAGCGTGGGATGCGCGTAGAGGAAGAAGTGGTCGAGCCCGGCGAGTTCGCCCAGATCGAGTTCGATGGGCAGCGAGGCCTCGAAGTTCCACTCCACCGCGTTTCGCCTCGGGGTGATGATCGCGTCGAGCACGGCATCGAAATTCCAGCTCAGCGCCGATGTTTTTTCGGCAGCAGCCGTTTCCTCTCCGCCGTGAGCGAGCGAAGCGGAAGCGAGGAGCAAAAGCGCCGCGGCTGTGAGCCAGTGCGCACTCATGCCCGCTCCGTGCGCTGCCAGCGTTGCGCCTGTTGGGTGAAGAGGCCGATCGTCCAGCCCGCAAGATTTGCCGGCAGGACGAAGACGAGAAAATAGAGCGGGTAGATAAGCGCCAAAGCCAGCAGCCATGCCGGCTCGCGGGCGTAGTGGCGGTCGATGAGCCACGCGGTGAAGCTCTGCGCGAGGAACATCGCGACGGTGAAGATTTGCCACTGCCAAAAACCCGGCGCGAGCGCCGCGGACGTGCCGGTGAGCGCCCATTGGACCACGAATGTTGCGATGCTGGCCACGAGTAGCACCGACCACACGATGCTGCACACGGCCTCCGCGACGAAAGGCGCGAGCACCCGGGCATTCGCGTGCGGTCCACGCCAGAGCGCGCCGTGAAGCCGGAGCACTTCCGTCAGCCCGGACGCCCAGCGCCGGCGCTGCCGCCAAAGCGCCCGCAGCCGCGCGGGCACCTCGATGAAGACTTTGGCGCGCGGCGCGTAAACGAGCCGCCACCCGGCGCGCTGCAAGCGCCAGCTCAGTTCGATGTCCTCCGTCGCCGAGCGCGATTGGAAACCGCCAACCGCGCGCACCGCAGCCACGCGAAAACACGCCGCCGCACCGCTCACCGTGAAGAGCCCGCCCCAAAAGCCGTTCGCGCGTTTCACCAAGCCGATGATCGTCGCGTATTCCATTTGCTGGAGCCGCATGAGCAGCGAGCGCGCGCCCGCTACGCGCACATTCGCCGTGGCGCCGCCCACATCCGGATGGACAAAACACGCCGCCAGCTCGCCGACCGCGGACGGCTCCAGCCGCGTGTCGGCGTCCACGATCATCACGAGGTCCGTTGTGAGCGCGGCAAGCGCGTCTTGGAGCACGGCGCTCTTGCCGCGGTTCACCGCATGCGCCGCGACTTGCACTCGCTCCGGAGCAAAGGTGCGCGCGATTTCTACCGTCCCGTCGGTGCTGCCATCGGACAGCACGTGGATCTCCAACAGCGGCCAGTCGAGCGCGAGCAGCGCGTGCAACGTTTCCTCCAGCACCCGCTCCTCATTGCAAGCGGGCACAAGGATCGCGACCGATGGCATCTCGTCCGCCGCAGGCTCGGTGACGGTCTCGCGGCGCAGGACGTGGATCAGCGCCGTGGCCATCGTGATCGCGCACAAAGCGACCGGATAAGCCATCACGTAAAGCTGGAACGGCTCCCACCAGGGGATCATTGCGCGGGCGCGTCCGGCTGCCCGTCTCCGCGCCAGCGCCACGCGAGCCCGTCGATGCGCGCTCCCTCGCGGAGGACGTGCTGAGCGGCGTCGCGCAACGTGACGACGCGGCACTGGGGCAGCGATTTCGCGAGACGGATGAAACCGCGCACCGCCGCCAGGTTGTCCGGCTGCGAGGCCGTCCATTGGTGAACGTCAACGACGAACAACGGGTCGCCCGCCGCCACCGTCGCGCGCAATCGCTCCACCCAGGCGGCCTGCATTTCCGGCGCGGAAAGCTTCTCCTGCATTCGCGCGTCGTAGTCGTTCGGAATGATAAAGGGCAGCACGACGATGCCCGCGCGAGGGTCGTCTGAGGCGGACGCGACATCGGCGTTCATCCACGAGGTCATCGGATCGTAAGCCGCGGACCCGTCGTAGAGCAGGCCATGCGCGATGAGACGGTCGCGCGCTTCGCGGGTGATGCTGTTGCGCGGCGCGCCAAATCCGGAAACGGGAATGCCGAGCCGCCGGAAAACTTCCAGGCTGCCATCGACGACGGAGAGCTGTTCCTCGACCGGTAGCGAGTCGAGTTGCTCGTGATTGTAAGCATGGACGGCGATCTCGTGACCGAGCTGCGAAGCGGTTTTGATCGCCCCCGCCTGCAGCTCCGCAAGCCGGCCGCACGTCACAAAAGTCGCCTGGATTTTCTCCTCGGCGAACATGTCCGTCAGCGTGCGGATCATCCCGGGATTCACCGCGTCGTAGCTCCCGGCGGCGTCAGGTTCCGTGTCGATGCGAATGACGACGGCTGTGAACTCCGGCTTCGGCCGGGTCTTGGTTTTCGCGAGCCGCGACTCGGCGTGACGCAGCGCCGCGAAGACCTCCGGCGACCAGCTTCCGTAGTGAAAGAAGGCGCGCTGGCCCTTCCAGCCGCGGAGCGCTTCGAGCGTCGCCATCGTGCGCTGCACCGTCATGTCGCCATCGAGCAGACAAGTCAGATTCGCTTCGCCACGCGTCGTTTCCTCCGCGGCGCGCAAGCTGTCCGCGAGCCACTTTGGCGACAGTTCCCAATCGTCCCAGTAGCCCATGAGCATCAGCTCATCGATGCCCGCGCGGCAGAGCTTCGCGAAGTCCTGGCCGGACTGCGTGTTGAGCCGGTAATCCTGCGCGCTGAACGGCAGCACGCACGCGCCGAGCCAGAGATCGGGCGCGACGGATTCGATCTCGTCGCGCACCGCGTCCGCCGCATCGTGAATCGCGTCGCCACGTTGCGCGCCCCACGCTTTCCAGAGTGAAAAGTCGCGCTCCGACGCGGCGCGAACCTGAGCCGGCCGGACCTGGGCGCGCTTCGCTTTCTTTGCCGTAGCGCTGAGGCAGCGCTCGCAGACGCAGGAGAAATCGTCGTCGAACCGGATGAAATCCACATACACGCCGCTCAAGATTCCGTGCCCTGCCTGCACGGCTTCCCGGACCAGCGCGGCCTCGTGCGCGAGCGCTTCCGGGTGGCGCGGACAGAGCCAATTTGCCTGCGGCGTGACAGAGCCGTTTTCGCCGACGGTGAGCGCGCGCCATTCGGGATGGCCGTGCGCGGCGGTGGGGTCGTGAAAGAGCGGCACCCACGCGCAGACTTCGATTTCCCGCGCGGCGAGCTGTTCGGCGAAGTGCAGCAGACGCCCGTCTTCAAAGCCCGCCGCGAGCGGCGCCAGCGTGCTCGGGAAGAAGGTTGAGCCACCCTCAAACTCGTCCGTTTCGTCCTGCTTAAACTGCAGCAGCACGCGCTTCACGCCGGACTGCGCGAGGCGCGCCGCGACGGCCGCGGCTTCCGCCAGAGGCGGGCAATTCGTCGCCGCGCGCAGCACGATGGTCATCGGCGCGCCCCCGCCAGGAGCGGGCGCTGGAACTGCCGGGATCGTGATCGCCGCGCCGGGCAGCACCAGGTTTGCCGCCACCGGCGGCGAGCGGTGCGCGGACCTGACGACCGGCGTGCTCGCGTTCCACGCGTAGCCGCCGAGCACCATCGCGAGGAGCCCGAGGCAAAGCACCGCTTTGTGTTTCAGGGCCGTATTTCGCGGAGCCTCCGCGTGCGGCGAGAAAGGCCGCGCGGGCTGCCGGTCCGGGGGAGCGATGGTTTTGCGAGGACGGCCATCCCCGGAGACGATCGCCTCGCGAGCAAGGGAGATGTCATTGAGCGCGGGCGCGGATTCTGAGCGGGAGAAGTTCATAAGCTTGGCGGCGACGCACATCATTGAACCGCGTCATCCACCGCGCCATGCGCGAAGCGTAACGAGCCTGTTACGCTGCTGCGGTCGCGCTCAACCGCACCCCTGCTTTCCGCAAGCGATTCCGCCGCCGCACCGCCAAAAGCGGTGGCCACCGCAAAGCGCGAAGCGTAACGGCACCGTTACGATTCCGCTGAAGTGCCGCATCGCATTCAGGAGCAAGGCTACTACCTTTGCCCTCCGGAAGTCTCATGCGCGTGCTGATCATCGAAGATGAACCCGAGCTCGCCCGCCACATCACGCGGGCGCTGACGCGGCATGGGCATTGCGCGAGCGCGCAGCGCGATGGTGCGCTTGGTTTGCAGGCCGCGCTCGACGACCCGCCGGACCTCATCGTGCTCGATCTGAACCTGCCGAGCCTCGATGGGCTCGCGGTGCTCCAGCGGCTCCGCGAAGCGCAGAACCCCGCGCGCGTGATCATCCTCACGGCGCGCGGCAGCGTGGAGGATCGGGTGAAAGGATTGAAGGCGGGCGCGGACGATTACCTCCCGAAACCGTTTGCGATGGATGAGCTGGCCGCGCGCATCGACGCCCTCGGGCGCCGGGTTGGCGCGCCCGTTGCCGATGGCTTGCTGAAGGTTGCCGACTTGCAGATGAACGTGTCGCAACGCCGCGTGACGCGCGCGGGCGTGCCGGTCGCGCTCTCGCCGCGGGAGCTGGACGTCCTGCAGGTGCTGATGCAGGAGCCGGGGCGCGTCTTTTCGCGCACGGAACTCTGCGAACGCGTGTGGCAGCGCGATCACGAATACGACACGCGCACCGTGGAAATCTTCATCACCCGACTGCGCAAGAAAGTGGACGCGAACGGCGGCGAGCCGCTCATTCACACGCTCCGCAGCGTCGGCTACTCGATCCGCGCGGCGGACTGACCGCTCACTGCCATGCACCTCCGACCACTGTCTTCACTCGCACTCGCGATCTTCTTTTTTCCGGCCGCGCTCTGGGCGCAAGCGACCATCGAAGGTCGCGTAGAATTGCCCAAGGCCCGTTCCGCGCCGGTCGTGACCAAGCGCTACGAGATCATCTCGAAAGGCGGCGTGGTCGCCACGAACCCGCCGCTCGCGGTCGTCTATTTGGAAGGGTCGTTTCCAAAACCCGCCGCGCCGGCGACGAAGCAGCTCACGCAAAAAGACCTGACCTTCATCCCGGCGCTGCTCGCCGTGCAGGCGGGAACGAAGGTCGAATTCCCCAACGAAGACGACACGTATCACAACATCTTTTCCTTCTCGCCGGCGAAGCGCTTCGACCTCGGGCGCTACCGCCCGGAGGAGCGGCCGACTCCTGCGCAGGTTTTTGAAAAAGCGGCGCTCATCACGTTGCGCTGCGACATTCACGAGCACATGCGCGCGCTGATCCTCGTGCTCGACACGCCGCACTTTGCCACGACGGACGCGAGCGGGCGCTTCCGCCTGAGCGGGCTGCCCGCGGGACGTTTCAAGCTCAAGGCGTGGCTGAGCAGCAAGACGACCCTCGAGAAATCAGTGGAGCTCAAACCGGGATCGACGGCGCATCTCGATTTCCCGTGAAGGGCGCGGGCGTCAGCAGATCGCGCGATCTCCGATTTCGCACGAAGCTGCTCCTTGGAATGATGCTGGTCGTGCTCGCACTAACCGGGCTCGGGCTTTTTCTCGCGCAGCGCAAGGTTTCGCACGAAGCAGCGATCGACTTGCAGAAAGATTTTCGCAGCACGCTGGCCACGTTGAGCAGCGTGCAGGAAGTGCGGCACGCCGCCCTGGCGGAACGCTGCCGCGCGCTGGTCCGGCGCCCGCGCATCCACGCGGCGCTGGAGGATGACGCACTCGACCTTTTGTATCCCAGCTCGCGCGATGAGCTGCGCGACGTGATGGGGAGCGAAGAAGAGCCCGTGCCCGGCGGACCGCCCACGTTACGCGCGCGGTTTTATCGGTTCCTCGACAGCCGCGGCACGGTGATCTCGCCGCCGCTCGGCGCGGAGGTCGGCGATCTCACGCCGCTCGAAGAAACGCAGCTTTCGCTGCCGCGCGCGCCGGAAGCGCAACAGCTCGGCTATCTGGCGCGAGAGACTGCGGGCGCGATCGAAGAGATCGATGACGTGATCGCGATGCCGATTGTCTCGACCGAAACTGGCGATGTGATTGCGGCGCTGGTGCTCGGCTTCAAGCCGGTGGACTTGGGCGGCCGCCGCGCGGGAGTGGAAATTCGCAGCGGCATCCAGCTCGGCGAGCGGCTGCATCTGCCGGCGCTGGCGCCCACCGCGCGGACAACCCTCGCCGCGGAAGTCAGCCGCGCGGCCAACTCGCCGACGCCGGCGGGCGAAAGCTTTCCCGCGAGCATCAACGGCGAGCCGCATCAAATTTTTTTCAAGCGCCGCAACGCGGACTCGCTCTATCCGCCCGCGCACGAAGTCGTCGTCTATCCGCTCGCGGCGGCGCGCGCGCGGCAGCGGCAGCTTGGCGGGCACGTGCTCCTCGCGGGCGCGGCGCTTCTGCTGCTCGGGCTGGCTGCGAGCCATTTCCTGACGGCGCGTTTGTCCGCGCCAGTGGAAAAGCTCGAGGTCGATTCCGCCGAAGATCGCATCCGCCGCGCGCGCGCCGAGTCGGTGCTCGAAATGACCAGCGCCGAGCTGCAGCGC
>JAQGOK010000002.1 GCA_028293645.1 Chthoniobacter sp.
GAGATGGGAGGCTGGGTCGCCGCAGCTTTAGGCGGCAGAAGTCAGCCGAGCGTTCCTCACGCAACCACCCAACAGATCTCATGAAGCGAACAAACCGAAACCTGGCCATCGCATTGTTCAGCATGTCGTGCGTGGGGAGAGCGTTGGGTGCGGACGAGACCCCAGCGGGAATACGTGACGTCAATGCAAGCACCTGGGTCGCGACGGATGCTTTGACTCGCAGTCTGCCGAGCGCAGAGGAGGTCCGGCCGCCGCGTTCGGAGCGCACCGTAGGGATCTTCTACTTCCTTACTCACCGACCTCGCGGGGACAAGCTGCCGAATAACATCGCCGAAATCCTACCGCAGGATCCCGATATCCTAACCAAGCCTAACTCTCCCTTGTGGGGAACCGGGGGCTCCTACTACTGGGCTAAACCTTTGTATGGATACTACGATTCACGGGATCCGTGGGTACTGCGCCGTCACGCGAACCTGCTGAGTGACGCCGGCATCGATACGGTGATTTTCGATACCACCAATCGCATCACTTATCGCGACGTTTACATGAAGCTTTGCGAAGTGTGGACGCAGGTGCGCAAAGAAGGCGGGCGCACTCCTCAGATCTGTTTCATGGTCAACACGCGGGCGGGCGAAGCAGCACAGGAGATCTACAATGACCTTTACAAACCCGGACTTCACAAGGACCTGTGGTTTCAATGGCAGGGCAAACCGCTCATGATCTGCGACCCCGCGGAGGCCAGCCCTGAACTTAAGGAGTTCTTCACCTTACGGAAGGCCCACTGGCCGTTCGAGCTCGTCAACACTCACAATGCGTGGCACTGGGAAGCCACCTACCCACAGGTCTACAGTTACGACGCAGACCCGACGAAACCGGAACAGGTGAATGTCGCAGTCGCGCAAAACCTTCGCGTCAGTGACGGTAAGGTGACCAACATGAGCGAGCGGAATGGCCGGGGACGCAGCTTTCATGACGGAAAGCTGGAGACGTCGGCCGATGCCGTTAACCAGGGCTACAATTTCCAGGAGCAATGGAAACGAGCTCACGATCTGGCGCCACCATTTGTCATGGTCACCGGGTGGAACGAATGGACTGCCGGCAAATACAGCCGTCCTGGACGGCCAGTCGTCTTTGTTGATCAATTCGACCAGGAATACAGTCGCGATATCGAGCCCGTTAGCGGCCTTCATCGAGACAACTATTACTACCAGTTGGTTGCCAACGTGAGGCGCTACAAAGGAGCGCAGGTGATTCCCACCGCGTCAGGGTCAAAGACAGTTGAGGTGATGGGAGAGTTTGGTCAATGGGAAGACGTCGCGCCCTCATTCTCTGATCACCTGTTTGACAACGATCACCGTGATTTCGGCTCCGGCACGGTGCATTACGAGAACAAGAGCGGGCGCAATGATCTTGTGACCATGAAAGTCGCCCGCGACGACCAGACGGTCTATTTCTACGCGAAGTCTCGAAAAAGTCTCACCCCGAGCAGCGATCCGAACTGGATGCTCCTGCTCATCGATTCCGACTCCAAAAAGGAGACCGGCTGGGAAGGATACGACTTCATCGTGAACCGTACCCATGAGGACGGAGAGACCTGGCTGGAGCAAAACGCAGGCGGCTGGAATTGGAAGAGGGTGACCAAGTTGCAATCCAAAGTTCAGGGAGATGAATTGATGATTGCTGTGCCCCGCTCAGCCATCGGCATCGCCGGGAAAGAACCTCTCCAATTGGATTTCAAGTGGTGGGATAACGCGCAAAACCCAAGTGACATAATGGACACGTACCTCGGCGGAGACGTGGCACCGGAGGGTCGCTTTAACTATCGCTACACAGCCGGTAATCCCAAATAGATCTTCAACTTCGTATGCGTGCCAACTCTTTCCCAGTCGCCGTAACCCTGTTATTCGCCGCCATTACGGCGATTGCACCAGCGACAGGATCGGGGCAGGACGCCGACGCTCAGAGAGATGTTATCAAAGCAGCCTTGCAACCATTTGTGGACCGCAAGGAGCTGGCTGGTGCGGTTGCGATCGTGGCTTCCAAAGACAAGGTTTTATCCGCCGCCGCGGTGGGTTTCGCGGACGTCAGCGCTGGCAAACCCATGCCGGACAACGCGTTGTTTTGGATCGCATCGCAGTCGAAGCCGATGACTGGGACTGCATTTATGATGCTCGTCGATGAAAGCAAAGTCAGCGTGGACGATCCGGTCGAAAAGTATCTGCCAGAATTCAAAGGCCAGATGGTGACGGTGGAGAAAGACGAGCAGCACGCGCTACTGAAAAGGCCGTCACGCCCGATTTCGGTGCGCGACATTCTCAGCCACACGAGCGGGCTGCCATTTGCCTCTCCGGTCGAACATCCCACGCTGGACGGATTGCCGCTGCGCGTCGCAGTGCGGAGCTACGCCATGTTGCCTCTCCAGTGGGAGCCCGGCACCCGCTACCAATACAGCAATGCCGGCATCAATACCGCCGCGCGCATCATCGAGGTTATCAGCGGCACGTCTTACGAAGAGTTTATGCAAAAGCGGCTCTTTGATCCGCTCGGGATGAAGGACACAACCTTCTGGCCGAACCAGGAGCAACTCTCGCGGCTGGCGAAAACCTATAAACCCAATGCCGCGAAAACCGACCTGCAAGAAGGCACGATCACGCAATTGCGCTACCCGCTGAGTGATCGCGCCAAACGCTATCCGATGCCGGCGGGCGGCCTCTTCTCCAGCACCCAAGACACCGCACGATTTTGTCAGATGATCCTCAATGGCGGCACACTCGATGGCACGCGCTACCTCTCGGAAGCCGCAGTAAAACAGATGACTTCTCGTCAGACCGCGCCTGGGATCAAGGACAGCTACGGCTTCGGTTGGGCTGTGGGTGAAGGGTGGGCAGGCCATGGCGGCGCTTATGCCACCAACATGACCGTTGATTTCAAACGCGGACTGATCCTCGTGTGGCACCTCCAGCATGCGGGCTTTCCCGGTGAGGGCGGGAAGTCCCAGGATGCCTTCAAGAAAGCGGCTCTCGGACAGTTTGGAAAAACGCCCTGACTGTTTACGCAGGATGGTAGGGGCGCGATTGTATAACTCTCTTACGGCATCGGTCATGGCCGGAATGCGTCGTTGAACTACTCTCGCCCTATGCGACAGACGCCTCTCAGCATTGGTATCATTGGCTCTGGACGTGCTGGAATGATCCATGCCCGCAACTTCGCCCGCCTGGTCCCCGGTGCCGGTGTAGCCGCGGTGTCGGATCCGGTGGTCGATGCGCGGGTCGCTGCTTCCAAGGAACTGGGTGGTGTTTCGGAATACGCGGATTATCGCGCGCTCCTGGATGACGTGAAGGTGGATGCGGTACTCATCGCCGCACCCACCGCGCTCCACTGCGAAATCGCCGTGGCCGCTGCCGAACGAGGAAAGCACGTCTTTTGCGAGAAACCGATGGCCATGAATCCGGCGGAGTGCGACACCATGATCGCCGCTGCCGAGAAGACCGGAATCGTTTTCCAGATCGGATTCATGCGGCGGTTCGATGAGAGTTTTCGCGCGGCGTATGAGCAGGTCCAGGCGGGTGAGATCGGCGAGGTTGTGCTCGTCAAATCCTGCACCCATGGCCCCACTTATCCAAAGCCCTGGATGTTCGACCTTGCGCAGAGCAACGGCCCGCTCGCCGAGGTGTGCAGCCATGACATCGATACGGTGCGCTGGTTTACTGGAAGCGAGTTCGCAGAAGTATATGCCATCGCCGGGAACTACCGCACCCCGGAAGCGCGTGCATCTTATCCGGACTTCTACGATCAGGTCCTGTTGAGTGCACGGTTCGCGAATGGGTCGCAAGGATGCATCACCGGCGCGCAGGGAGTGCAGTATGCCTACGATTCGCGGGTCGAGATCATCGGCACGCATGGTCTCATTAGCATTGGCGGACTGAATGCCGGCACGACGGTCGTTTGCACGCGCGAGAAGGAATTGCGGCGCCCGGCCGTCGTTTCCTGGACGGGACTCTACCGTGACGCTTACCTCGCCGAGGACGTCGAATTCATCAACGCCATTCGCGAAGAACGTTCCGCGCGCGTCACTGGGCGCGATGGCCGCGCGGCAGTCGCGGTCGTGAATGCCGGCAATCGTTCGATCATCGAGCGCACACCTATCTCGTTGGAGTGCGCGAGTTCCACCCCTCTCTCATGAAAGCTGCCCGCCTCTTTGGAAAAAACGATCTTCGCGTTCAAGACATCCCCGTGCCTGAAATCGGCCCGGGCGAGATTCTGCTACGCACGGCTGCCGCCAGCGTTTGCGGCACCGACATTCGGATGCTTAAGCATGGACACGCTCAAGCGACGCCAGAATCGCCGCTGGTCATCGGACACGAGATGGCCGGAACCATCGAGCGGCTCGGTGAAGGCGTGACCAGCTACCGAGCGGGCCAACGCGTTTGTGTGGCACCGAATTACAATCCTACACCGTCCAGGCTGACCGTCGGTGGCGAGGGCCATCTCGATCCGAATTACCGTGCGCTCGGAATTCACGAGGACGGCGGCTTTGCGGAGTTCGTGCGCATTCCGGCGCTCGCGGTCTCGCAAGGAAATGTTTTCCCGATCTCGGACCATGTTTCTTTCACCGAGGCGGCGATGATCGAGCCGATGTCCTGTGTTTACAACGCTTACGAAAAGGCGGGCACACGACCCGGCGACACCGTGCTCATAATCGGTGCCGGGCCGATCGGCGTAATGCATGCGAAAATTTCCCGGCTCGCGGGTGCGGGAAAAGTGATCATCAACGACGTTAACGCAGAGCGCTTGGAGATGGCTCGCAGTATTGATCCCTCGTTCATCACGATCCACGGCGACGTGCGCGCGGAGATCGCACGGCTGACCGGCGGCGCCGGTCCGGACGTGATCATTACCGCCTGCCCAGTACCGGAGGTGCAGACGCTCGCGGTCGAGATCGCGGCGATCAGTGGACGCATCGTTTTCTTCGGCGGCTTGCCGAAAGACCGGGCCGTCGTGCCACTCGACGCAAACATCATTCATTACCGCCAGCTCATGGTCACCGGCACGACCCGTCAGAGCCTGCGGCAGTTTCAGGCGGTGCTCGCGCTGGTGACCGACGGCGTGCTGCGGCTCGAAGACCTTGTCACTTCCACGCATCCCGTCGAGGAGACTGAAAAAGCCATTGCGGCGATGGCCAATGCGACCGGTCTCAAGTCGCGGCTGGAGTTCGCCGCATGACGAATCTGGTCGGTGTCGACATCGGCACGCAGGGGGTAAAGGCCGCGATCTTTTCGGCCGACGGCGTTTGTCGCGCGGAGGCATTTGAGCCATCCCGCCCGCATCGGCCGTCGCCTGGCGTGGTTGAGGAGGATCCCGAATTTCAGCTCGCTTCGACTTGTCGCGTGGTGCGCGAATGCGTGGCACGAAGCGGAGCCAGCGAGGTCGCGGCGATCGCGGTCTCGGGACAGATGGCGGGGATCATCGGCATCGGCGAGGACGGCCGCGCCGTGACCCCTTACGACTCGTGGCTGGACACGCGCTGCGGCGGGCAGATCACGCGTATGCAGGGCAAAGGCAGTGAGGCCGTGCTACGCGTTACCGGCAACGCCCCGAGCTTCAACCACGGACCAAAAATCCTTTGGTGGAAAAATGTTCGACCAGATGATTATGAGCGGGTAGCGAAGTTCGTGCAGCCCGGCGGTTATGTCGGCATGCGGCTGTGCGGATTGCGAGGGGAAGCCGCGTTCATTGACACCAGCTATCTGCATTTCTCTGGCTTCGCAGACAATCGCGCGAAGCGTTGGGATGGCGGGCTGTGCGAACGGTTTGACGTCGATCCGGCAAAGCTCCCGCAGATCGTGGAATCGACGGAGACGGTTGGCGAGCTCACGGCCAAGATGGCCGCAGCGTGCGGATTGCCAGCGGGGACGCCGGTGGTTGCCGGCTGCGGCGACACGGCGGCAAGCTTCCTTTCCTGCGGGGCAACCGCGCCCGGCATTTGCGTCGATGTCGCCGGCACGGCGTCGGTGTTTGCAGCGACCACGGGCGCCTTTGCTCCCGACACGCAAAGCGGCACGCTCGGATGCGGGCAAGCGGCGACGCCGGGGCTGTGGCACCCGTATGCTTATATCAATGGTGGCGGGATGAATCTGGAATGGTTCCGCCGTGAGTTCGCGTCGGAAGGCGCCACCTTTGATGAGCTCAACGCGCTCGCGGCAGCGGTCACGCCGCGCGAAGGCCTTCCCATGTTTTTGCCGCATCTCGGCGGTCGCAATTCGCCCGCGGTACCGGCGCTGCGCGGCGCGTGGGTCGGGCTTGCTTGGGACCACACGCGTGGCGAGCTTTTCTGCGCGATGCTCGAGTCCGTCGCGCTCGAATACGCGATCTATCAGCGGGCGGTCCGGCAGCTTCTGCCTGGCGCGACGTTCACCGAACTGCGGATCACGGGCGGCGGTGAGAAGAGCACCGTGTGGAATCAGATCAAAGCTGACGTGCTCCAAATTCCGATCGTTCAGATTCAAAACGGCGGCGGTGCACCGATGGGCGCGGCGATGCTCGCAGGCGCCGGCGCCGGGCTGTTCGCGAGTCTGCCGGAAGTCGCTGAAAAATGGGTCACGCTCGGCCAGCGTTTTGAACCCGATGCGAGCCGCGCCGAATACTACGCGGGCCGCATCGCGCAGTATCAAGCGCTGCTCGAAGCCCTCACCAACTGGAGCGCTGGCTCCTAACCATTCGCATGACCTACGCTCCATCCACCAAGCCCGCGATGTTCTTCATCGGCGTGACGACGGGGAAGTCGTCCATCAACAAGGTTTTTCCTCGATGGGCCGAGCACTTAGGGCTGGGCGATTGCGAGCTACGCGGGATGGATTTTCCGCTCCACGCAGAACCCGCTCGTTATCGCGAAGCGGTGGACTTCATCAAAAGCGACCCGCTCACCCGAGGCGCGCTGGTGACGACCCACAAGATCGACCTTTGCGCTCCGTGCCGTGATCAGTTCGAAGATCTGGAGCCGCTCTCCGCGGCGATGGGGGAGCTGAGCAGCATCTACAAACGCGATGGCAAACTTCACGGACGGGCGGCCGATCCGTGGACGGTCGGCCTTTCGCTCGATGCATTCCTTCCCGGGAATCATTGGGCCAAAACCGGCGCGCAAGCGCTGATCCTTGGCGCAGGCGGCTCGGCGATGGCGCTCGCCTGGCATCTCTCGAAAGCCGAGCACGGCGCGAATCGTCCGGCGCGCATTCACGTGGCGAATCGCAGCACGCCACGGCTCGATCATCTCCGGGAGTTGCACGGATCCTGGACCAGCGGCGTTCCGCTCGAGACGCATCACGTGCCGCGGCCTGAACTCGCCGATGCGATCCTGCCAATGCTTCCGCCGGGCTCGCTCGTCGTGAACGCCACCGGCCTTGGCAAGGACGCGCCCGGCTCGCCGCTCACTGACGCGGCGGTGTTTCCCGAGCGCGGGCTCGCGTGGGAATTCAACTATCGTGGCGACCTCGTTTTTCTTGATCAGGCAAAGGCGCAGGAGAAGTCGCGCAATCTCCACGTGGAAGATGGCTGGGTCTATTTCCTTCACGGCTGGACGCGGGTCATTTCAGACGTCTTTGCCGTTGAGATTCCCACGCGCGGTCCGGTCTTCGATGAGCTCTCCCGCATTGCCGCCTCAACCCGATAAGCCACGCATTTTCAACATGAGCACTGCTACCGCGTCCGACAAAACCACGTTCATCGAACCGTTCGCCGTCGACTACGATCTCGCGGCGGGCATCATGAAAAACCCGACCAATCACCTCGCGCGCCGTGCCTCTGACATGCGCGGACATTACCGGAATTCGGCCGCACTCGACGCGCTCATCGCGGGCGGCGATCCGGTCCACTACGAGGTCTTCGAAGTGCCGGTGCCGAACGAATACGGGCACCTGATGTATTGCATCAGCGACCTCAAGCCGGGCGTCGTCGGGGAGGAATGCTTCATGACGAAGGGGCATTACCACACGCGCATCAACACCGGGGAGATCTACCTCGCGTTGCGCGGCCGCGGTTTCATGATGATGAAGACGACTGACGGCCAATGTCGCTACGAGGAGTTTGCGCCGGGGCGGATGGTTTATGTGCCGCCGTATTGGGGACACCGCAGCATCAACACCGGTGACGAGCCGTTGATCTCGTTTTGTGTCTATCCAGGCGACGCCGGTCACAACTACGGCGACATCGAGCGGGAAGGCTTTCCCAAAAGGGCGTTCCGTCGCGGCGGAAAGATCGTCGTCGAATAGGTCATGACGAAGAAGGTGCTCGTCACTCCACGTTCGGTCACCCGCGCGGGGCATCCGTCGTTGGATAACCTGCGCGATGCTGGTTGCGAAGTCGTCTTCTGCACGGCGGGCAAACAGCCAGGCGAAGACGAACTGCGCGCGTTACTGCCCGGCTGCGTTGGTTATCTCGCCGGGGTCGAGCCAGTAACGGCCCGTGTTCTGGAAGTCGCGACCGAACTGCGTGTGATCAGCCGCAACGGGACCGGAGTAGATAACGTGGATCTCGACGCGGCCAAAGCTCGTGGCATCGCCGTGCTTCGCGCAGAGGGTGCAAACGCACGCGGCGTCGCGGAACTCGCCATCGGCCTGCTTTTCGCCCTGGCGCGCGGGGTCGGTCCGTCCGACGCAGCGCTGAAGCGCGGTGCTTGGGAGCGGCAGGCGCAAGGCATCGAGCTGGAGGGAAAAACGCTCGGGCTCGCAGGTTGCGGGCGGGTCGGCAAGCTGGTCGCGCAGATGGCGCTCGGCATCGACATGAAGGTGCTCTCGTTCGATCCCTATCCGGACAGCGGCTTTTCTCCCGGCCCCAGCTTTCGCTACGCGCCCCTCGACGAGGTCTTCGCCAAGGCGGATTTTCTCAGCCTTCACTGCCCGCCCGCAGCCGATGGCCGTCCATTGCTCGACGCGAGGGCGCTCGCGCGGATGAAGCCCGGCGCCTTCATCATCAACACCGCCCGCTACGACGTCTTCGATCCCGGAGCGGTTCTCGCCGCGCTCGAATCCGGCCACGTCGCAGGCGTCGCACTTGACGCTTTCGACACCGAACCGCCCACCGATCAGCGGCTCGTCCAGCATCCGCACGTCATTGCCACGCCGCACCTCGGCGGCTTTACCCGTGAAAGCATCGATCGGGCGATGTCGGTCTCCGTGGAAAACCTGCTGGCGGCGCTCGCGGTCTGACGCCGCCGTTTCCCAAGCTCCATGTCCTCGACCGCCGAGTCCCAAATTTTCGACCGCTTGGCTACCGCGTGCGTTGTCGCCGTGCTGGTGATGGATCGCGCAGAAGACGCCGTGCCGGTCGCGGAAGCCCTGCTCGCCGGGGGAATTACCGCGATGGAACTGACGCTACGCACGCCCGTGGCACTCGACGCGCTGCGGGAGATCAAACGCATTGTGCCGGAAATGCTGGCTGGAATTGGCACGGTCCTGACTCCGGAGCAAATCGCGCAGGTGATTGATGCGGGCGGCGAATTTGCTGTCGCGCCGGGAATGAACCCGCGCGTGGTCGAGGCCGCGCTGGCCTCGGGTTTGCCATTCGCGCCGGGCATCTGCACACCGTCGGACATCGAGCGAGCGCTGGAATACGATCGGCGGCTCCTGAAGTTCTTCCCCGCTGAGCCGAGCGGTGGCCTCGCGTATCTGCGGGTGATCGCCGCGCCGTATGCGCATCTCGGCGTAAAGTATATCCCGCTCGGCGGACTTACCGCTGCGAACATGGTGGACTATCTACGCGAGCCAAGCGTCGGCGGCATCGGAGGTTCGTGGATTGCGCCGCGCGAAGTCATTCGCGCCCATGACTGGCCGCGCGTCACGGAGGCGGCGCGCGCCGCGGTGGCTGTGAGGGACGCTCAACGGCGCGAAAGCTGACCTCACTCGTGCAGAAGATTCCGCCTAAATCCAACGTCACACCGCACGTTGCGCTGATCATCGAGACATCGAAGGTCTATGGCCGGGAAATCCTGCTGGGCATCAGCCGCTTTCTCGCCCTTCACGGCCCCTGGAGCATCTTTACGCACGAAAGGGGGCAAAATGACCCCGATCCGAGCTGGCTCGCGCGCTGGGGAGGGCACGGAATCATCACCCGGAGCTTTGATCTGAAGCTCTGTCGCCGCGCATGGAAAAGAGGGATCCCGGTCGTCAGTTTGAGGCACCTTTCTGAAAAGCCACCGCTTCCTACCGTCTTTCCCGATCAACGGCTGATCGGCGAGCGAGTGGCAACGCATTTTACCACGCGGGGGTTTCGGCATTTCGGATACTGTGGCGTCGCGGGAAAGAAGGAGTGGGAGCGTCGCCGACGCACCGCTTTCATCCGCCATGTGGAGACGAACGGCGGCAGTTGGCACGAATACCAACCCGACGATACGTCGGATGCCGACGGGAACTGGGAGAAGGAACAGGAGGCGTTGATCGCGTGGCTGCAAGACCTGCCAAAGCCTGTCGGAATCATGGCAGCGCACGATAGCAAAGGGGTGCAAATCCTCGATGCCTGCCGCCGTGCCGGCATCCCCGTGCCCGACGCCGTGGCGGTCGTGAGCGTCGATAACGATCCAGTGCTCTGCGAACTCGCGAGCCCGCCGCTCTCGAGCCTCGACCAAAACGGGCAAAAGCTCGGTTTCGAAGCCGCATCCCTGCTCGATCGCATGATGCGCGGCGAAAAAATCGAGCCGGCGAATTTCTTCTTCGAACCCGGCGAGGTGATCACGCGGCAGTCCTCAGATGTTTTTGCCGTAAGGGACCAGAACGTTGCTAAGGCGGCGCGCTTCATCCGCGAAAACGCCTGCCGCGAGATAAACAGCAAGGCCATTGCGCTCGCGGCCGGCCAATCACGGCGCGCACTGGAAAAGAAATTTCGCGCCTGTACGGGTCGGACACCCATGGAGGAGGTGCACGAGATCCGCTTGCGACGGATTAAGCAATTACTCACGGAGACCGACTACATTCTGCCCGTGGTCGCGGAGCAAAGCGGCTTTACCTACCACGAATACATGTCGCGGTTTTTCAAAAAGCATACGGGCATTACCCCGGGCGATTATCGCAGGAAATACGGTAAACACGCCGAGGACCGCGGCCCAATTGTATAAATGTATTACCACTCTGTTCATTTCCACGCCTATAAGATGGGATACCCTGACGTCCTTCTCCAGCTTTCCTGCTGCGAGAATCCCCCTCACCCCCAAAAACGATTCTGCTCATGAAAGCGCCCACCCGCACGAAACTTGCCCTGTCGATATCGGTGCTTCTCGGAGGCATTTCTGCGAACGCGCAGATTGGCTCGCCGCTCGCATTACCGGGTCACGTTCTCTGGCTGGATGCCGACGACTTCAATGGCGATGGGGTAGTCGATACCGGCGCCAGCGGATCGCTCCTGACTTCCTGGGTTGATAAGTCATCGGGGCAGGGCATCAACACGGTGAGCGTCACCGCGGGTGCGCCCACGCAACAATTCGCAGTAGCCAACGGCCATAATACCGCGCAGTTCACTGGAAACTCCCTGGACAAGCTCGACAACTCTACTCTGCTGGTCTCCAACGACTATACGATCTTCACGGTTGTCCAACATAGCGGCACGGCTGGCAACCACGTTCTGTCCGGGCTCAATTCTGATGGAACGGATGCCGTCCTCTTTCGGGGTGGTAACTCCTTCCACTTCTACAACGGTCAGGCCACAGGAAATGTACAAGGAACGGTAGTCAACCGTGCTGGCCCCACGACGTATAAACTCTTCGGTTATCAAATGAACTCGGCCGGTGGGGACACAGGGTTGTTTCAGAGCGTGTTGACGCCACTGAGTACGCCGGGCACAGGGACTCTTAATGGTATTCGAATCGGAAATATTGATCGCGCTACACCTTCCGCGACCACTCCGGCCGAGGCGTGGTCTGGGCAGATTGCGGAGGTGATCGTTTACGAGCGAGCCCTGACGGCTGCCGAGACAGCGAACGTGAACAAATATCTGAACACGAAGTACAATCTCGGCATCGCGTTCGCGACCGGCGCCATGACGGAGACCGAGACCGGGCACGTCACCGCAGGCACTCCTTCAGTCCTCGATGGAACCTCCGAGCCGCAGGTCACAGGCCGTATCAATGGCGCGCTCTCAGCGAACGGCGGCGTAGCCTTTGCACAGGATTTCATAGGAGGAGCACGAGATTTCCGGCCGTTCCGCCTTAATGACGGTCAGTATGCAAATCCGGACGTCGGACCCGGGGGCCAGGAACCTTGGATTGCTGGTAACTTAGAGTCGTTCGCAGGGATCAAACTGAGCATGGGAATGACGATCGATCGCATCGGTTTTCAAGGCGAGTTCGGCGCACGACGGAATGGGGCATTCATCTTCGAGTACACACTGGACAACCTCAGTGGCGTTCCTGCGGATGCAAATCTCGGTCTCAATCCCGGTGCCATTGGCGCCGTCAATTGGCAAATCCTGGACGTACAACAGATTCAGGACGCCACTGACGTCCGGCACCTTTACAGCTTCACCCCGATTGCAGGGGTGACCGGTGTCCGATTACGCTTGGAGTCCAGCAGCGCAGAGACCGCGGTTTCTGAGCTGGAAGTCTGGGCGGTCCCGGAGCCGGCCTCGGCCATTCTGGTCCTCACCGGCGCGCTCGGCTTAGTCATGCGTCGGCGGCGCCAGTAGATCCGAACGCGATCCTTGAGATCGCTCAACTAGTCCCACCTAAAAACCCGAGCGGCTGTGATCGTCATCGCGCAACACTCTGCGGACCTGCCAGATCCATGACTCGACTCTCCACGCGGCCAAGACACGCGTTAAGAAACAATCCCGCTGGCGGCTGATCCCTAGCCCTCCGGCGCTATCCATCCCCCAGATCATGAGATATCGAAACCAGCTATTCCCTTGCCGGGGTGAAAGCTCGGCAGCCTCGCTACGGATAGCCGCTGCTGTTGCGGCGGTTTTGTTAATGGAACGCTCCGGACATGCCGCAGCTATTGCATGGAACAGCACCGCCGGCTCCAGCACTTGGACAGACGGTTCCCACTGGGTGGGCGGCACCCCTCCGGCCGACAGCCTTACCGCAGATATTGCGCGATTCCACCAGACCAGTTACACCAACCAGCCCAACGCTGGCACTACCCGCATCAATGGGATCGAGATTGGCGACGGGAGTACGGTAACCGCGCCGCTGACGATTAGCGGGACGTCTCTCTCGATAGGCAACAGCGGGATCAACATGCTCGCCAATGCCGGTCCAGCGACGATCGCCTCTCCGGTCGTTCTCGGCACTGCACAAAGCTGGACAAACAATGCGAGCAGCCTTCTGAGCGTGACGGGCAGCATCGCGAACGGCGGCAACCATCTCACGGTAAACGGTTTGGGAAACACCAAGGTAACCAGTATCGTAAGCGGCGGAGGTGGCGTGACCAAGGGTGGCGCCGGAACGCTGATTCTCTCGGGGGCGAATGCTTACACCGGTCTTACCTCAGTCGACTCTGGTGTCTTGCAGATTGGCGATAATGACAATTCCGCGGCGCTCGGCGCCGGGAGTTATACTGTCGCCGCCGGTGCGCAGCTCGTCTTTGCTCGTAACACGACACCAAACGGCGCGGCCTTTCTGAACCAGTCGATCAGCGGTGCGGGAGACGTCGTTTTTAAGAATCAAAGCACGGGGTATTTCACCTTTCGCGGCGATTACACTGGGGCTCTGAGCTACACAGGCCGGACAATTATCAACTACGACGCTCCCGCGCCTGGAACGGCTTGGTTTCAACGCACGCTATGGCTGGAGAAGGATGATCTGCTGCCACACGCGACCGTGCTCGACTTCCAGTCTGGCAAAATATTCCTACGCGCGAACAATATCGGCGGAGAGACTATCAGCGGGCTGACGGGCAATCCCGACACCTATATCACGACGGATCAGACGGCTTTTCAGAAGATCAACCTCAGTGTGCCGACTGGGGCCTCCCACACTTATAACGGTGTCATCGGGATGGACGCCTCGTCGATTCCCCTTCCCGGCAATAACCTTGGCAGCATTACGTTGACGAAGAACGGTCCGGGAACCCAGATCCTTACCGGTGCCAACACTTATTCAGGTGGAACGATCGTCAACGAGGGCACACTTGAGCTGCGCGGCGCGAACACCTTCAACGGTCCGACGCAAATCAACGGCGGCACACTCGTGCTTGGTGGTTCCATAGACGGATCGGGAGCGATCGCGGTCGACGGCGGAACGCTTGGGCTCCACTTTGCGACCCAGAATACAAGCAAGTTTGCGGACACTACTAGTCTGAGCTTGGGCGGCGGCAGTCTTTCCCTTATTCCGAATGGTTCGGCAGACACCATCCAGACCCTTGGAAGCCTTACGCTCAATCCAGGCGCCTCCTCGATCACCGTGAACAAGAATCCGGGATCGAACAACGCAACGCTAAACCTGCGCGCGGTTACTCGCGCACCAGGAGCGACCCTCAACGTTGTTTACGGGGGCACGGGGACCGGCATCGCTGCTGCGATCACCGACAATAACAATACGAATGGCATTCTTGGCGGATGGGCGACCTATGGCGGAACGGATTGGGCGATCAACGTGACAAACAGTCTCGGCGGCAGGATCGCGCCTCTACCCGCGTCGAATTATACGGCAAACACCTGGGCGCCGGGCAATCATACCAACGTTACTGGCAGCTCCGCTCCGGCTTCCGGTTCCACAACAGACACGTTGCGGTTCCACGCAGCCGTGGCTACCACCGTCACACTGGCTGGCGTCAACAC